>NZ_JBXWTH010000048.1:0-60241 GCF_059613825.1 Ruegeria sp. SATB027
AACACGACCATCTTCGGGATGCCAACCTGGCGGCCCAGCAGGATGTGCTCGCGGGTCTGCGGCATCGGGCCGTCCGCTGCGTTCACAACCAGGATCGCGCCGTCCATCTGAGCGGCACCGGTGATCATGTTCTTGACGTAGTCGGCGTGGCCGGGGCAGTCGACATGCGCATAGTGGCGCGCGTCGGTCTCGTATTCCACGTGCGCGGTCGAGATGGTGATGCCGCGGGCTTTCTCTTCCGGCGCGCCGTCAATCTGGTCATACGCCTTGAAGTCACCGAAATACTTGGTGATCGCTGCGGTCAGCGTCGTCTTGCCGTGGTCAACGTGCCCAATCGTGCCGATGTTGACGTGCGGCTTATTACGCTCAAACTTTTCCTTTGCCATGATGGCCTCCTTTTTCTGTAATGAAGGGAGCCCCGGAACGGCGCTCCCTCAAATCGTCGCTTATGCGTATTTCGCCTGGATCTCGTCCGAGATGTTCTGCGGAACCGGATCGTAGTGGTCGAACTGCATGGTGAACTGGGCGCGGCCCGACGACATCGAACGCAGGGTGTTGATGTAGCCGAACATGTTCGCCAGCGGAACAAACGCATCGATCGCGATCGCGTTGCCGCGCGGTTCCTGACCAGACACCTGGCCCCGACGCGAGGTCAGGTCGCCGATGATACCGCCGGTGTATTCTTCCGGGGTGATCACTTCGACCTTCATGATCGGTTCCAGCAGCTTCGCGCCAGCTTTGCGCATGCCTTCACGCATACACATACGGGCCGCGATTTCGAACGCCAGAACGCTCGAGTCAACATCGTGGAACTTACCGTCCAGCAGGGCAACCTTGAAGTCGATCACGGGGAAGCCAGCCAGAGGGCCGCTGTCCATGACCGAGTTGATGCCTTTTTCAACACCGGGGATGTATTCCTTCGGAACGGCACCACCAACGATGCGGCTTTCGAACGAATAACCTTCGCCTGCCTCGGTGGGCTGGATCTCCAGCTTGACTTCGGCGAACTGACCCGAACCACCCGACTGTTTCTTGTGGGTGTAGGTGTGTTCGACCGGCATCGAGATGGTTTCACGATAAGCCACCTGAGGCGCACCGATGTTGGCTTCGACCTTGAACTCGCGCTTGAGACGGTCCACCAGGATGTCCAGGTGAAGTTCGCCCATGCCCTTCATGATGGTCTGACCCGATTCCAGGTCGGTTTCCACGCGGAAGGACGGGTCTTCGGCGGCCAGACGGGCCAGACCCTGAGACATCTTTTCCTGGTCGCCCTTGGTTTTGGGCTCGACCGCGATCTCGATCACCGGATCGGGGAAGGTCATGGTTTCCAGAACCACCGGATCCTTCGCATCGCACAGAGTGTCACCGGTGGTGGTGTCTTTCAGACCCGCCAGCGCGATGATGTCGCCTGCAAACGCTTCTTCGATCTCTTCCCGGTTGTTGGAGTGCATCATCATCATACGACCGATGCGCTCTTTCTTGCCTTTGGTCGAGTTCAGGATCGAGTCACCCTTGTTCATGGTGCCCGAGTAGATCCGGGTGAAGGTCAGCGAACCGACGAAGGGGTCGTTCATGATTTTGAACGCCAGACCCGAGAAGGCCATGCCGTCATCGGCACGACGTGCGATGTTACGAACTTCTTCCTCGTCGCCGGGTTTGAAGCCCATGTAATCAACAACGTCCAGCGGGCTGGGCAGATAGTCGATCACAGCATTGAGCAACGGCTGAACGCCTTTGTTCTTGAACGCCGAGCCTCCCAGAACGGGTACGAAATGCAGCGCCAGCGTGCCTTTGCGCAGCAGTTTGCGCAGGGTCGGAACGTCGGGCTCTTCGCCTTCCAGATAGGCCATCATCGCGTCGTCGTCTTCTTCGACGGCCGCTTCGATCATCTTGCCGCGCCATTCGTCAGCCATGTCTTTCAGGCTGTCGCGGATCGGAGCTTTGACCCAGCTTGCACCAAGGTCTTCGCCCTGCCACAGCCACTCTTCCATGGTGACCAGATCAACCAGGCCTTCCAGCTCGGTTTCGGCACCGATCGGAATACCAACCGGAACAGCGCGTGCGCCGGTGCGGTCTTCGATCATGCGAACGCAGTTGAAGAAGTCTGCGCCGATCTTGTCCATCTTGTTGACGAAAACCATACGCGGAACCTTGTAGCGGTCAGCCTGACGCCACACGGTTTCGGTCTGGGGTTCAACACCGGCGTTTGCGTCCAGAACGCAGACGGCACCGTCGAGAACCGCCAGCGAGCGTTCGACTTCGATGGTGAAGTCAACGTGGCCGGGGGTGTCGATGATGTTCAGACGGTGCTTGGGGGTATCGGCAGTCTGACCGTCTTCGGTGCGTTCCCAGAAGGTGGTGGTCGCAGCCGAAGTGATGGTGATGCCGCGTTCCTGCTCCTGCTCCATCCAGTCCATGGTGGCTGCACCATCGTGCACCTCACCGATGTTGTGGGATTTACCAGTGTAATACAGGATACGCTCCGAGCAGGTGGTCTTACCTGCGTCGATGTGCGCCATGATACCGAAGTTACGGTATAGTTCGAGCGGATATTCGCGTGCCATTTGGATAAGCCTCTGGGATTACCAACGGTAATGGCTGAAGGCTTTGTTCGCCTCGGCCATCTTGTGGGTGTCTTCGCGCTTCTTCACGGCGGTACCGCGGGACTGTACAGCGTCCAGCAGTTCACCGGCGAGGCGTTCTTCCATGGTGTTTTCATTGCGGCCGCGCGCAGCGGTGATCAGCCAGCGGATGGCCAGTGCTTCGCGGCGCTCGGGGCGGACTTCGACCGGAACCTGATAGGTTGCACCACCAACCCGGCGCGAGCGAACCTCGACCGACGGTTTGATGTTGTCGAGTGCTTCGTGGAACACTTCGACGGGCGCGCGCTTGATCTTGTTCTCAACGCGGTCAAAGGCGTTGTAGACGATGCGCTCGGCGACCGACTTCTTGCCGTCGATCATCAGGTTGTTCATGAATTTGGTCAGAACCTTATCGCCAAACTTGGCGTCAGGCAGGACTTCGCGTTTTTCGGCGGCGTGACGACGTGACATATCAGCCTCTCCTTCTTACTTGGGACGCTTCGCGCCGTATTTCGAACGGCGTTGCTTACGGTCTTTGACGCCCTGAGTATCCAGAACACCGCGCAGGATGTGGTAACGCACACCGGGAAGGTCTTTCACACGGCCGCCACGGATCAGAACAACCGAGTGTTCTTGAAGGTTGTGGCTTTCACCGGGGATGTACGAGATGACCTCGAACCCGTTGGTCAGGCGCACCTTGGCAACCTTACGCATAGCCGAGTTCGGTTTCTTCGGTGTGGTGGTGTAAACACGTGTGCAGACGCCGCGTTTCTGCGGGCACTGCTCCAGGTGCATGGACTTCGAGCGTTTTACTTTGGGCTGCCGCGGTTTGCGGATCAGCTGTTGAATAGTTGGCATTCCGGTTTCTTCCCCGTTTTGCAACACACATGACATGCACGCGGGCTGCGTGCGGCTAACTTCGCTGCGCTTATGCGTCCACAAGCGCAAAACCCACGAGCGTTCCCATTCCGAGGTGAACGTCGCGGTTGTTTCTCAGAGGGCGCGAACTGCAAAATTGTCCGGGCCTTGACCAGCTCATTACTGGAATCGGCTATGGGGCGGCCCCCGGCACCGAGATGACGCGCGTAATAGGGGGAGTCGGCCCGAGTGTCAACAGCACGATACCGGTTGCCCGGCAATAGGCTGATCCGGGCCGTGCCGAAGTAGGTGCGCGGGCTTTACCGGGTTCATATAACCGCGCTGCACCGGAAGTGCCAAGCCCGCAACCGGAGGCTGGGTTTCGCCTTTGGATAACCAGTGTTCAGAGCCGTGTCACGCAGGTTCACGCCGCTTCCCGACGCGCGCGTTCCCGGAACAGCGTAAACAGTCCGGCGGCCACAATCAGTGTCGCACCCAGCATGGTCAGACCGTCGGGCCATTCATCGAATACGGCCCAACCCAACCCCAGGGCCCAGATCAGGCTGGAATAGCGAAACGGCGCGATGAACCCGACATCGCCCTGACGCATGACCATGACGCTGAACAGGTAGCCCATCAGGACGAACACGGCCGCCGCCGCAACCAGAGAACCCGCCGCGCCGGAAACCGGAACCCATCCTTCGAACACCGAAGCAATCGCTGCGGCCACGGTGATGGAGAGAGACGTCGCCAGCGTCACCACCATTGACGGAACCTGGGGCGACATGCGTCGCGTCACCAGATCGCGAACCGTGATCGAAGCCACTGCGATCAGCGCGTAGATGGAATACAGGCTGAAGCCGTCAGGACCGGGTCTGACGATCAAAACCATGCCACCAAAACCAATGGCAATCGCCAATATGCGCCGCCAGCCGACCTGTTCGGAGAAGACCAGCGCCGCGCCCAGCGTCACGGTCAGGGGCAGCGCCTGCAGAATGGCCGTCACATTGGCAAGCGGCATGTTCTTGAGCGCTGTCAGAAAAAAGAAGGTGGCCGACAGTTCGGCCAGACTGCGCAGCGCAACCAGCAACCGGTCGCGGTTTGAGAAATTGAGGTGCAGCGCCCCCAGATAACGGGCAAGACCGTAGACAAGGAAAACGGCCAGGACGCCCCGCATGGCCACCAGTTGGAACAATGGCAGATCCCGAAGCGCGACCTTGACCAAAGTGTCGTTCAGGGTGAAGGCCGCCATGCTGCCCATCATCAGCAAGGCACCTTTGGTGTTTGGGTTCATGTCAGATTTGGCCCTGCGCAGAGTGATCGGGCCATTGGCCCAATCGGACAGCCGCCTGTCAACGCATCAAATCAGATCAGCGCAAGAATTACGCTCCGACGCGTTGGGAGCGGGCCGAAAACGCCTTCTGAGCCCCTATCAGAGACCAGAGACCCGACCGCCTCCGATACCTTCCACAGCCACCCCGGCGCTGAGCGTGTGCGTTGCGATCAACCCGCCGGACATGTCCAGAACGCCAAGCTGGTTGCCGTTCTGAAGCGCAACATAAAGCTCGCGGCGTTTGGAATTGATGCCAAGGCCAAAGCGTTCGATCTGCACCGCTGCGCCGACCGATGGATTGGTCGCCCGGATTGTCCTAAGCACCGTGCCGTTCAAATCCACCTCGGCGATCAGGCGATTGCGGATGAACAGCACATAAAGCGTGCCGGTCGTTTCATCAAAGGCCAGCCCGCCAATCGGCCCCTGTGGCTGGCTGAGGGTTATGTTGCGCACAAATTGCCCGTCGCGGGTCAGTTCCGCGATCATCACCCCGTTCGGATGGTCGAGGAACAAATGCCCGTCGCTTCCCCGAATGGCCAACCCGCATTCCTTGATGGGAAACTCGTCAGGTGTGATGCCACCGCATCCGGCCGGAACCCGCTGTGCCGCAAAGGTACGCAGAACACGGCCATTTCGGTCCAACTCCTGTAGTTGGGTGCCGGGAAGATTGCGCAGGAAGATCCGCCGTCGCGGCTCATCATAAGCCAACCCGACGATCGAGGCGGAGATCGGGATCAGGCGCGTCGTGCCGTTCGGGATCACGATCTCACGCGATGGCTGCCCCGGCGGCATCCCCACATAGGCATAGTCCGTGCAGGCGGCCATCAGGCCCAGACCGAAAACCGAAAATACGCGCGACAGCTTTGTGACAGTTCTCATCATTCACCCCCGTCACCTGTGTGAATTCAAGGCGGATGGTAGCACAGTTTAGGCGAAATCAGAAAAACCCTGCTGTTATTGCAGGTCTCATACGGCGAGCGCGATATGCCAGTGGTCCGGAACCGCCCTAAGCGTGGTGCGCGTTTCAGCCCACAAAAACGAAAGGCCCCGCGAAATCGCGGGGCCTTCCTAAACTTGTCAATCGGGCGATTACTCGCGGCTTTCGGGTGTTTCCACCAGAACGTCCAGCTCATCCCCGACCAGATCATCATCCATGATCGGCGCAGCCAGGGCAGCGGCCGCTTCGGCCTCTTCCCGGCGGGCTTCGATCACCACATTGTCGCGCGACTGGGCGATGTGGCGGACGGCCTGCGTGGCCCCACCGGTACCGGCGGGAATCAGGCGACCAACGATGACGTTCTCTTTCAGGCCGACCAGCTTGTCCTTTTTGCCCTGCACGGACGCTTCGGTCAGTACGCGGGTGGTTTCCTGGAACGACGCCGCCGAGATGAACGAACGCGTCTGCAACGAAGCCTTGGTGATCCCCAGAAGGATCGGCTCACCCTGTGCCGGACGACCACCGCGGGCGATGGTCTTTTCGTTGGCTGCGTCGAACTCCTGCTTGTCGACATGTTCGCCTTTCAGCAGGGTGGTGTCGCCTGAATCCAGGATCTCCCACTTCTGCAGCATCTGGCGCACGATGACTTCGATGTGCTTGTCGTTGATCTTCACGCCTTGCAGACGATACACGTCCTGCACTTCGTCGATCATGTAGTTCGCCAGCGCCTCGACACCCATGATGGACAGGATGTCATGCGGGGCCGGGTTACCGTCCATGATGTAGTCGCCCTTCTGAACGAAGTCGCCTTCGACAACAGGGATGTGCTTGCCCTTGGGTACCATGTACTCGATGGGTTCCAGCGACTCGTCAGCCGGTTCGATGCTGATGCGGCGCTTGTTCTTGTAGTCGCGGCCAAAGCGCACGTAACCATCGGCTTCTGCGATGATCGCGTGATCTTTCGGACGGCGGGCTTCGAACAGTTCGGCCACACGCGGCAGACCACCGGTGATGTCCTTGGTCTTGGCACCTTCACGCGGAATACGCGCAACAACGTCACCGGCTTCGATCTTCTGGCCATCTTCGACCGACAGGATCGCATCCACCGACATCGGATAGTGAACCGGGTTGCCCGCATCGTTGCGGACCGGTTCGCCATCGTCACCGACCAGAATGATCTCGGGCTTGAGGTCGCTGCCACGGGGGGCGGCGCGCCAGTCGATCACGATCTTCTGGGTCATGCCGGTTGCTTCGTCGGTCTCGTCACGGACGGCAAGGCCCGAAACCAGATCGACGTATTTGGTGGTACCGGCTTTCTCGGCGATGATCGGCAGGGTGTAGGGATCCCATTCGAACAGCTTGTCGCCGCGGGCCACCTTGGTGCCTTCCTTGACGAACAGCTTGGAGCCGTAGCCCAGCTTGTGGCTGGCGCGCTCTTCGCCGTGATCGTCCTTGATCACCAGCTTCATGTTCCGGCCCATGACAAGGCTTTCGCCTGCGGCATTGACCAGGATCTGCGGGTTCTCGAAGGATACGACACCAGCCTGGCTGGCTTCCTGGAACGACTGCTGACCACCTTGCGCAACACCACCGATGTGGAAGGTCCGCATCGTCAGCTGTGTACCGGGTTCACCGATGGACTGGGCGGCGATGATGCCGACAGCCTCACCCGTGTTCACCATGGTACCGCGAGCAAGGTCACGACCGTAGCAGGTGGCACAGACGCCTTCCTCGGACTCGCAGGTCAGAGGTGAGCGGATGCGGGTCGACTGAACGCCCGCTTCGTCGATGGTGTCTGCCATACGTTCGTCGATCAGCTGACCAGCCGCGACAAGCACCTCATCCGTACCCGGACGCAGGATATCGTCAGCCGCCACACGGCCCAGAATACGTTCAGCCAGCGAGGCGACAACCTCACCGTCGTTGACCGCAGCTTCGGCAGTGATTGCGCGCTCGGTGCCGCAGTCGATCTCGCGAACGATGCAGTCCTGCGCCACGTCCACCAGACGACGGGTCAGGTAACCCGAGTTCGCCGTCTTCAGAGCGGTATCCGACAGACCCTTACGGGCACCGTGGGTCGAGTTGAAGTATTCAAGAACGGTCAGACCTTCCTTGAAGTTCGAGATGATCGGCGTCTCGATGATGTCACCGTTCGGCTTGGCCATCAGGCCGCGCATACCGCCCAGCTGTTTCATCTGAGTGACCGAGCCCCGCGCACCGGAGTGGGCCATCATGTAGACCGAGTTCGGTTCCATGTCAGACCCGTCTTCGGCCTTGGCGACGTTCGAGATGGTGCTCATCATCGCCTCGGTCACACGGTCGTTACACTTCGACCAGGCATCGACAACCTTGTTGTACTTTTCGCCCTGAGTGATCAGGCCGTCCATGTACTGCTGTTCGAAGTCTTTCACCTGATCGCGGGTGTCATCAACGATGCCCCACTTGTCGTCTGGAATGACCATGTCGTCCTTACCGAACGAGATGCCCGCCCTGAACGCTTCTTTGAAGCCCATCGACATGATCTGGTCACAGAAGATAACCGACTCTTTCTGACCGCAGTAGCGGTAGACGGTGTCGATCACCTGCTGCACTTCTTTCTTCCGCAGCAGGCGGTTGACCAGATCGAACGGTGCCTTGTTGTTCATCGGCAGCAGGGCACCCAGACGCAGACGGCCCGGAGTGGTTTCATAGCGCTTCTGAACTTCGTTGCCTTCTTCGTCGATCTGCGTGATCCGCGCGGTGATTTTGGTGTGCAAATGCACCTCACCCGCATCCAGCGCGTGCTGAACTTCGTCGATCGAACCAAAGACCTTGCCTTCGCCCGGCATACCTGCACGTTCCAGCGACACATAGTACAGACCCAGGATCATGTCCTGCGACGGAACGATGATCGGCGCGCCGTTTGCAGGCGACAGAACGTTGTTCGTCGACATCATCAGAACACGGGCTTCCAGCTGTGCCTCAAGGCTCAGCGGGACGTGAACGGCCATCTGGTCGCCGTCGAAGTCGGCGTTGAAGGCCGAACAGACCAGCGGGTGCAGCTGGATCGCTTTGCCTTCGATCAGGACCGGTTCGAACGCCTGAATGCCAAGACGGTGCAGCGTCGGCGCACGGTTCAGCATGACAGGGTGTTCGCGGATCACCTCGTCGAGGATATCCCACACTTCGGGACGTTCTTTCTCGACCAGTTTCTTCGCCTGTTTCACGGTCGAAGACAGACCCTTGGCTTCAAGGCGCGAGTAGATGAATGGCTTGAACAGCTCCAGCGCCATCTTCTTGGGCAGACCACACTGGTGCAGCTTAAGCTCCGGACCGGTCACGATGACCGAACGGCCCGAGAAGTCGACGCGTTTCCCCAGAAGGTTCTGACGGAAGCGACCCTGCTTGCCTTTCAGCATGTCCGACAGCGATTTCAGCGGACGCTTGTTGGCGCCGGTGATCACCCGGCCACGACGGCCGTTGTCAAACAGAGCATCCACGGATTCCTGCAACATCCGCTTTTCGTTGCGGACGATGATGTCAGGCGCGCGCAATTCGATCAGACGCTTCAGACGGTTGTTCCGGTTGATCACGCGGCGATACAGATCGTTCAGATCCGACGTCGCGAAACGGCCACCATCCAGCGGAACCAGCGGACGCAGTTCCGGCGGAATGACCGGGATCACGGTCATGACCATCCATTCAGGCCGGTTGCCCGACTCGAGGAAGGATTCGACAACTTTCAGACGCTTGATGATCTTCTTGGGCTTCAGCTCGCCGGTTGCTTCGGCCAGATCAGCGCGCAGCTGCTCGGCTTCGGCTTCCAGATCGATCTGGGCCAGCATCTCACGGATGGCTTCGGCACCGATATTCGCGGTGAACGCGTCCATGCCATAGGCATCCTGCGCGTCCATGTACTCTTCTTCGGTCAGCATCTGGCCGTAGGTCAGGTCGGTCAGACCGGGCTCGATAACGACATAGTTTTCAAAGTACAGCACGCGTTCCAGATCGCGCAGCGTCATGTCCAACATCAGACCGATGCGGGACGGCAGCGATTTCAGGAACCAGATATGTGCAACGGGCGCGGCCAGTTCGATGTGGCCCATACGCTCGCGGCGGACTTTCTGCAGGGTGACTTCCACACCGCATTTCTCGCAGACAACGCCGCGATACTTCATCCGCTTATATTTGCCGCACAGACATTCGTAGTCTTTGATCGGGCCAAAGATACGCGCGCAGAACAGGCCGTCACGCTCGGGCTTGAACGTCCGGTAGTTGATGGTTTCGGGTTTCTTGATCTCGCCATAGGACCAAGACAGGATCCGCTCGGGCGACGCCAGCGAGACCTTGATCTCGTCGAAAACCTTCGGGGGCGTCAGCGGGTTGAACGGGTTGTTGGTGATTTCCTGGTTCATTTTATTCTCCCCAAATGGGTAAATATCCAAAGATTGCGGCGTCTAGGGCAGTAGCTAAGATGATTACGCCCCAGACTAAGGCTTTTGGTCTTTCTGGATCATACCAAGGGCTTGCGGCATCGGGTTTCCAAACTGCTGCGGCGAGCAACGCCAATCCAATCGGGAAACCCAGATATGCAAGCCAAATTGGCATCACACGTCAGACCTATTCCTCAACCTCCGCATCCAGGAGTTCCATATTCAGGCCGAGGCCACGGACTTCTTTCACCAGAACGTTGAACGATTCCGGTACGCCCGCTTCAAAGTTATCCTCGCCCTTGACGATCGACTCATAGACCTTGGTCCGGCCGGCGACGTCATCCGATTTCACGGTGAGCATCTCCTGCAGGGTGTAGGCGGCGCCGTAAGCTTCCAGAGCCCAGACCTCCATCTCACCAAAGCGCTGACCACCGAACTGCGCCTTACCACCCAGCGGCTGCTGGGTAACCAGGCTGTACGGCCCGGTCGAACGCGCGTGGATCTTGTCGTCCACCAGGTGGTGCAGTTTCAGCAGGTACTTGATGCCCACGGTCACCGGACGTGCAAATTGCTCACCCGTACGACCGTCGAACAGAACCGACTGACCGCTTTCCGAGAAGCCCGCACGCACCAGTGCGTCGTTGACGTCAGCCTCTTTGGCACCGTCAAAGACCGGGGTTGCGATCGGAACACCGCGGGTCACGTTGCCCGCTGCCTCAATCAGCGTTTCCTCGTCCATGCCAGTGATGCCTTCTTCGTAGACATCTTCGCCATAGGCCAGCTTCATCGCCTCGCGCACCGGGGTCAGGTCGCCGGAACGGCGGTATTCACCCAGAGCTTCATCGATGTTCAGACCCAGACCGCGCGCGGCCCAACCCATGTGGGTTTCAAGGATCTGACCGACGTTCATACGCGAAGGCACACCCAGCGGGTTCAGACAGAAGTCGACCGGGGTCCCATCGGCCAGGAACGGCATGTCTTCCATTGGAACAACCTTGGAGATCACACCTTTGTTCCCGTGACGACCGGCCATTTTGTCGCCCGGCTGCAGCTTACGCTTCACGGCGATGAAGACTTTGACCATCTTCATCACACCCGGCGGCAGGTCGTCGCCACGGCGGACCTTCTCGACCTTGTCTTCGAAACGGGCATCCAGAGCGCGCTTCTGCACTTCGTACTGCTCGTTCAGGGCCTCGACGATCTGTGCGTCCTGCTCGTCTTCCAGCGCCAGCTGCCACCACTGACCACGGGTCAGGGTGTCCAGCAGATCCTCGGTGATCACCGACCCTGCCTTGACACCTTTCGGGCCTTTGACAGCGGTTTTACCCAGGATCAGACCTTGCAGACGCGCATAGATGTTGCGGTCAAGGATCGCCAGCTCGTCGTCCCGGTCACGGGCCAGACGTTCGACTTCCTCACGCTCGATCTGCAGCGCACGCTCGTCTTTCTCGACGCCGTGACGGTTGAAGACACGAACCTCGACGACCGTACCGTAATCGCCCGGCTTCACGCGCAGCGAGGTGTCGCGCACGTCAGATGCTTTTTCACCAAAGATGGCGCGCAGCAGCTTTTCTTCCGGGGTCATCGGGCTTTCGCCCTTCGGAGTGATCTTGCCGACCAGAATATCGCCCGGCTCCACATCCGCGCCGATGTAAACGATGCCCGCCTCGTCGAGGTTGCGCAGCGCTTCTTCACCGACGTTAGGGATGTCGCGGGTGATCTCTTCCGGGCCCAGCTTGGTGTCACGGGCGGCGACTTCGAATTCCTCGATATGGACCGAGGTAAAGACGTCGTCACGCGCGATACGTTCCGAGATCAGGATCGAGTCTTCGTAGTTGTAACCGTTCCACGGCATGAACGCGACGACCACGTTCTTACCAAGGGCCAGTTCACCCATATCGGTCGACGGACCGTCGGCAATGACCTCGCCCTTCTGGACAGTGTCACCCACCTTGATCAGCGGACGCTGGTTGATGCAGGTGTTCTGGTTCGAACGCTGGAACTTGCGCAGACGATAGATATCAACGCCAGCGTCACCCAGTTCCAGATCCTCGGTGGCACGGATAACGATACGCTGGGCATCGACCTGGTCGATGATGCCGGCGCGTTTCGCCTGAATCGCAGCGCCTGAGTCGATTGCAACCTTCTCCTCGATCCCGGTACCGACCAGCGGTGCCTCGGCCCGCAGCAGCGGAACCGCCTGACGTTGCATGTTCGAGCCCATCAGAGCGCGGTTGGCGTCGTCATTTTCAAGGAACGGAATCAGCGATGCCGCGACCGAAACCAGCTGTTTCGGCGACACGTCGATCAGGTCCACATTCTCGCGCGGGGCAAGGGTGTAATCGCCTGCCTGACGGGTCGAAACCAGATCGTTGATGAACTTGCCGTTCTTATCCAGCGTAGCGTTCGCCTGCGCCACTGTGTGACGCATTTCCTCGGTCGCGGACATGTAGTGAACCTCATCGGTCACCTCGGCGTCCTTGACGACGCGGTAAGGTGTTTCGATGAAGCCATACTTGTTCACGCGGGCAAAGGTGGCCAGCGAGTTGATCAGACCGATGTTCGGGCCTTCCGGCGTTTCAATCGGGCACATCCGGCCGTAGTGGGTCGGGTGCACGTCGCGTACTTCAAAGCCCGCACGCTCACGCGTCAGACCACCGGGGCCAAGCGCCGAGAGACGGCGTTTGTGGGTGACTTCCGACAGCGGGTTGGTCTGGTCCATGAACTGCGACAGCTGCGACGAGCCAAAGAATTCACGCACAGCAGCAGCAGCCGGTTTCGCGTTGATCAGGTCCTGCGGCATGACGGTGTCGATCTCGACCGACGACATACGCTCTTTGATCGCGCGCTCCATACGCAGCAGACCGACGCGGTACTGGTTTTCCATCAGTTCGCCGACCGAACGCACACGACGGTTGCCGAGGTGGTCGATATCGTCCACGTCGCCTTTGCCGTCGCGCAGTTCGACCAGAGCCTTGACGCAGGCCACGATGTCTTCGCGGCGCAGGGTACGCAGGGTATCCGGCGCGTCCAGAGCCAGGCGCATGTTCATCTTCACGCGGCCAACGGCCGACAGGTCATACCGCTCGCTGTCGAAGAACAGGGTGTCGAACAGGGCCGACGCCGCTTCGACGGTGGGCGGTTCTCCCGGACGCATGACGCGGTAGATATCCATGAGCGCGCTTTCGCGGTTCATGTTCTTGTCCTGCGCCATGGTGTTGCGCATGTAGGGTCCGACATTGACGTTATCGATGTCGAGAACCGGAATATCGGTGATGCCCGCGTCGATCAGTTCCTTCGCGGTACCGCCGATCAGGTCGCCATCCTTGTCATATTCCAGCGTCAGTTCGTCACCGGCTTCGACATAGATCGCGCCGTTTTCTTCGTTGATGATGTCCTTGGCGACAAACTTGCCAACGATGTGATCGAACGGAACCAGCAGTTCGGTGACGGTGCCCTCGTCGATCAGCTTCTTGACCGCGCGCGGGGTGACTTTCTTGCCTGCCTCGGCAATTACCTCACCTGATTTCGCGTCGATCAGGTCGTAGGTCGGACGGGTGCCGCGAACACGCTCGGGGAAGAACGGCGTGACCCAGCCCTTCTTCTTGTCCAGCTTGTAGGACACGGTTTTGTAATACGCGTCCATGATCGCTTCCTGATCCAGACCCAGCGCATATAGCAGGGTTGTCACAGGCAGTTTGCGGCGGCGGTCGATCCGGGCGAACACGATATCCTTGGCGTCGAACTCGAAGTCCAGCCAGCTGCCGCGATACGGGATGATGCGGCAGGCAAACAGCAGCTTGCCCGAGGAATGGGTTTTACCCTTGTCGTGGTCAAAGAACACGCCGGGCGAGCGGTGCATCTGGGAGACGATCACGCGCTCGGTGCCGTTGACGACAAAGGTGCCGTTCGGGGTCATCAGGGGCATGTCGCCCATGAAGACATCCTGTTCCTTGATGTCTTTAACCGATTTCGCGCCAGTGTCCTCATCGACATCGAACACGATCAGGCGCAGGGTAACCTTCAGCGGTGCGCTGTAGGTCATGTCGCGCTGCATGCACTCTTCGACGTCGTATTTGGGTTTCTCCAGATCGTATTTCACGAACTCCAGAACAGAGGTTTCGTTGAAATCCTTGATCGGGAAAACCGATTGGAACACGCCTTTGATACCTTCGCCGTCTGTGGGCTGTTCTGCATCGCCGGAGCGCAGGAAAAGGTCATAAGAAGATTTCTGCACCTCAATGAGGTTCGGCATCTCCAGCACTTCGCGGATTTTGCCGTAATATTTACGAAGACGTTTCTGGCCAAGGAACGTTTGAGCCATGTCAGATGTCACCTTTCGATGTTCTCAGCGGGCAAAGACACCGTCGGGCCCCGGCATCTTGCACAATCGAGACAACACGTCCGGATCAATTCGTGGCCACCGTCCCGAAGGCGGCCTCCCGATCCGAAAACCGTGTCTTAGAAAACGCCCCATTCCGTGAGGCCCTTTCTAAGACAGGTTCGGCTGGACCCGGATTTCTCCGGATCCAGCCAAAATTTTCGGCGCATCAGCGATGCGCCTGAGACCAGGCTTAGGCCAGCTCGACTTCGGCGCCAGCTGCTTCCAGCTTGGCTTTGACGTCTTCGGCTTCGTCTTTCGACACGCCTTCTTTGATCTTGCCGCCAGCTTCGACCAGTTCCTTGGCTTCTTTCAGGCCCAGACCGGTGATGCCGCGAACTTCTTTGATCACGTTGATTTTCGAAGCGCCGGCGTTCTTCAGAACGACGTCGAATTCGGTTTTCTCTTCCTCAGCTGCGCCACCGGCGTCGCCACCAGCTGCTGCGACCATTACGGCGCCGCCAGCTGCGGGCTCGATGCCGTATTCGTCTTTGAGGATGGTTTTCAGTTCTTGTGCTTCCAGCAGGGTCAGACCCACGATGCTTTCTGCGAGTGCTTTCAGATCAGCCATTTTATCAGCTCTTTCCGTTTACAATGTGTGTTCCAACGTCAGGGTAGGTACCCTACGCAGATCATTCAGTGCCAACCGCTTACGCAGCTTCCGCCTTCTCTTCGATGGTGGAAAGGATGCTTGCGATATTGCTTGCAGGTGCGCCAATCGCGCCGGCGATGTTCGAAGCAGGTGCGCCAATGCAGCCCACGATCGAAGCAATAAGCTCCTCGCGAGACGGCATTTTCGAAACGGCTTCAACGCCTTTGCGGTCCAGAGCGTTCTCGCCCATTGCACCGCCGAGGATTTCAAATTTCTTGTTATCCTTGGCGAAGTCCTCGGCCACCTTGGCTGCTGCCACGGGGTCCTCGGAATAGGTCAGAACGGTCATCCCTGTCAGCAGGTCGGCCATGCTTGCACACGGCTTACCCTCGAGGGCGATTTTGGCGAGCCTGTTCTTGGCAACACGCACGGAGCCACCCGCGTCACGGGCACGTGCGCGAAGGTCCTGCATCTCGGCAACTGTCAGACCGGCGTAGTGGGCAACCACTACGACGCCAGAGCTTTCGAAGATTTGGCCGAGTTCCTCGACCACTTTCTCTTTCTGGGCTCTATCCACAGTTCTCTCCAAGTTAGGGGTGAGATCTCACCCCGGCTCATATTTGCCGCGGCTTGCGCCCCGGCGTTCAGGTCCGTTGTTACGGGATTGGCCAAAACTCGCCCGAGGGTGGGACCCTCAGAATTCTTTGGTCTTACCCGTCTCAGGCAGGGAATTAAGGGGCCATATGGCACCACCCACCGTCTTGGACGAAACAAAATAAAGCGCACGACGAATCGCACGCTTTATTCCGCAGGTCTACTTAGGACAGATGGCCGGGGTTTCCAAGAGGTAAATTGGGATAAATCAGAAGCAACAAGGGATGACCAGAACCACAAGATAAAGTGCGGTGACGAGCAATTGATTTGGTCGAATTTCAGGGCTGACGGCAAAATAGTTCGTGACATTGTTCCAAGTTCAAGACTGTAACCCGACAATTTTTCTCAGAAACAAGAAGAATCAGAACAAATGTGCAGAATTGCCGCCTATTGCGGACCAAGTATCCCGCTTGAAAACATCGTCATCCGGCCCCAGCATTCCTTGCTGGAGCAAAGCCAGCACGCGGCCGAAGCTAAACTTGCCGTCAATGGCGATGGCTTTGGTATGGCCTGGTACGCAGACCAGGATCGCCCCGGCCTGTACAGGGATGTCCTGCCCGCGTGGTCGGATGGTAACCTGGTCGATCTTTGCAGGATGATAAAATCCTCGCTGTTTCTGGCCCATGTCCGCGCGTCGACGTTCGGCGAAGTGTCGCGCGCAAACTGCCACCCTTTCACGTTTGGCAAATGGTCCTTCATGCATAATGGCCAGATTGGCGAGTTCGGGCGTTTGCGAAGACAGCTTGAATCCTCACTGCCGGACGAACTTTATGCGGCGCGGCGCGGGTCGACGGATTCAGAGCTTCTGTTTCTGCTCCTGCTGGCAAACGGGCTGGATGATGCGCCGCAGGACGCTGTTGTCGCAACTCTGCGTCAGATCGATGCGCTTGACGGTCATCGGACGCAACCGGATCGCATGGCCGTCGCCTTTTCAGATGGGCAGAGCCTGTATGCGTTTCGATATTCCAGCGACCAGCGCAGCCCGTCCCTGTATTTCGGGGAAGGGCTGGACCACGGCGGCAGGGTCATCGCGTCCGAGCCTCTGGACAAGGGCACAGGAAAATGGGTGCCCATTGAAGACCGGAGCTTCTTCACCCTGACCGGCGATACAGCCAGCCACACAGCGTTGCGGTTCAGCTAAAAAAATGGGCGGTCCGAAGGGACCGCCCGCAACATTGCTTTGGCGTAGGTCAGGCTTATTCGCCCGAAGCTTCTGCCACATCAACGGTCACACCAGGGCCCATGGTCGAGCTCAGCGCGATTTTCTTCATGTAGGTGCCCTTGGCGCCCGACGGCTTGGCCCGTGCAACAGCCGAGACGAAAGCGCGAATGTTTTCGACCAGCTTGGCTTCGTCAAACGACGCTTTGCCAACGCCTGCGTGCACAACGCCGCCTTTTTCCGCCTTGAACTGAACTTCACCGCCTTTGGCTGCTTCCACGGCTGCTTTCACGTCCATGGTCACAGTGCCAACCTTGGGGTTCGGCATCAGGTTACGGGGGCCCAGAACCTTACCCAGACGACCGACGATCGGCATCATGTCCGGGGTTGCAATGCAGCGATCGAATTCGATGGAGCCGCCCTGAATGGTTTCCATCAGGTCTTCTGCACCAACGATATCCGCGCCTGCTTCTTTCGCTTCGTCAGCCTTCGCGCCACGTGCGAACACAGCAACGCGCATGTCTTTGCCTGTGCCGTTCGGCAGTCCGACAACGCCGCGCACCATCTGGTCTGCGTGACGGGTGTCAACGCCCAGGTTCATCGCGATTTCGATGGTCTCGTCGAATTTCGAAGTTGCATTGGCTTTGACCAGGGCAACAGCTTCGTCCACCGACAGGTTTTCCTTGCCAGCGACGGCTTCGCGCGCAGCGCGGGTACGTTTACCGAGTTTTGCCATCTTACTTCACCTCGATGCCCATGGAGCGGGCCGAGCCCAGGATGATCTGCATTGCGCCTTCGACGTCGTTGGCGTTCAGATCTTTCATTTTGGCTTCGGCGATTTCACGAACCTGCTTGGAGGTCACGGTTGCCACGGTCTCGCGACCTGGGTTTTCCGCGCCGCGGGGGCGGTTACGCTTACCGACCGGCTTAAGACCAGCAGCTTTTTTCAGGTAGTAAGACGCGGGCGGCGTCTTGATGTCCATGGTGAAGGACTTGTCCTGATAATAGGTGATCACGGTCGGGCACGGCGCGCCGGGCTCCATATCTGCGGTCTTGGCGTTGAACGCCTTGCAGAATTCCATGATGTTGATGCCGCGCTGACCCAGCGCCGGACCAACTGGCGGCGACGGGTTCGCCTGACCTGCAGGAACCTGCAGTTTCATTGTACCAGCAAGCTTCTTAGCCATTTGGTTTTCCTTTCAACTAGGGTGAAACGCGTCTCACCCGGATTTTGTTGCGTGGTCCGGCCCAGGATCGCGACCCCGGTAACCTCCCACGAGAGAATCTCGCCCGAAGACGATGGGGCGGCATTTACAGGGGATCATGGGGGTTGGCAAGTGGCCTGCCTTTCAATTCGGGATCACCGAATCGAGTTCCAAGTCGATGAACACCGGCGTTGACGCGCCAGGGCGGGAAAGTGCTGATCATTCCGGTCAAAGCCAGGAAAAACCAGTCGGCCTGAAACACAAGGTATCGCACCATATTAAGGGTTTAATTTGCTTGAAAAAACCGGAGCGAACCCGGCACCCGATTGAAAGACTACCGAGGCTTCGTTCCTTGCACCGCATAAATAACCGCGCCATGCTGCGGCTGTGCTATACTTGGTCAGAACAAATTTGTTCGGAGGTTCGTCATGATTATTCGTTTATTCACTATGCTAATCGCCGCGCTGTCTTTTGCAGCAGCCGTTCCCCAGACCGCGCGGGCCGATGCGGGCGACTTTATCGGCGGTGCTGTCGTTGGCGGGGTCGTCGGATACGCGATCGGCAAAGACCAGCAAAAGAAAAAGTCCCGGTCTTCAAGCCAGACCTACCGGTCGGGCATTCCATCGACCTCGCAAGGGGCGCAAACGCAGACCGCGCTCAACTATTTCGGCTATAACGCCGGGCGTGTCGATGGGCAGGTCGGGCATGGAACCCGGTCGGCGATCGAACGCTACCAGGTGTCCATGGGCTATCCTGTGAATGGCTATGACTTCCAGCCCTATCAGTATGACTTTCTGATGCAGGCCTATTACTGGGCGACAAGCGGTGGGCAGGCGGCAACCCAGCTTTCGGGTCAACCGCTCTTGATGGCCTATCGCCAACAGGTGCAAACCGGCTCTGCCTTGGCGGCGGCACCTCAGACCCAGGCACCGGCCATCCCGGTTATCACGCCTCAACAGGCCGAACCGGCAACGAGCGCCACTGAAACCACGACAGCCAGCCTGCCGAGCCTGTTTTCCGGCGGAACCGGAGGCCCGTCGCTGGCCAATCGGTGCAGCGGGGTCATGCTGCAAACGTCGACCAATGGCGGCTATACGACCCTGTCTAACATGTCCGATCCTGACTTTGCGCTCAGCGAGCAGTTCTGCCTTGCCCGCAGCTATGCGATGGCACAGGGCGAAGAGCTGATGCAGGGCATTCAGGGTCTTACACCCGATCAGGTCGCAGACCAGTGCGCCGCCTTTGGCGACATGTTGGCACCGCAAGTTGACGCGCTGTCTATCAACTCGAAATCAGAGGCTGAAACCCAGGTGCGCAAGCTTGCCTTGGATTCGGGTCTTAGCCCTGCTGATCTTGCCGCAACCAGCAAGGTCTGCCTTGCGATGGGATATCGTCAGGACAACATGGATACCGCAGTTGGGTCTGCGCTGATGCTGGTTGCCATGGGTGAACCCGCATACGGAGAACTGGTCGGTCACCATCTGCGCGAAGGCTTTGGTGTTCAGGCGCGCCGCGATCTTGCGATGCAATGGTATGATGCAAGCCTTTCGGCGCTGGATGCCGGGTCGCAGGCGGTCTTCCTGCCGTCCCAGACCGACCGCCCGCAGCTTTTGCGCGCAGCCATGGTTCAGTCGCAGTAAGCCCATTTGAAAACTGTATAGGCCCGTGCAGGGCTGAAACTGAAAACGCCGCTATGCTTTCACATCGCGGCGTTTCGAATTTCTCTGGAAGCGCGCTTAGCTCTGCTTCGTGACCTGAGTAAAGTCCAGCTCAACTGGGGTTTCGCGGCCAAAGATCGAGACCGATACTTTCAGCTTCTGCGCCTCGTCGTCCACGCCTTCGACCATGCCGTCGAAATCCTCGAACGGGCCGTCGTTGACCTTGACCTTCTCGCCGATCTCGAAGGTGATCATCAGCTTGGGCGCTTCTTCGCCTTCCTGAACGCGGTTGAGGATCTGGTTCACCTCGGCGTCGCGCATCGGCATCGGGCGACCCTGCGGGCCCAGAAAGCCGGTGACGCGGTTGATCGAGTTGATCAGGTGATAGCCCTGATCCGACATTTCCATATGCACCAGCACGTAACCCGGCATAAAGCGGCGTTCGGTGGTGACCTTCTTGCCCCGGCGCACTTCGATCACCTCTTCGGTGGGCACCAGAACTTCGTCGATATCGTTCTCAAGGCCCTGTTCAGCCACCGACGTGCGGATCTGCTCTGCGATCTTCTTTTCGAAATTCGAAAGAACGCTGACCGAGTACCACCGTTTCGCCATGAACCTGTCGTCCTTGTTTGTCTTCGGGGCATCACATATTGCGGACACACCCGTCATTTAAATCCTGTCACGTCATCCGGAATAAAAAGCGGCGCGTGACCCGAATCGCCACACGCCCATTCCGAATATGCGTCACCTACTCTGACATCGCGCGAGGTGCAAGGGGCAGTCGTATTTGCCCCCGCCTGGACCGGCTTAGCCGAAAGCGCCGAGAATTAGCTGAAGGCCGCCCCGGATACCCAGATCGACCAAAGCAAAAAACACAGCTGTCAGCGCCGCCATGATGAAGACCATGACCGTGGTCAACAGCACTTCGCGCCGGGTCGGCCAGACGACCTTGGAAACTTCGGCACGGACTTGCTGAATGAACTGGATCGGGTTGGTGGTGGCCATTTGGCGTGTTCTCTCTGCTTGCGGATGGGCCGGACATAGCCGGGCATTGCGGCAATTTCAAGGGCGCTTGGATGAACTCTGTGCGTATCGGGCGATTGGTCAGGGTTTGGGTTTGTCGTCCCACTCGTCACTCAGGATGCGGCGCGCATCGCCATCGGGGTCTTCGTACTGATTGGAACGAACGGTATAGATAAAGGCGACCAGACCAACGCCCCCCAGAAACAGGGAAATCGGGATCAGATAGGCAAGCACTTCCATCAGGGTTACCTCAGCCGCAATGCGTTCAGCGATACGGTAATCGACGAGGTCGACATCGCCAAGGCCGCGATCAGCGGTGTCGCCAGTCCGATCACGGCCAGCGGAACGGCAATCACGTTGTAAACGGTTGCGATCTGGAAGTTCTCGCGAATGCGACGGGTGGCCTTGATGGCCGTATCGCAGGCATCCGCAATGGGCAGAAGGTCATTGCCCAGAAGAACGATGTCCGAGGCAACCCGCGCCGCATCCAGCGCCGAGGCCGGAGAGATCGACACATGTGCCGCCGCCAAAGCAGCCGTATCGTTCAGGCCGTCCCCCACCATCAGAACTTTGCGGCCCTGGTCCCTGAGGTCCTGAATGCGCTGTGCCTTGTCCTGCGGCAAAGCCTCGGCGACCCAATCCGTTATTCCCAGCTTCTCGGCCAATGCGCGCACGGCACCTTTCGAATCCCCCGAGATCAACAGCACATGCTTGCCCGACGCGCGCAACGCTTCCACCGCCTCGTCCGCGCCCGGGCGCAACGCGTCCGAGAAGCGGAACGCCAAGGGCGCATCGTCGCCAATTGCAAGCCAGGCGGACGTTTCCGCGCCCTGCTGTGCGCCAACCCATGCGGCCCGGCCCAAACGAACGCGTTGACCGCGGTATTCCCCTTGGGTGCCGTATCCCGGCACTTCGGTAATGTCCCGGACGTTAGCAGGTTTGATCCCGGCCTGCCGCGCGGCCTTTGCCAATGACACGGACAAGGGATGCGCGGAGGCCTCGGCCAAGGCCAGCGCGACCTCGACCTGTGCGCGGGCGTGGTCGCCAAGATTGACCAGTTCCGGCGCACCCGAGGTCAGTGTGCCCGTCTTGTCGAACACCACGGTGTCGGTCTCGGACAACCGTTCGAGCGCGGTTGCGTGCTTGATCAGCATACCCTTGCGGAACAACCGGCCCGAGGCAGCGGTGGTCACTGCCGGAACAGCCAGACCCAAGGCGCAGGGACAGGTGATGATCAGAACCGCCGCGGCGATGTTCAGAGCGGTGCGCAAATCGCCCGAATAGATGTACCACCCCACAAAGCTGAGCGCCGAAAGGATGTGGACACCGGGCGCGTAAAGCTTGGCGGCCTTGTCGGCCAGCGAGGTATAGCGGGACCGCCCCGATTCAGCGATGGCCACCAGATCCGCCATCCGGTGCAGCGACGTATCCTGCCCCACAGCTGTCGCGCGCAGGGTCAGCGGACCCGTCAGGTTGACCTCGCCCGCGCTGACCTGCTGGCCGGCTTCGGCAAACACCGGCAGGGTTTCCCCCGTCAACAGCGAGCGGTCCAGTTCGGACTGACCAGACACGATCTGACCGTCCGCCGGCATTCGGCCACCGGGGCGCACAAGGATCAGATCACCGACCTTCAGATCGGCCACTGCAACTTCGGCCTCCACCCCGTCCACGATACGGATCGCGCGCGGCACTTCCAGAGCGGTGAGCTCTTCTGCGGCGGATCGGGCTGCGGCGCGGGTGCGGTAGTCCAGATACCGGCCTGCCAGCAGGAAGAAAGTCAGGGTTAGCGCGGCATCGAAATAGGCGTGCTCTCCGCTCAGTGCGGTCTCCCACAGGGAGGTGACCAGCGCCAGCAGGATCGCCAGCGTGATCGGCACATCCATGTTCAGCCGCCGCACCCGCAGGGCGCTCCAGGCGTTGGCAAAGAAAGGTTGAGCCGAGAAGGCAATGGCAGGCAGCGCGATTGCAGCGGAAATCCAGTGGAACATGTCGCGCGTCGCGTCTGTTGCGCCGGACCAGACCGACACCGACAACAGCATCACGTTCATGGATGCGAACCCGGCGACGGCCAGTCGCATCAGCAGGTCACGCCCCGCCTTGTCCGCCTGTGTTGCCGACAAAGCGCCGGGGTCAAGCTCGTGCGCTTCGAAACCTGCCTGTTCAAGCACCGGGATCAAATCGGCCGCGCGGGTTTCCGGCGCGGCTTTGATCATCGCCCGTTTCAGAGTCAGGTTGACCCGCGCGTCTTCGACACCGGGATGGGCGTTCAGTTCACGTTCGACCGTCGCGATACAGGCCGAGCAGTGGATGCCCGGCAGGGACAGGGCAATCTGCACATCTTCCGGAATCGGGCGCGCGGGTTCTGCTGGTGCTGCCAGACACCCCGGACAGGCCGCCGTACCGGATGAAAGCTGCGCCGTCATCGGCTATCCTTTCACGTACAGCGGAACGCGCTGCGAAAACTCGGCGCCACTGCCGTCACGCGCGACCAACCGGATATTCCAGTTGCCCTTGCCCAGCGTGGCAGGCGTGGCATAGGCCGCGCCGTCAAAGGTGAAATCCGGTGCAAAATCGTCCCGCACATGGGTTGCGCGGCCAACCACCGCCTGCAACTCGCTGACCTGAACCGGTGCACCGGTCGCGTCCGTAATATGCAGGATCAGAAGGCCACCTTTGGTTTCTGCCCGAACCGTCCAGCCCAAT
The DNA here is from genome assembly GCF_059613825.1 of Ruegeria sp. SATB027. Taxonomy (NCBI): domain Bacteria; kingdom Pseudomonadati; phylum Pseudomonadota; class Alphaproteobacteria; order Rhodobacterales; family Roseobacteraceae; genus Ruegeria; species Ruegeria sp. SATB027. The sequence continues at coordinate 23,498 of NZ_JBXWTH010000048.1, forward strand.
GCCTGCTGCTCTTTCAGGCGATCGTTGAACTCCTGGCTGGCAACGTAGGAATTCTTGACCTCCAGCCCGGGAAACGTTTTCACCGCATTATAAGCCAGCACGAGGTTCACCGCGATGATCACGCCAAAGGCACCGACAAACACCGCCAGAGCGTGCTTTCCGGTGAATTTACGTTCGGCCATGATCAGTTCCCCCGTCCGTTGAACGTGGTGTCCTTGTAAGCGCGTTCGCCGCTGCTGAGGTCTTCGACCCAGATCCGCACTGGTGTCGCTTCTGCTGCCGCCGGACCGCTGTCACGGGATGCCACGATATATACACGGGTCAATTGTGCCGTATCCGCCGTGACATTCACAGTATCGATCTTGGTTCCCTCAATTTCCAGTCGCATCGACGGATCGCCCGCCAGAGACAATTTGAACAGGCGGTCCTCGCCGTGCTTGTTGCGCAGTCTGACATCATAGGTGTTCCGAATGGTGCCGTCTGACAGGGTGACAAAGGTCGGGTTGCGCACGGGCGCTACGGTCAGATCGATGTCAGAGCGAATGAACAGGGCGAACAGCAGCGCAAACCCCACCAGTGACCACAACGAGGTGTACAGGATCGTGCGGGGCCGGAAGATGTGTTTCCAGACATTCTTGGGCGGTTGGCCTGAGCGTTCGCGTGGCTCGTCGCTGAGCGCCATATAGTCGATCAGCCCGCGCGGTTTGCCGATCTTGGCCATCATGTCATCACACGCGTCGATACAAAGGGCACAGGTGATACATTCAAGCTGCTGACCATCCCGGATATCGATCCCAACAGGGCAGACATTCACGCAGGCCATGCAGTCGATGCAATCCCCCAACTCGGAATCGGCTGTTCGCTTGCCTTTGCCGCGCGGCTCGCCGCGCCATTCGCGGTATCCCACGACCAGCGTGTCTTCATCCATCATCGCGGCCTGAATGCGCGGCCAAGGACACGCGTAGATACAAATCTGTTCGCGGGCGAACCCGCCAAAAAAGAAGGTCGTGCCGGTCAGAACCAGCATCGTCGTGTAAGCGACGGGATGCGCGTTACCCGTCACAAGATCGCGGAGCAGCGTCGGCGCATCCGCAAAATAAAACACCCAGGCGCCGCCGGTGGCCAGACCGATCAGGAACCAGGTCACCCATTTCGTCACCCGGAGCCGTGCCTTGCGGAAATCCAGCTTTTCCTGACGATGCAGGCGCAAACGGGCGTTCCTGTCGCCTTCGATCCAGCGCTCGACCAGAATGAAAAGGTCAGTCCAGACCGTTTGCGGGCAGGCATACCCGCACCAGACCCGCCCCAGCGCAGAAGTAAACAGAAACAGACCCAGCCCCGCCATGATCAGCAGGCCCGCCACGAAATAGAACTCGTGCGGCCAGATTTCGATCCAGAAGAAATAGAAGCGCCGGTTTGCCAGATCCAGCAGCACGGCCTGATCCGGCAGGCTGGGGCCACGATCCCATCTGATCCAGGGCGTAACGTAGTAAATGCCCAGTGTCACGATGAGGATGATCCATTTCAGGTTTCGAAATGGCCCAGAAACGCGTCTTGGAAAGATCGGTTCTCGTGCGGCGTATAGGCTGGGGGTGGGGTTGGAATCGCTCACAGGCTGGCTCCGGTACTGGCTCTTCTGAGTGTGTGTTCTTCCAGATCACGTGCATAGCAACTTTGACATGGGTCAAAACGCGCATCGTACAGACACCTTTTATCACATTTCCCGTGCCTGACGCCTCAACCACGTCACAAATGTCTTTACTGCGGGTCTAAGTGCCGAATTTGGCGTCACAATATGGTAACCGCGCGTATCCGGCTCTGCATAAAGCTCGACAATACGACCGGCCTTGATGTCCGGCTCGACGAAATGTCGCACTGTGACAGTGACCCCCTGCCCGGCCCTCAGTCCGTCCAGTACCAGGTTTCCCGGCAACTCGGTGCGCCCGGCGCCGCGTTCAGGACCGGCACCGTGTTCGGCCAGCCAGGTCGTCGCCTCGGTGGTGCCGATTTCCTCAAGCCAGGGCAGCTGGGCCAGCTCGGTCGGAGTCCATGATGTCTTTTCCCCCAGCAGTTTCGGGGCGGCGACGATGACCACGGGCGACTGCAACAGCATTTCAGATTGCACACCGGTCCAACCGCCGGGGCCGTACCGAATGGCAATATCGATCCCACCCGGTCGCAATTCGACAATTTCCGCAGTAGGATCGAGGATCAGGTTCACCTCGGGGTGGGTTTCGCGAAAGGCCGGCAGGCGCGGCATCAGCCAAGAGGCCGCAAAAGAAGATGTCAGCGACACGTGGACCGGGCGATCCTGACCAGACCGCGTCAAATCCCCCACTGCCGCCTCGATCGCGGCAAACCCGAGTTGCAGGGCTCGGGCCAGGTGTTCGCCATCGGCGGTCAGGGTCATGGCTTTGCCGGTTCGATCCAGCAAGGCAGCACCCAGATGTTTCTCAAGTACGCGCAACTGTTGGCTAATCGCCGCATGGCTTACGTTTAGCGCAGCACCAGCTTCGACGACGTTGCGTTTTTCAGCAAATGCCGCAAACGCCCTCAGCGCGGCCAACGGGGGAAGCGACAACCAATTCATATGTAATCCTGACTTACACTATGGAATGGTATTTGAGTCGCATTCAGCACCTCAAAGGTCAATCTTTATTGCAGAGATACCCGTGCAGAGGAGACCAACCATGCTGACTGTTTTTGCCAGATCTTTCATGACCGCAACCCGGATCAATGCGCCGCATATTCGCGATGCGCCAAAGCCGGGTCGCCACAAACGCCGTTGGCTGCCGGAAGGTCATTGGTGGATTAAAAACCCGCGCGAGGTGGATCCGAGCAACTTTTGACGCAGGGAACAGTAAACCTGAATCTGGACCACAGGTTTAAGTGGCCTTATTGTGGGAAAAAAGCACCGGCTGTTCAGGAAACGCGCGAACAGATGGAACAGCCGGTGCCCCAGCCTTCGGGCGGCGAACCGCCCGAAGGTGTTCTTTATATCTTACTGACCGCCGCCCAACTGGTGGACATAGGCAGATACGGCGCGAATCTGCGCCTCGGTCAGGCGGGTATCCCAGTTCGGCATGACGCCAAAGCGGCTGTAAGTTACGGTTTCCGTCAGCGTTTCTTCGCTGCCACCGTAAAGCCAGATCGCGTCAGTCAGGTTCGGCGCACCCTGGAAGATATCACCTGTGCCATCCTCGCCGTGACAGGCCGCGCAGTTGTCTTCGAAGACAACTTTGCCTGCCTGCGCTGCCGCATCGTCGGTCTGGGCGTTGCTCAGCGACATGACGTACTGGACCACCTGCGTGATTTCCTCATGTTCGAGGATTTCGCCAAAGGCCGGCATCTCGGAATAGCGCGCATCGTCGCTTTCTTCGTTCCGGACACCGTAGCTGACGGTGTAGACGATGTCGTCCAGCGTTCCACCCCACAGCCAGGCATCATCCAGCAGGTTCGGGAAACCCGGCGCACCCTGCGCACCCGAACCATGGCATTGTGCGCACCAGGTCCGGAACACCGCACCGCCCGAGTTCACGGCATATTGCTGAAGCTCTGCATCCTTAGAGATGTCTTCCAGCGAAGTTTCCACCAGCTTGGCGTTCCAGGGCGCGTTTGCCTCTTCGAAGGCCACCATGTCCTGCTGTACGTTTTCACGGGTTGACCATCCCAGCACACCGGCTGTCGCGCCATGGACCAGGGGCCAGGCCGGAAACATGATCGTATAGATCACGCCCCAGAAGATGGTGGCGTAGAAGGTCCATAGCCACCAGCGCGGCATGGGGTTGTCGAATTCCTCGATCCCGTCCCAGCTGTGCCCGGTTGTATTAGGATCGCCCGGCTGTTTATCAGGTGTCTTGCTCATTGCCGCGCCTCCTTGGGTGTGGCGGGTTTGTCTTGGTGCCGGAAGGGGATGTTGGCGGTGTCCTTGTATTCCTTGCTGGCACCGGGGCGGAAAACCCAGATCACGATGCCAACGAAGAAGACAAACAACACAAGCAGCATCCAGCTATCCGCGAACTGTCGAAGAAGTGTGTATTCTTCCATCACACCCTCCTGTTAACGGCTTGCATCCGGGGTAAAGGTCGAGAAATCGACCAGCGTACCCAGCATTTGCAGATAGGCGATCAGCGCGTCGGCTTCGGTCAGTTCAGGCTGACCATCGAAGTTGCGCACGTTAACCTTGTCACCGTACCGCTCGAGCAGACCGTCGTAGTCACTGTCAGGATCGGCCTGCGCGCTGAAATCGGCAACCGCGTTTTCCAGCATCTCGTCGGTATAGGGGGTGCCGACAACCGCATTGGTCGCCATGATGTCACCGATATACTTGCCGTCGATCTTGCGATGTTCGAGGAAGCCGTATTTTGGCATCACCGATTCAGGCACCACAGACTGCGGGTTGCGCAGGTGGTCCATCTGCCACTGATCCGAATAGCGGCCACCCACACGTGCCAGATCAGGTCCGGTACGCTTTGATCCCCACTGGAACGGGTGGTCATACATCGATTCAGCCGCCAGCGAGTAGTGGCCATAGCGCTCGACCTCGTCCCGCATCGGGCGGATCATCTGGCTGTGACAGACATAGCAGCCTTCGCGGATGTAAATCTCACGCCCTGCCATTTCGAGAGGGGTGTAAGGGCGCATGCCCTCCACCTTCTCGATGGTGTTCTCAAGATAGAACAGCGGGGTGATCTGCACCAGGCCACCGATGGTCACGACCAGAAAGCTGAAGATCAGCAGGAGGGTCGCGTTGGTCTCGAGGATCTTATGTTTGTCGAGAATTGCCATTGCTCCGGCCCTCCCTCTATTCAGCCGGGACCGCGACGGTCAGGCTGGCCTCTTTGGCCGGCGCTTTCCGCACAGTCATCCACAGGTTGTAGCACATGATCACGGCGCCAGCGACGAACATCACGCCACCCAGAGCACGCACCACATACATTGGGAACTTGGCGGCCACGGTGTCAGCGAACGAGTTCACCAGGAAGCCGTTTGCATCCACTTCACGCCACATCAGGCCTTCCATGATACCGGTGACCCACATCGACGCGGCATAAAGCACGATGCCGATCGTGGCGAGCCAGAAGTGCCAGCTGACCATTTGCAGCGAGTACAGACGCTCGCGCTTCCACAGGACAGGCACCAGGAAGTACAGCGCACCAAAAGTGATCATGCCGTTCCAGCCCAGCGCGCCCGAATGCACGTGACCAATGGTCCAGTCGGTGTAGTGGCTGAGGCTGTTCACAGCACGGATCGACATCATCGGACCTTCAAAGGTAGACATGCCGTAGAAGCCGACCGAGATGACCATCATGCGGATGATCGGATCGGTGCGCAGCTTGTCCCAGGCCCCCGACAGGGTCATCAGACCGTTGATCATACCACCCCAGGACGGCATCCACAGGATCACCGAGAACACCATGCCCAGCGTCGACGCCCAGTCAGGCAGCGCGGTATAGTGCAGGTGGTGTGGACCGGCCCAGATATACAGGAAGATCAGCGCCCAGAAGTGGATGATCGACAGCTTGTAGGAAAACACCGGACGTTCGGCCTGTTTCGGGATGAAATAGTACATCATGCCCAGGAAACCCGCGGTCAGGAAGAAGCCCACAGCGTTGTGGCCATACCACCACTGGATCATGGCATCCTGCACGCCTGACCAGACGATGACCGATTTCGAACCCCAGATGCTGACCGGGATGGTCATGTTGTTGACCAGATGCAGCATGGCGACGGTGACGATAAAGGCCAGATAGAACCAGTTGGCCACATAGATGTGGGGTTCTTTCCGCTTGATGATCGTACCCAGGTAGACAGCCAGATAGGCGACCCAAACAATGGTCAGCCACAGATCGACATACCATTCAGGTTCGGCATATTCCTTGGACTGCGTTCCGCCCAGCACATAGCCGGTTGCGGCCAGCACAATGAACAGCTGATAGCCCCAGAACACGAACCACGCGAGGTTTCCGCCCCAAAGCCGCGCCGCGCTGGTACGCTGAACCACGTAGAACGAGGTTGCGATCAATGCGTTACCGCCAAAGGCAAAAATGACTGCCGAGGTGTGCAACGGACGCAAACGACCAAAGTTCAGATAACCCTGCGCCCATTCGAAGTTCAGTACCGGAAACGCCAGCTGAAACGCGATAAAGGTCCCGGCGAGGAACCCGATCACGCCCCAGAAGGCAGTTGCGATCACGCCATAGCGGATCACGCCATCCATGTATTCGCCCGAGCGGTCGATCTGAATATCTGGCTCGTCAGTGTTTCGAAGCGTCCAGATGAACAGGCCACCGGCGATGAGCATCACCAGCAGCGCATGTACCTGATACGCCAAATCGCGTGCATAATTGGTTCCGATCGCTGCAAACAGCGCGATCAGACCAAGCACGATCAGCTTGATGTAATTCGACATATTGCGTCCCTTTGCCATGCTCCGCGCGCTTTTGATTCTTATGACGCGCGAAACCCATTTGACTGGCTGCCGTTCTGAAGCACGGCCACCCTCATTGCTTTGATCTGTATCAAGACAGCCCAGCGTTTTCTATGACACGCATGGTAGTAGAAAAGGGCTAACAGGTCACATGAGACCAATTGCCCGAAACATGAGGTCAAAATGGCGTATAAATCTCTTCTCACAGTCATGACCGAAACGCAGACTGCACAGGCTGCTTTGGCGCAGATTGTGGCCCTGGCCGAGTCTCAGGATGCCCATGCCGAAGTCCTGTGTCTGGGTGTCGATCGCAGTCAGACAGGTTATTATTATGCGGGTGCCAATGCGTTGATCGTTCAGGAAACGCTGAACCGGGCCAATGCCGAAGCACAGGATTTGCTGACCTTTGCCAATGATTATCTCGGCAAATCCGGCGTACGCTGGTCCGCCGAACACGGCGTTGCACAGATTGCTGATATCGGGCGCCACGTCGCGCACCGGGCCCGGTTTTCCGACCTTGTGATCCTGCCGCATCCGTATGGTGAAGGTCGCGGGGCCGAGGCCGAACCCATTATCGAAGCGGCCATGTTCGAAGGACATTGCCCGGTTCTTGTAGTTCCCGACAGCGGCGCGCCGTTGAAAGCCCCGGGCAACATCATGATCGCCTGGAACGAAAGCGTCGAGGCCATGTGCGCCATCCGGCGGGCCCTGCCCTTCCTCAAACAGGCCGAGATCGTCCGTATTGTGGTCATCGACCCGCCACAGCATGGGCCGGACCGGTCAGACCCGGGTGGGATGCTGTCCCAGATGCTGGCCCGTCATGGTGTCAAATGCGAGATCGACGTGCTCAGCAAGACCATGACCCGCGTCTCGGATATCCTTAATCGCCACGCGACGGATACCGAATCGGACATGATCGTGATGGGCGCTTATGGTCATTCCCGCTTTCGCGAAGCCATTCTGGGCGGGGCGACCCGGAACATGCTGGAACAATCCTCGGTTCCGGTGTTCCTGGCGCACTGACCCAATCAAGTTAAAAAGCCGCCTCGACAGGCGGCTTTTTCACCCCCGGCGGATGAGGCCGATCAGGAACAACAGGATCACGGCCCCAATTGTCGCGAAAAGGATCGACGAGAACAGGCCCCCGCCAACGGAAAAACCAAGCGCCGGAAAGATCATGCCCGACAGGAACGCGCCTACGATGCCGACGATGATGTTACCGATCAGGCCGAACCCACGGCCTTCCATGATCTTTCCCGACAGCCATCCGGCGATTGCGCCAATGAACAGCATTGCCAACAGACTGCTGAACCCCATGCCACACTCCTATGTTAGTACGTGAACCGACCGGATGGTCGCGGTAAGCGAATTCTGCCGAATGAAAGACTGGTCAGACCAGAAACCCGCCATCGGAATCGTCGCCTGCTTCTTCCATGAGTCGCCCAAGATCGGGGATGGTCACGTGACGTTTGCCTTCCAGTAAGATCAAACCGTCCTTTTTCAGAGCTGAAATCTGGCGGCTGACCGTCTCAAGCGTAAGTCCCAGATAATCCGCCATGGCTTCTCGGGTCAGGGGCAGGTCGAACACGATCGGTCCCGACAGGCCCTTTTGACCAATCGACGCATCCCGCCGGGCAATGATCGAAATCAGGCTGGCAATCTTTTCGCGCGCTGTCTTGCGACCCAGAACCAGCATCCATTCGCGGGCGGCGTCAAGCTCGTCCAATGTCATCTGCAGCAGGCGATGCGCGATGTGAGGCGTTTCGTCCATCAGCTCTTCGAATGGTTTCTTGCGGAAACAGCACATCACGACATCCGTTGTCGCCTGTACATCGTAAGGCGCAACGTCGCGCCCCGGGCGACCGACGAAATCGCTGGGCAGAAGCAGACCGACCATCTGGGTGCGCCCGTCTTCCATGGTTTGCGTCAGCGATGCGATTCCCGATACGACCGAGCCGACGAAGTTCATCTGGTCGCCCGACCAGATGATGGTCTGACCCGCCTCGAAACTGCGGTAATATTTAATGCCGTCAAGCGCTTCCAGCTCGTCCGCGTCACAGCGGGCGCAGACCGCGCGATGTCGTATCGGGCAGTCTTCGCAATTTGAGTGATCGAACTGTGCTTTTATTGTCATCTGCGTTTCCACTTGATCTCCGTCAAAGCACCTAAGTCGCCTGCCCCCTAAGGGTATCGTCATGATAGTGAAACCACAATTGGCAAAGCTTGGACTTTTTGACGCGAAAGTACCGCGTTACACAAGCTATCCCACAGCGCCCCATTTCAACAATGACGTGGGGGCGGACATGTTTGGCGACTGGATTTCGGGAATCAAACCCGGCAGCGCCATATCCCTTTATATCCACGTCCCGTTCTGCCGCAGGCTGTGCTGGTTTTGCGCCTGCAGAACGCAAGGCACACAAACCGACAATCCGGTGATTGCCTATGTGGATGTTCTGAAAGCCGAGCTGGACCTGCTGGCGGCGCGCCTGCCCGCGGGGGTGGTCCTGTCGCGCCTGCACTGGGGCGGCGGTACGCCAACGTTGCTGAATGCCCAGCTGATGCGCGATCTGGCACAGCACATTCTGCGGATCGTCCCCATGGGGCCGGATGCCGAATTCTCGGTTGAAATCGATCCGAACGAGATTGACGAGGCACGTCTGGATGCGCTGGCAGAGGCAGGCATGAACCGTGCCTCGATCGGGGTGCAGGATTTCGACGATGAAATCCAGAAAACCATTGGCCGCATTCAAAGCTACGATACCACGCGCGACGCTATCGACATGATCCGCGCACGTGGCATTGCCAGCCTGAACGCGGACATCCTTTACGGGCTGCCGCATCAGACCAAAGCCCGGATGACGGAAAGCGTGCAGAAGCTTTTGTCGCTCAGCCCGGATCGCGTGGCGCTATATGGGTATGCCCATGTGCCGTGGATGGCCAAACGGCAGCAACTGATCCCGTCGGACGCACTGCCAACGCCCGAACAACGGCTGGAACTGTTCGACACCGCCCGCCGCCTGTTCCTGTGGGACAACTACGCCGAGATCGGCATCGACCATTTTGCCACACAGGATGACGGGCTGACCCATGCCCTGCGCGCGGGTCGTCTAAAGCGGAACTTCCAGGGTTATACCGACGATCAGGCCGATGTGCTGATCGGTGTCGGGGCCAGCTCGATCTCGCGCTTTCCACAAGGCTATGCGCAGAATGCCCCGGCTACGTCTGCTCATACCAAGGCCATTCGCAACGGGCAGTTCTCGACATCCCGCGGGCACCTGTTCAAAGGTCAGGACATTCTGCGCGCCCGTCTGATCGAAGCACTGATGTGCGATTTCCGGATCGATTCGGCTGAAATCCTGCGCGATCACGATATCTCGGCCGCAGCGCTGAACGAGATGTATCGTGCCGCCAACGCCTCATTCGACGGGCTGCTGCAAATCAGCGAGGAAGGACTGTTCATTCCCCCCGAGGCGCGCGCGCTGACTCGGATGGTTGCCCGCAGCTTTGACGCTTACGACCTCAGCAAAGCCGGGCACAGTTCGGCGATCTGACCTCTCTTTTTGCGGGCAACAATCAGCCCGTAAAGCACAAAACACATCGGGGGCTTGACGCACGCCTGCGGTTTTTCCCACACTCAAGCTGTAGGGTGATGTTTCGCCCTGCGGCCTGAGGCGGGCAAATTACAGACAGTCCTAGCTGACGCAACTGCGTCGGACGGCCCTTTTCGTGCAGCCATTCTGCAACCTGAAAGAGGGACAACACTCATGCGCGTATTCACCGTCCTCGGGCCCAGCCAGTCGGGCAAATCTACCCTGGTCGAGGCCATCAGCCGCCTCGACGGGCGCCCGACCACATTCGATGTTTCCGGAACCGTGCACTTGCACGGTTTTTCTTACCTGGGCGAGCCCTGGTGCGCGGTCGACGTGGATGGGGGTGGCGATTCCCTCGCTTATGTCGGGCCTGCCATGGCAATCTCGGACGCTGCCGTTATCGTGGTACCGCCCGATCCAAATGCCGCTGTGCTGTGTGCGCCTTATCTTCGGCTGGTGGAAGAGGCGGGCATTCCCTGTTTTCTTTTCATCAACCGCATGGACAACCCCAATGGCCGCATCCGCGACATCATCGCGGCGCTGCAAACCTATTGCACACATCACATCGCCCTGCGTCAGGTCCCGATCCGCGAGGGGGACACGATCATCGGCGCGGTCGATCTGATCTCGGAGCGGGCGTGGAAGTATCAGGAGGGCCAGCCGTCGGCCCTGATCGAGCTGCCCAAATCTGTCGAGGATCGCGAGCAGGAAGCCCGGACCGAGTTGCTTGAAACACTTTCCGATTTCGATGACCACCTGCTGGAACAGCTGATCGAAGACAAACAGCCCCCAAGCGATGAGGTTTATGAGCTGGCCGCTCAGGTTCTACAGAATCATCAGTTGATCCCCGCCTGCCTGGGCGCCGCAAGCCACGGCAACGGGCTGACGCGCCTGATGAAAGCGCTGCGTCATGAGGCCCCAGAGTTTGATATCGCGGCCGGACGGGACGAGGCCGCCGAAAGTGCCCGTGCCATCGCTGGATTTGCGGATGTCAAAAAGCATATCGGAAAGATCATCGTTCTGCGCGGCCTTGGGGACGGGGTAAAAGCGCATGAGGCGTTGGGCGGTGAAACCGTCGGCAACCTGACAACACTGGACGCCAAGACCCAGATCGCCACGCTGGAGGCCGGGCAGATCGGACTGGCGGTCAAATCCGATCACCTCAACCCCGGATACATTTATGACAGTTCCTCCGCGACGGAACTGCCGGAATGGGCGTCGTCTCATCCGGTCGCGCATCGTCAGGTCGTCTCGCCCGCGCATGAGCGGGACGATGTGCGCCTGTCAAACGCCCTTAGCCGTCTGGCCGAAATCGATCCGGGCCTGCACCTGCAACAGGATGAGATGAGCGGCCATTCGATCCTCGGCTCGCAAGGTCCGCAGCATATGCGCCGCGTGACCGCCAAGCTGGCCGAGGATTTCGGGATCGAGATCGAGGCGGAACAGGTGGAAACCGCCTATCGCGAAACCATCCGCGCAACGGTTGAGCATCGCCATCGCCATCGCAAACAGTCCGGCGGCGCGGGGCAATTCGCAGATGTGGTGATTTCGGTCGCGCCTTTGCCGCGCGGATCGGGGTTCCAGTTCGATGAGGTGGTCAAGGGCGGTGCCGTTCCCAAGAACTACATCCCGTCTGTGGAACACGGAGCCAAGGACGCATTGGAACAAGGCCCCGAAGGCTTTCCCGTAGTTGATGTCAAAGTGACCCTGAGCGATGGCAAACACCACAATGTGGACAGTTCGGATTATGCCTTCCGGACCGCAGGCAAGAACGCGGTGCGCGAGGCATTGCCACAGGCCAAACCTGTCGTCCTGCAACCGATCCTGAGCGCCGAGATACACCTGCCCTCGGCTTTTGTGGGCGATCTCGTACCAACGATCAGCACCCTTCAGGGGCAAGTTCTGGGATTTGAGGGCAACCCGAATGCGACGGGCTGGGAGATATTCAATGCCCAATTGCCCGCCGTTGCCGAGGACGAGCTGCACCGCACCCTTGCCAGTGCCACGCGCGGGACCGGGTGGGTCAAGCTGAGCTTTGATCACTACGAGGAACTGCGCGGGCCTGTGCCCCAGTCATCGGCGCGGGAAAAGGCCAGCGCCTAACGCGCGACACCGGGCGGGCTGTTCTCAGCCCGCCGCTGCGATCAATTCGCGGGTATAGTCGGTCTGGGCGTTTTCGAACAAATCCTCGGCCGCGCCCATTTCGACCACATCGCCGTTGCGCATGACGATCACGTTGTGCGACATGGCCCGGACCACTTTCAGGTCATGGCTGATGAACAGATAGGCCAGCCCGTATTTCTGTTGCAGATTGCGCAGCAGATCGACGATCTGAACCTGAACGGTCATATCCAGCGCGCTGGTCGGCTCGTCCAAGACCAGCAGTTTGGGCCGCAGAACCATCGCGCGGGCAATGGCGATGCGCTGACGCTGACCGCCGGAAAACTCGTGCGGGTATCGATCCATCGTTGCCGGATCCAGCCCCACTTCGGTCATCACCTCGGCCACAAGTTCGCGTGGCGCACGGTCCGGGTCGACTTTGTGAATGGCCAGACCTTCCGCAATGATCTGCTGACAGGTCATCCGCGGGCTGAGGCTGCCAAACGGGTCCTGAAACACGATCTGCATGTCCTTGCGCAACCGGCGCAGTTCCCGCGTGGACCATTTGCGCACGTCCTGATCGCGAAAGGTGATGCCACCCTCGGACGCAATCAGCCGCATTATGGCCAGTGCCAGTGTGGTCTTGCCCGACCCGCTTTCGCCAACAATCCCCAACGTCTCACCCGCGCGCACGCTGAGGGTCGCGTCGTTCACCGCTTTCACATATCCAACCGTACGCTTCAGAAACCCGCGCTGGATCGGGAACCAGACCTTGAGGTGGTCGGTGCGTGCGACCTCTTCCGCATCTGTGGCAACGGGTTCAGGCTGACCCGACGGTTCTGCCGCCAGTAGTTTGCGGGTATAGGGGTGCTGCGGGTTTTCGAATATCTCGGCCGTCACGCCGGTCTCGACAATCTCGCCGTCTTTCATCACACAGACCCGGTCGGCGATGCGGCGCACAATGCCCAGATCATGGGTGATAAACAGCATCCCCATGTTTTCCGATTTCTGCAATTCAGCCAGCAGCTCGAGGATCTGCGCCTGAATGGTCACATCCAGTGCCGTTGTCGGCTCATCCGCGATCAGGATGTCCGGTTTGTTGGCAAGGGCCATGGCGATCATCACCCGCTGCCGCTGACCGCCCGACAACTGATGCGGATAGCTGTCCAGCCGGTCTTGAGGATCGCGGATACCGACCTTGGTCAGCAATTCGACAATCCTGTCCCGTGCCACATCACCAGCCACACCCTGATGCAGGGCCAGCGATTCAGCCATCTGTTTCTGGATCGTGTGCAAAGGGTTCAGCGATGTCATCGGCTCTTGAAAGATAAAGCTGATGTCGTTGCCCCGCACATCCATCAGACGTTGTTCCGAGGCGCCAATCATCTCTTGCCCGTCATAGGTGACCGAGCCTTCGACCAACGCGCTGTCGCCCAGCAGGGAAACGGTCGATAACGCCGTCACGGATTTTCCTGATCCGGATTCACCCACCAGCGCGACGGTTTCCCCGCGGTCCACGGTGAAGGACACGCCTTTGACCGCCGCGTTGATCTGCCCATCCTGACGGAACGAGACCTTGAGGTTTTTCACATCCAGCAAGCTCATGAGAAGGTCTTTCTGGGATCAAACGCATCGCGCACGCCTTCGAATATGAAGACCAGCAGCGACAGCATGATGGCAAAGGTGAAGAAGGCGGTGAAGGCCAGCCATGGGGCCTGCAGGTTCTGTTTGGCCTGCAAGGTCAGCTCTCCCAGCGAGGGGGCCGAGGACGGCAGGCCAAAACCCAGATAATCCAGCGAAGCCAGCCCGCCGATGGTTCCGGTGACGATGAACGGCATGAAGGTCAGCGTGGCCACCATCGCATTGGGCAGCATATGGCGGAACATGATCGTCATGTTGCCCACGCCCAGCGCCCGCGCGGCGCGCACATATTCAAGGTTCCGCGCCCGCAAGAACTCGGCGCGCACCACGCCAACCAGCCCGGTCCAGCTGAACAGGATCATCAGCGCGACCAGCAACCAGAAACTTCGCCCCAGCACCGCAAACATGATGATGATGACATAAAGCGACGGGGTTGCCGACCAGATCTCGATGATCCGCTGAAAGATCAGGTCCAGCCACCCACCAAAGAACCCTTGTATGGCGCCCGCGAAAATCCCGATAAGGCTTGCCGCGCCCGTCACAAGCAGCGTGAACAGGATCGAAAGGCGAAAGCCGTAAATCACGCGGGCCAGCACATCGCGCTTGGTATCATCGGTACCCAGCAGGTTCTGGCCGTTGGGCGGCAGGGGCGCCGCGCCGGGCCGGTCCACCGAGGTATTGAAGGAATAAGGGATCAACGGCCAGAGCGACCAGCCGCGTTCAAAACCCTCGGCCTGGAATGTACCGGCGTCGATCTGTTCGATGATGCCTTCGGGATCATCGAAACAGTCTTCCAATCCACCGCTGTCGATCAGGCACTGAACCTCGGGGTCGCGATAGATCGCTTCGGTCTGGAAATCACCGCCAAATTCGGTTTCGGCATAGAATTTGAAAACCGGCGTAAAGTACTCTCCCCGATACTTTACAAGGATGGGTTTGTCGTTGGCGATGAACTCGGCAAACAACGACAGGCCGAACAATACCGCGAAGATGATCAGCGACCAGAAAGCCCGTCTGTTGCGGCGGAAGTTGCTCCAGCGGCGCTGGTTTAGCGGGGACAAAGCCATTTACCCCTCCCGCTTTTCGAAATCGATGCGCGGGTCGACCAGCACATACATCAGGTCGCTGATGATGCCAACGACCAGCCCCATCAGACCGAAGATGAACAGCGTGCCGAAGATCACCGGGTAATCGCGGGCCACGGCGGCCTCGAACCCCAATCGGCCCAGACCATCCAGCGAGAAGATCGTCTCGATGATGATCGACCCGCCAAAAAACACCCCGATGAACACGGCCGGGAACCCTGCAATCACGATCAGCATCGCGTTGCGGAAGACATGACCATAGAGAACCTTGCGCTCGCTCAGCCCTTTGGCGCGGGCTGTCATGACATACTGTTTCTTGATCTCATCCAGAAACGAGTTCTTGGTCAGCAGGGTCAGTGTCGCAAAGGCAGATATCGTCAGCGCAATCGTCGGCAGTGCTATGTGCCAGAAATAATCCGTGATCTTGCCAAAGAAACTCAGGCTATCCCAATTGTCCGACGTCAGGCCGCGCAGCGGGAAGATTTGCCAGTATGACCCGCCAGCAAAAAGCACCAGCAGCAGGATCGCAAACAGAAAGCCTGGAATGGCATACGCCACAATAATCGCCCCGCTTGTCCAGGTATCGAATTGCGATCCATCCTTGACCGCCTTTCGAATACCCAGCGGGATCGAGACCAGATAGGCAATCAGGGTCGACCACAGCCCCAGCGAGATCGAGACCGGCATCTTTTCTAGCACCAGGTCGATCACACTGATCGAGCGGAAATAACTCTCGCCGAAATCAAACGTCAGATAGTTGCCCATCATGATCACGAACCGTTCAAGCGGGGGCTTGTCGAAGCCGAATTCTTTTTCAAGTTCGGCAATAAACTCGGGCGGAAGGCCGCGTGCGCCGACATATTTGTCGTCGAAGACACCGCCCGCCGGTTCGGAACCCGCTCCGGCGTCGCCCCCACCGGCGAACCCGGCGAACACGTCACCCTGACCTTCGATTTGCGCGATGATCTGTTCGACCGGCCCGCCAGGTACGAACTGGACCAGCGTGAAGTTGACGATCATGATACCCAGAAGGGTCGGAATGATCAGCAATAAGCGTCTTAGTATATAGGCGCCCATGTTATCGCAGCGCGCCTTTCGCTTTCAACGCAGCCTGTTTTTCCGGATTGATCCACCACAGATCAAGATAACCCAGCGAATAGGGCGGCAGGTTTTCCGGGTATTCGTACATATCGTAATATGCTGTCCAGTATTCTGCGATGTACCCCACGGGGATTACGAAAAACTCGTACCGCAAGGCGCGGTCCAAAGCCATCAACGCCGTGTCCTGATCGGCCTGATTGTCAGTCTCAAAGGACGCTTCGATGATTGCGTCGACCAAGGGACTGGCCAGACCTGCCGGATTGAACAGGCTAAAGGCCGCTTCTTCCGATCCGTACATCTGGCTCAGACCGCCCCCGGTAGACAAGAACGATCCGTAGCGCGTGGAATAGACCATGTCATAATCCCGCTCGCGGCTGCGCAACGTGTATTGCGCCGGATCCACTTTCTCGGTCGAGGCATCCACCCCGATGGATTGCAGGTTCTGGACATAGGTTTCGATCATCGTTGCAGTCGAGGTCGGCAGGTTTGAAGGATATGGAATATTCACCTTCAAAGTCTGCCCTTCGGCATTGCGACGGATATTGCCTTCGCCGACGGACCAGCCTGCCTCATCCAGCATGTTGGCAGCTTTGCGCAGGTTTTTTCGGTCATTCAGGCGTGCAGGGTTTGATTCGTGCGCCACAACAGCGGGTTCCGTCAGGACATCTTCGGGAACGACGTCGCCAAGCGCCTGCAGGAACGCCAGCTCCGCCCCTTCGGGCAGGCCTTGCGCCTCGATCGGGGTTCCTTGCGTGAAAGAATTCCGCGGCGTGTTCAGGCCGAACAACAATGACTCGTTCGTCCATTCGAAATTGAAGGCCAGGGCCAGGGCCTTGCGGACATTCTTGTCGGCAAATTGCGGCTTTCCAAGGTTGAAGACAAAGCCCGAAGGTGTCGGCGGGCTGCCATCCGCGATCTCATCCCGAATAACTGTGCCTTCATCCAGCTTTGGGAAATCATACCCGGTCGCCCAAAGCTTGGGATCACTTTCGATCCGGAATGTGTATTCACCCGCCTTGAAACCCTCGAAAGCTGCCGTTTGATCGGCGAAATACTCAACCCGGATTGTATCAAAGTTGTTGCGCCCGACATTGAAAGGCAGGTCCTTGCCCCAATAATCGTCCCGGCGTTTGTAAACGATGCGGCGATTGATGTCGTAGCTGTCGAGCTTGTAGGGGCCAGAGCCCACCGCCACTTCCAGCCGCGGTTCATCCAATCGCCGTGTCTCATCCGCCTCGAACCATGCTTTTGAGAAAACAGGAGTTGAGCCGACGGTTTCGATCAGGCTGCGACGCGTGACTTCGGGATTGAAGGTAAATTTTACGGTATGGTCATCCAACGCCTCGGCTCCTGTCACCATACGGCCAACGGCCTGCGCATAAGACGGCAGGCCCTGTTCGATGAACAAACGGTGGCTGTAGACAACATCTTCCGCCGTGACCGGCGTGCCATCCCAAAAAGTTGCTTCGGGGCGCAAATGGAAAATGACGTAATTGCGCCCTTCGTCATATTCCAGACTTTCCGCAACTACACCGTAATACTGCCCGACACTGTCTTCGGCACTTTCAAACAGGCGATCATATTGCAATGTGGTCAGCGCACCGGCGCGCCCTTTGCGTGAATAGGGGTTGAGGGAATCGAACGTTCCCGACGCTGCCAACGAAAGTTCCCCACCTTTGGGGGCATCGGGATTCACATAATTCAGATGCGCATAGTCTTCCGGGTAATCGAGATTTCCGAAATACGAATACCCGTGACTGCGGGTGACCCCCTCATCCAGCGCCTGGGCTGTATGCGGAGCAATCAGCGCGGCACAGAGCCCCAAAATGCCAACCCATGGCCTTACCTTAGGATCACGTGCAGCAGGCATCAGGGATATCATGTGGCTCATCCTCTCGGTCATTGTCACCGTCAATGTCGTAACCGCTAGCTAAAGTGCCAGCACGTGCAGATTCAAGTTTAGAATGCGTGAGCACTTTGTGAAGGTTTCTTCAGACAAAAAAGCCGCTGCGTTGCGGCAGCGGCTTTGAATGGTTCTGATCGCTCAGACAATCAGTTGCCGATTGTCTGCAGATAGGCAATCACGTCGGCGCGATCTTGCGGCTTTTTCAGGCCGGCAAAGCTCATCGATGTGCCCGAGATATAGTTGCCGGGCTTGGTCAGGAAAGCATCCAGTGCTTCGGGTGTCCAGTTGCCGCCATGCGCCTGCATACCGGCCGAGTACCCGGTGAAGCCGTTGGCGGAGGCGACGGGGCGATTAACCACACCGTACAGGTAGGGGCCAGTGCCGTTTGCGCCGTCTTCCAGCTTGTGGCACGCGGTGCATTTGCGGAACACTTTTGCGCCGCTCTCGACGTCTGCGGCGGCCAGCAGGTCTTCGAAGACCACTTCTTCGCCGTTCGCGCTTTCGCCCGAGCTTTCGGTTTCGATAATGTAGGCGGCCTCAGCCGAGCCATGGCCACCGGAAGAATAGAGGACATCCGCCCCCCACTTGGCCAGAAGCAGCACCAGGAATGTGCCGAACAGGCCTGCGGCGGCCTTGGTTACTGTCATCGTGTCGAACATTGATCGCGAGTCCATTTCAGCTGTCTGGGCAGCTGTCTAAGGCTTCCCCTTGCGAGAGGCAAGGTATAGACACCGCGACGAAACGACCAAATCGCGAACTTGTTGCATGGAATCGACCAAATGACCAATCGCATTGCTTTTCAGGGGGAACCCGGCGCCTACAGTCACGAGGCCTGCCGCAACGCTCGGCCAGATATGGAAGCCCTGCCCTGCCGCACTTTCGAGGATGTGATCGAATCGGTCCGCTCGGGTGCTGCGGATCTGGCAATGCTTCCGGTCGAGAACACGACCTATGGGCGGGTGGCCGATATTCACCGGCTGCTACCCCACAGCGGGCTGCATATCATCGATGAGGCCTTTGTCCGGGTTCATATCAACCTTCTTGCCGTGCCGGGTGCAAAACTGGAAGACATAACCGAGGCGCATTCGCATCTGGTACTGCTGCCGCAATGTGCGGGTTTCCTGAAGGAACACGGCATTCGCGGCCGCGTCAGCCCCGATAACGCCCGCGCCGCCCGCGAAGTGGCCGAGGAAGGCAATCCGCATTCAGCCGCGCTGGCCAGCGAGCTGGCCGGTGAGATTTATAACCTGAACGTTCTGGCCCGCCATATCGAGGATAATGACGACAACACGACCCGCTTTCTTGTCATGTCGCGCGAAACGGATTTGTCCCGCCGGGGCGATCACGGGATGATCACCAGCTTTGTGTTTCAGGTGCGCAACATCCCTGCCGCGCTTTACAAAGCGATGGGCGGCTTTGCCACCAACGGGATCAACATGACCAAGCTGGAAAGCTATATGGTCGACGGCTCCTTCACTGCGACGCAGTTTTACGCGGATATTGTCGGGCATCCCGAAGACCGCAACGTGCAGCTGGCCATGGACGAGCTTGAGCATTTCACGACCAATGTCGAGGTTCTGGGCGTCTATCCGGCAGCACATCCGCGTGGATAATCACGGTTCGCGACGGCATTCCTTTGGGTTTGTTTGGATGTTGCCCGTTTTTTCGAAGCTGTTTGCAATGCCGGTGGCTCCCAACGTCCCGCGCCGCTGCGCCTGGAATCGTCGCTCTCTAGCGGTTAATCCGGTAGACCTTTGACACAGACCCATCTTGCGTGCGGTACGTCCGGAAACCCATGGCTTCGTAATAGGCCAGACCTTCGGTATTGCCTGCACCAATTGTTGCATCAATAGCAGGGAGACCATGCGCAAGGGCCGCGTCCAGAGTGTGCGCGAAAAGTGCACGCCCGATCCCAAGCCGGGCGGCTGACGGTCGGATATGGGTTCCAATCACGCCCCACCCCACTGACACGCCGTAGGGGTGGTTTTCGACCGCATATTTCAGGGACTGGAACCCAAGCACGTGACCACTCGGGTCCGTGGCGATTGTACACCGCAATTGATCCGGGTGGCGAATATAGTGCCTTAAGGCAAAATCGACATCGTGGGCTTTGCGCCGCTTGCCAGCCAAGACCAGATCGTGAAGGACGCCAGCGATCCTTTCGGCATCGCTGGCGGATGCGGAATTGAAACTCAGGTGATCCGATCCCATCGCACCTGCTGTGCGATCTCGTGTCTTACCCGCCATGCAGGTGCCTCTGCTCCAACTCGCGCGCGAATTCGCTGAGACGCACCTGGAACTGCTTGCGAAATCTGGATTGCCCCAGTTTCATGGATTGCAACAGCAACCGTGCCGGAAGGGACTTGGCGGCGAGTGACATTTCAACGCTCAGGCGCGTCCGGCGCGGGGACAGGGCCAGAAAATCCACGGTCGTGAACCCGGTGATACCCTTGCTGGCAGCGTCAAATCGCATTTGCGAAGGCCTGTCGAAATCCGTCATCACCACCGACATCTGACGCGGCTTTCCGCGCAGTTTGAACTCCGTATTCCACTCGGTTCCGGCAGTCACCGCCGCGCCACCGCCCAAACGGCGCACATCGATGCCACGGCGCATTGCCATACGCTCGAATCGTTCAAAATCCGACACCATGTCGAACACCGATTGGATGGGGGCCTCGATATCTTCTCGCGCTGAAAACTGCATAATGACCTTTGCTGTTTTTTTGCTGAGCCAATGTTTCCTCAGTCCAGAGTATCTGCAAGCCAGTTCTGAAGCAGAAAATGAGCGATTGCCCCTTTGCGCGCTGGCAATAGCCTAGGATGATCACCGGCAAAGGCCTGCATCATTTCAGATTTGCTGACCCACATCGCCTCTTCTATCTCGACCGGGTCGATCACGATGTCGCGTGACAGCGCCTCACCCGCACATCCAAACATCAATGAGGCCGGGAACGGCCAGGGCTGGCTGGACAGGTACGAAACCGCACCTACCGGCACGCCCGCCTCTTCCATCACTTCGCGGCGCACTGCTGCCTTAAGCGTTTCGCCGGGCTCAACAAATCCCGCCAGCAAGGAGAACATCCCGTCAGGCCAGCCCGGAGACCGGCCCATCAGCACGCTGTCACCATGCGTGATCAACATGATCACAACCGGATCGGTGCGCGGAAAGTGTTGCCCGCCACAGGACAGGCAACTGCGCTGCCATCCCCCTTGCGACACCTCGCTGGCGGCACCGCATCGGGCGCAATAGCGATGCGTTTCATGCCAGCCGATTATTGCCTTAGACGTGGCCGCCAGTTCCGCGTCGCGCGCCGACAGGCGTGTCATGATCCGGCGCAGTTCGGCAAACACGTGGCCTTGCGGTAAATCCGGGTGTTGTTGTTCGGACTTGTCCACGAAGGCGCCCAGACTGGTCAGATCCAGCCCCTCGGCTGTCCATGCGGAAATATCAACGGCAAACACGGGGGCGCTGTCAGCGCTCAGACCCAAAAACACCGGGGATTCAATGACGCCGCCGGGACCATTGCTGATCAGCGGGTGCGTCATCGGGATCATGGCAAGCTGGTCCAGCCCCTCACCCTGTACCAGCAGTTTTCCACGCCACAGCAAGATACAGCGGGCGGCCGGGTTGTGCATCGCCTCGGTCAGCTTGTCCGCATCTCCGCGATACTGCGCCGCCCGATCAAGGCCCGAACCCCCGAAGGTTACCTGCTCTGCGTTTTTCATTGGATTTCCTTTTGATCTTGCGCACAGGGCTGCCACGTCTCGGCCTGTGTTGCAATGGCTATTCAGGGACGGAGAATCCACCACCCTGCCGCTGAAAAGCCGCATGGTGGCCTCGGAAAAATCATCTAGAGTGAATTTTGATGGATTTAATCAATACACACATTCAATAGCAGAATACTCAAAGTGAAGATCCCCTCCTCGACGCAGGTACAGCCCATTGGTGACAGTGGGATAATTCGCATTCTGGCCACAACCGACCTGCATATGAACCTGACCGGTTTTGACTATTACACCGACACGCCAGACCAGACGATTGGATTAACGCGCACTGCCAGCCTGATCCGCGCTGCCCGACAAGAGGCCGAACGCGCGCTGGTGCTGATGTTTGACAACGGGGATTCGTTGCAGGGAACCCCAATGGGCGATTGGGCAGCCAATAGTGGCACCGCCCATCCGATGATGAAAGCGTTCCAAGCCCTGGATTATGACGCAATCGGATTGGGCAACCATGATTTCGGGTTCGGGCTAGCGTCATTGGGCAACATCCTGACGCAAGCCCCCTGTCCGGTCGTTTGCAGCAACCTGTGTCGCACGCGCGGCCCACAGCCCTGGCAGCGACACACCATTCTGGACCGCACTGTATCTTTGAACGGTGAAGACATTCCCGTTCGCATCGGCGTCTTCTCGGTTCTTCCGCCGCAAACGGCCTGTTGGGAGGCGCATAATCTGGATGACGATATCGTCGTCGAGGATATCCTGGTTGCGGCAAAGTCCCTGACGCAGACATTGCGCGACGAGGGGTGTGATATCATCGTCGCGCTTGCTCATTCCGGCCTTGGGGGCACCGAACCGGTGGCGGGGATGGAAAACGCCGTGATACCCTTGGCCGCGATCAAAGGCATCGATGCCATTGTGGCCGGGCACACTCACCTGACACTTCCAGGAGAGGACCATGCCAATACCCCGGTGGTCGATCACCTGACGGAGCTGGTACACGGAACACCCGTTGTCATGCCGGGATCAGCGGGCTCTTACCTGGGGGTTATCGATTTGGCCGTGACCGCCGGGCCGGACGGCAAAGTGCAAATCCGGGATTACCGCGTCGAACTGCGACCGGTTATCAGCAACGGCACAGCCGTCGGGGAAGACAGTGAAATTGCGGGCTTGTGTGAGGTGGCACATCGTATGACCCGTCAATCCGTTGCCGCACCGGTGGCACATATCCCGGATACATTGCACAGCTATTTCAGTTGCTGTGTGCCGGATCGCGGGCTGACCCTTGTAGCTGCGGCGCAAGCCGCCGCACTGCGCCCGTTTTTACAGGGAACAGACCTGGCGGATCTGCCGATTTTGTCGGTTGTTTCGCCTGCCAAATCCGGCGGACGCTCAGGCCCGCGCCATTATACCGAGGTACCCGCCGGAGAAATATGTTTGCGCCATGTCGCGGATCTGCATGTGTTTCCCAACGAGTTGCGTGCAATCCGGATCAGCGGCGCGCATTTGCTGGACTGGTTGGAGATGTCGGCCAGCGTATTCAACCAGTTAAAGCCCGGTTCCGAACCCGAACTGATCAACCCTGAACGGGCCGGGTACAATTTCGACATCGTTTTTGGACTGTCTTATCAGATCGATCCCACGCGGCCGCCTCGTTACGATGCGCAGGGGAAAATGATCCGCCCCGACCAAAAGCGGATCAGCGATCTGACATATGCAGGCCGTCCCGTACGACCGGAGCAGATGTTCGTTATGGCGCTGAACAATTACCGCGCCAGCGGAGGCGGGCATTTTCCGCATGCGACAACGTCTGAGCTGATCAGCCTGCCACCGCTGAGCATCAAGGACCTTGTGCAGGATTACCTGGCGCAGCACCTTCCGCCCCATCCGATCGCCACGCAGCCCTACCCGTTCTCGCTGATGCCGCAACGGGGCGTGACAACAATTCTTCGTACAGGTCCGGGTGCCCTGAAATATCTGGATGAGTTGCACAGGTTCGATCCCGTGTCGCTGGGCGCGGATGGCAGGGGATTTGAACGCATTCGCCTGACGCTCTGATGGGTTGTCTTTTCTCGATGCCTTCCCTATATCCGGACTCGAGAGGTTGGCGCGGGCGAGCGCCTCGCCAACCTGGTCAGGTCCGGAAGGAAGCAGCCACAACGAGCCCCGCTTGGGTCGATGTCCAACCTCTCACTTCGTGAACCACAGCCGCAGGAGGGCTTTATGATTGTAGTGAAAACCCTTCGGGCAGACTGGTTCTGATTCACCGGAATCACCGGACTGCCTGAACACACGACCTGCGGATGCGCGATTGCCATCCGTTGGCATTGCTGTTTCTGAAAACAGGCAGATAAATGTCTTATACGCTTTCGGACCTGGGATGGTCCTCTCACTTTGCCGCGCAACACGCGGCTTTTCTTTCTGACACGCCCTTTCGCGTCGCCTCTGTTCATCGGGACCGTCTGATCGGGCTGAGCCCGGATGGTGAAATCCGTTTGCTGACACCGGATAATCCGACCGGTTCATATGCCGTCGGGGATTGGGTTCTTGCGGACGCCGAATACCGCGTGCGTCACCTTCTGGACCGGCGCAGCCTGCTGCAACGCAGGGCTGCCGGTACAGGTGCCGCAACCCAACTGATTGCCGCCAATGTCGATGTTTTGTTCATCGTCAGCTCGTGCAATGCGGACTTCAACCTTCCCCGGCTGGAACGTTATCTGGCGCTGGCGCATCAGGCCGGATGTTATCCGGTCGTTGTCCTGACGAAAGCTGACCAGTCGGATGACCCCGGCAGTTTCTCGGGACAAGTGCAATCTCTGGACCCTTTTCTGTCGGTGCTGGCGGTCAATGCGCTGGACCCGGCAGATGTCGAAAAGGTTCTGGCGTGGTGCCCCAAAGGCCAGACCGGCGCGCTGGTCGGGTCGTCGGGCGTAGGTAAAACGACGCTCAGCAACGCCATGACGGATCAAAACCTCGCCACGTCTGGAATTCGCGAAGACGACGCACGGGGCAGACACACGACAACGGTGCGCGCGTTGCACAGGATGGGTAACGGTGGCTGGCTGATCGACACGCCGGGAATGCGCGCATTACGTTTGCTGGACGCTCAGGACGGGATCGACAACGTGTTCTCGGACATCACGGAGCTTGGCCAAAGCTGCCGCTTTTCGGATTGTCAGCACGAGACCGAGCCCGGCTGTGCCGTGCAGAACGCAATCGGCGAAGGCGTACTTGACCCGACCCGGCTGGACCGTTGGCGCAAGCTGCGGCGCGAAGATCAGCGAAACTCGGAAACCGTTGCCCAATCGCGGGCGCGGGACAAGGCGTTCGGCAAGATGGTGCGCGGTGTCATGCAGGACAAGAAACTTCGCAAACGGCCATAACTGCAAGGTGTTAGGAAAACCTGCGTCGCGTCTGATCAGGCGATCAGGCGCGGCCAGACCGCTGCATTGCGACGGGCAAATGCTCCGATATGGCCTATTTCCGGCAGTCCGAATTCAGCAGGCTTCAGAAGGTGGCGTCTGGACTCGGGGCCGTACAGGTCGGCAAGGCGCCAAACTGCCTCGGGCGGAGCCATCTGGTCATCTTCGAACGTGAACAGATCCACAGGTGTTCCAGAACTGCCCCAATGCGCATCAGGCAAATTCTGCCCGATCTCGGGAACGTAGCTAAGAGGAGCTGTACACCATTTGCGCCATTGCCAGTAGACCGAGGCGGGCAGGTCCGACCCAAACCCGATTGCTTTGCCGGGCAGATACCCAAGCGCCCGCACCATCAGCGGTGCATGGCCATACCAGAACAGCCCTGCCAACCCCCGATAGGGCCATGGGTGATCTTTCAAAGTCACCAGCCCCGAACACACACCGATCATTCGGTCGATCTGGTCGATATCCGGCTGCACCGGCCCCAGCATCGCACCGACCGAATGGCCGATGGTCCACTGCTGCGCCTTTGGAAACCGCCTGCGCATCTCGGCCCGTGCCGCTGGCATGTCGATCAACGCCCAATCCGCCATTGTCGCGGTTGCGTCTTTCAGGCGGCCGACCAAAGAAAGCCCGTAGTCCCGATAGTCATAGGTCAGGCAAGCTATCCCCCGGTCGGTGGCCAGCCATCGCGCGAAGTGTTGATAATAGTCACGCGGCACACCCGTGGCACTGTTCAGCACGATAACCGTGTCCGACTCACCCACTGGCCGGTACAGCCGCGCCGACAAGGTCACAGACCCGGACGGAAAGCGGAAATCTTCGATCAACACTGTCTGTTCCGTATCCAACATGATCCCCGGCTTTCGCTGAAACAATCGGTTTGCCTGCCTTCGATGCCGACGACACTAGGCCGGAAGGTAAACCGCATCCAGCATGACCAAACGTCCGGCCTAAAGATCGGCTTGACTCGGAACGCGATCAGGCGCTAGCGGTTGTGTGATGGTTTCCGGCCCCCACAAGAGGTCGGGATGAAAAGGGAACACGGTGCGGTTTGTCTGGTCACACAGATATCAACCAAGTCCGCGACTGCCCCCGCAACTGTAAGCGGTAAGCAATGCCGAAATACCACTGGCCCACGGGCTGGGAAGGTCGGCAGAGCAATGACCCGCAAGTCAGGAGACCTGCCATCGGAACTGAAACCGAAACTCGGGCGGGGTGTCCGGGCAGGTCCTGATGGCGAAACGCTGTTCCACCTGCCCTAATATCCAGCCCACCACGCGCGGAGGGCGCAGGATGATCTGGAAGACAAAGTCACACGAATACAGCGCTACAGTGTGCCAGCGGACGGGCAAAACCTGCCCGGCTTTGGCGCGACTGGCCCGCTCGATTTCCGAAGCCATGGCGCAGGCGGTTTCGGCCACCAGCGAGGATTTCGAATTTGAAGGCAACAGCGCGCTGTCACATTGCGCGGAAGGGTGCATGGCAACGATCCGAGCGCGATCCGACAGCGTTCGCGTTTTCTGCGGGGCGCACCCTGATACGGCAATACGGGACCTTGATGCCTATGCCGATTTGATCTTCGGACCTACATTCAGCACGCTGCCCTCGGGCATTGTCGCGAACCCGCCTTGCGCCATGATCGAGGTTTCAACGATCCGGCCCCGGAAAACCGGCTACGCACCCCAGCAGCTGTCAGCTTGATCCCACTTCCACCTGTGCCGGGGTGATCCGGGACGCCCAGGCCAGCTGCGCATCGGTTTCGACAGCGCAGGGGCGCACGGCCCGCAGGCGGTCCAGTGCGTCGCTGGCGCGTTCACCGCATTCAACCATCAGTCGCAGAACAATCATCCCGGATCTGCCGCACCCCCCACGGCAATGCACAAGAACCCGGCCACCGCCCGACAGCGCATGTCGGGCCGTGGCGCTGACCTCTGGCCAGGCCTTCTGAACCGCCTGCGTCGGTGCTCCAAAATCTTCGATCGGCAGGTGAACCCACCGGCTGGCACGGCTTTGGATGTCGCTGCCAAAGTGCTGCGCGCCATCCTGAAGCATTTCAACATCCGTCGTCATTGAAATCACAAGGCCCGGTTTCCAAGCAGCAATCATATCCAGATCGCCGACGTAATCCCCGCCACGCCCGGGCATTGAAGTAAGGGCAAGCGTTCCGCCTCCGACCTGCAGAGCAAAAATGACCAGCTGCGACATGAAGTGCGTCCTCCCCCAAGGTACTCTTTAAGAAATGAGTCATTAAATCCGCTGGACCAGTTTAGTTGGAAACCAGCCCGTTTCTGAAACAAAAAATCATCGCGCCCCACAGTGGACGCGGACTGCCGCCGCCACTACGCTGTGCCGAAGCACCGAATCCGAGCGAGAAGACATGACAGACACGCCCAGCCCCGCCTATCAGGTTCTCGCCCGCAAATACCGCCCGGAAACCTTTGCCGACCTGGTGGGTCAAGATGCTATGGTGCGCACCCTAAAAAACGCCTTCGAGGCCGACCGGATTGCGCAGGCCTTTATCATGACCGGCATTCGCGGAACGGGAAAAACCACCACGGCGCGGATCATCGCCAAGGGCATGAACTGCATCGGACCGGATGGAACCGGAGGGCCGACAACCGAGCCTTGCGGTCAGTGCGAGCATTGCGTCGCAATCATGGAGGGACGCCATGTCGATGTGATGGAAATGGATGCGGCCAGCCGTACCGGCGTCAACGATATCCGCGAGATCATCGACAGTGTCCGCTATCGCGCCGCCAGCGCGCGCTACAAGATCTACATCATCGACGAGGTTCACATGCTCTCGACCAGCGCATTCAACGCGCTGCTCAAGACGCTCGAGGAACCGCCCGCACATGTGAAATTCATCTTCGCGACCACCGAGATTCGCAAAGTGCCGGTCACGGTTCTGTCGCGGTGTCAGCGCTTTGACCTGCGCCGGATCGAGCCCGAAGACATGATCGGCCTGCTGCGCAAGATCGCCGGGGCCGAGAGCGCGCAGATCGCCGACGATGCGCTGGCGTTGATCACCCGCGCTGCAGAAGGGTCGGCCCGCGACGCGACCTCATTGCTGGATCAGGCAATCTCGCACGGAGCCGGAGAGACGACGGCAGATCAGGTCCGTGCGATGCTGGGTCTGGCGGATCGTGGTCGGGTTCTGGACCTGATGGACATGATCCTGCGCGGTGACGCGGCAGGGGCGCTCACTGAACTGAGCGGTCAATATGCGGAAGGTGCAGATCCTCTGGCCGTGCTGCGCGATCTGGCCGAAATCACGCATTGGGTGTCCGTCGTAAAGATCACACCCGACGCGGCCGAAGACCCGACAGTTTCCCCCGACGAACGCACACGGGGCCAGCACATGGCCGAGGCCTTGCCGATGCGGGTTCTGACCCGGATGTGGCAGATGCTGCTGAAGGCGCTGGAGGAAGTCTCTGCCGCGCCCAACGCGATGATGGCCGCCGAAATGGCTGTTATCCGACTGACGCATGTCGCCGATTTGCCCAGCCCCGAAGAGCTGATCAAACGGCTGCAAGACGCCCCACCTTCGCCACCCGGCGGGCCGGGCGGGGGCATGTCACCGTCCCGGCAGGCCCCGGTGGCAACGCAATCCAACGCGACCCCGCCGCCTGCCTATACATCGTCCCCGCGCGGAGCGGGTGGCGCACCGGTTGCCGCACTGGCGCAGGATGCACAGACGGCCCTGGCCCGCTATCCAACCTTCGGGCATGTGGTGGAACTGATCCGCACGAACCGCGATGTGAAACTGCTTGTCGAGGTGGAAAGCGGCGTGCGCCTTGTGTCATACCAGCCTGGCCGGATCGAATTCACCCCGACGCCTCAGGCACCGTCGGATCTGGCGTCGCGATTGGGCTCTGCCCTGCAACGCTGGACCGGCAATCGGTGGGCCGTCTCCATTGTCTCGGACGGGGATGCCGCGACCATCGCGGAAGTGCGGGACCGGGCCGAACTGGCCCTGAAAGCCGAGGCCGAAGAACACCCGCTGGTTCAGGCCGTGCTGACGCAATTCCCCAAGGCAAAGATCATTAGGATCGAAACACCGGAACAGCGCGCCGCCAAGGTTGAGACCGAGGCCCTTCCCGAAGTCGAAGAGGAATGGGACCCGTTCGAAGAGGACTAGCCCCTGAGCCCGCGGGTCCAAGTTTCAAGAAACCGGCATACTCCCCCCCTTCCACGATGCACCTGAGGGAGGGAATGCGGGCACATAAATGATCGGTCCGCGACGCTCTGATCTGGACAGGCGGGAGACCTCTTGTGCCACCTGCCTGCGGTCCGTATTTAGAACCAAACAGAAACACAGGAGACGACTGATGCTGAAAGGACTCGGCGGGCTTGGCGGACTGGGCGACATGGCCAAGATGATGAAATCCGCACAAGACCTGCAAACCAAGATGACCGAAATGCAGGAAGAGCTGAACAACATGATGGTTGTCGGCGAATCCGGTGCAGGGCTGGTCAAGGCAACGGCCACAGCCAAGGGTGAACTCAAGGGGCTGGACATTGATCCGTCGATCTTCAACGGCGACGACAAGGAAGTGGTCGAAGACCTGATCCTGGCCGCAATCAAGGACGCTCAGGCCAAAGCCGCCGAACGTTCACAGGAAGAGATGGGCAAGCTGACCGAAAGCATGGGCCTGCCCAAAGACATCAAGCTACCGTTCTGAGCTTCATCTTTTCCCAAATACTCCCGCCGGAGGCTCCCTCCGGCGCAAAGCAGGACAGGCCATGGGCACGAACAGCGAAATCGACAATCTGATCGACCTGATGGCCAAACTGCCGGGGTTGGGCCCGCGCTCGGCCCGCCGCGCGGTGCTGCACCTGATCCGCAAACGCGCTCTGCTGCTGACGCCCCTGTCAGACGCCATGCAGCAAGTGGCCGTCACCGCCCGCGAATGCCTGAATTGCGGCAATGTGGGCACCACGGATATCTGTGACATATGCAATAGCGAGGCCCGAGCGACCGGCGAACTCTGCGTGGTCGAAGACGTCGCCGACCTCTGGGCGATGGAGCGGTCAGGGGTCTTCAAGGGCCGCTATCACGTGCTGGGAGGCACACTGTCTGCACTGGACGGGGTCGGCCCGGACGAGCTGCGCATTCCCCGCCTCAGGGATCGAGTCCTAGCCGAGGGGATCACCGAAGTGATCCTTGCCCTGAACGCCACCGTCGACGGCCAGACCACCGCCCATTACATCGCGGATCAGCTGGAAGGCCAGGTGCGCCTGACCTCACTGGCGCAAGGCGTGCCCATCGGCGGAGAGTTGGATTATCTGGATGACGGAACGATCACGGCGGCGCTCAGGGCGCGAAAGGAACTTTAGGTCAGCATCTGTAAATCAACGACCTTAATAAAAAGTCAGCAGGAACGGCATCTCCAACGGTATTCAATTCAGGTACACATCTTGAACAAGTATCCAGATCTTTTTGTACTGCGACATGGCGAAACCGAATGGAACACACTGGGGAGGTTCCAAGGGCGCAAGAATTCCCCGTTGACGGAAATCGGCAAGTCTCAGGCCCTGAAGCAAAATGAGATACTCAGGCGAATACCGAATGCACCGTCGCGCGTTTTTGTCAGCCCGCAAGAGAGAGCAATGCATACCGCCCGCTTGGCAACAACGCCTCATCATGAGTTGATACATGATGAACGGCTTATGGAAATCGCGTTTGGGCAATGGGAAGGCGCAACGCGTGAATTCATCCGAGAGCAAATCGATTGTTCCTATGAAAGCTATCATTGGTTCTTCCGCAGCCCGGGTGGAGAAAGCTTCGATGATATCTGCGGTAGAGTAGACTCATTTCTGAAGGAACAAGATGAACCTGCGATCATAGTAACCCACGGCGTCACGTCTTTGGTGCTAAGAGGGCTTTGGTTGGGTCTCGATCTGGACAAGTTGCTACAGCTACCCCGAACTCAGGGTTGCGTGTTTCATCTTTCAAACGGAGTTGAAACCATAGTGACCTGAACAAATTGTTTGGGTTCGGAACTCATGCTGTACTCATCATCGTTGTCAGAACAGTCTCGTTGATAAAAAAGCGACTTTGGATGACCATGGAACTACTCTAAGGATAGGTAAATTCAGCGATTATTTTGGAGCCGCCTATGACCCGCCTTCTCGCCTTCACCCTCGCCGCCTTCACCGCAACCGCTGCCCTGTCGCAGGACCTTGTGGACAAGGGCTTCGTCGAAGGCTGGAACATCATGATGGACCCCGCGCTTGGGAACGGGTGTCTGATCCAGACGGTGTATCAGGATCTCTCGGTGGTCAGGCTGGGTTACGACGCGTTGGGCAATCGCGGGTATTTCGCCGTGTACAACAAAGCCTGGGGCGACATTAAGCAAGGTGAGAGCTATCCCATCCGGTTCGAACTGGACGGCAAGAGCTTTGATGCCACCGCTATCGGGTTCAATGAACGCAAAGTGCCCGGTGCGACGGTGTTTTTTACCGACAGGAGTTTCGTCACCGCGATTGCCCAGAACAAGACGATGACGGTTTACAATACCGCAGGCGAGGTGGTGATGGCGATTGATCTGAAAGGCACCGCCAAGGCGCTGGACTATGCGCGGGACTGCCAGAACAAAAAGCTTTAACGAATCGGATCGAACAGCGCGTCCTTGGCGGTGCAGTCGCGGATCACATCGCGGCCGCATGGCACCGGATCAAGGTCGCGCGACAGGCATAGGCGGACCTCTTCGATATAGCCCTGTTTGCAGGTGACCGTGATCATATCGCGCTCCAGCTCCGGATTGGCTTTCAAAAACGCATCCTCGACCACCGAAGCCGGCAGTTTGACGGATGCGTCCAGTTTGCGGAAGACCTGCGGGCGTTCGACAGCATCATAGGCACGCCGGGACAGGGCGAAATAGTCGGGCGCAGATAGCCCCGAACAGGTGCCGTGTTTCTTCCACTGATGCCATGCAAGGCCCGCACTACCCTGAATATCTTCCATTTCCCGCGTCATGCGGCGCGTTGGCGGCGCCTCGGGCGAGCGGCAGAAGGATGGCCAGCCCTGATGAAATTGCGGCCAGAGCCCGTGCAGGATCCATCCGTGGTCGTGCCGGTCGTCGCATTGGTCTGACCCGCGCGCGTCCCCTTCACGGGCGCACCAATTGGGCGACCAGCTAAGCGACAGGACGTAATAGTCGAACTCACCTGCTTTTTCACCTTCGGCCAGCGCTGTCATCGCGCTGAAGACCCACAATACGACCCAGCGCATTCGCCTCTTCCCTTCTTGCTGCGTGGCGACTATATACGGGC
Organism: Ruegeria sp. SATB027; assembly: GCF_059613825.1. Taxonomy (NCBI): domain Bacteria; kingdom Pseudomonadati; phylum Pseudomonadota; class Alphaproteobacteria; order Rhodobacterales; family Roseobacteraceae; genus Ruegeria; species Ruegeria sp. SATB027. The sequence continues at coordinate 55,774 of NZ_JBXWTH010000048.1, forward strand.
CAAGTTCCCCGACAACGGAAACCTGCCCCAAGACCAAGGGGCCGCCGAATTCCGGCGACGGGAAAGATGTATGTATAGGAGACGGGCTGATGGCAAAACCGCTTATGGCCAAGGCAACCGCCGTATGGCTGGTGGACAACACCACGATCAGCTTTAAGCAGATCGCGGATTTCGTAGGAATGCACGAACTGGAAGTGCAGGGCATCGCCGATGGCGATGTGGCCGCAGGCGTAAAGGGCTTTGACCCGATCGCAAACAACCAGCTGACACAGGATGAGATCGACGCCGCGCAGAACAACCCGCTGCACAAGCTGAAGCTCAAGTTCAATCCGGCGGCATCCGGCGAAGAAAAGCGCCGTGGCCCGCGGTATACCCCGCTGTCCAAGCGTCAGGACCGTCCGAACTCGATCCTGTGGCTGGTCAAGTTCCACCCCGAACTCAGCGACGGCCAGATCGCCAAGCTGGTTGGCACCACCAAGCCGACCATCCAGTCGATCCGCGAGCGCACGCACTGGAACATCTCAAACATGCAGCCGATCGACCCGGTTGCTTTGGGCCTGTGCAAACAGTCCGAACTGGATGCGATCGTGCAGAAGGCCGCTGCCAAGAAAGCAGCCGAAGGCGGCGTGATGAGCGATGACGAGCGTCGCAAGCTGGTTTCGACCGAGCAATCGCTGGAAATGGACGCTGCGCCGAAAATCCCGACCGCGATCGAAGGTCTGGAAACCTTCTCGCTGTCCGATGATCGGTCGGATGAAAAAGACGACGAGCCTATCATCGACGCCGACAGTTTCTTCAACCTGCCCAAAGGCGGGGCGGATGATGAAGACGAGGATGATCCTCGTCTGTAACAGACAATCAGCCCCGGTCGGAACGGCTGGGGCTTTTTTGACGGACTTGTCATGCTGAGCATTCTTTCTGCGATTTTCGGCCCGCACCGCGCCGTAACGATCTACGCCTTTCTCAGGACATGGGGGCTGGGTCTGGCGGGTGGTGTTGTCATGATCGCCATCGTCACCACCTTGTTTCTGCTGGGGGACGAAGGCGAACACGAACACGAGGCTTTCCTGATCGTACCGGTTCTGTCCGCAACCCCGGTGAACGGGGACCTGAAGAACGGCGTCGTAGCCTCGGTTCGCCTGCCCGATGGATCGGCCACGTCGATTACGTCGACCGAGTCGCAGATTTCACAAACCGTTGGAACGACGGCCTGCGTGGAAAAACGCATCTACGTCAAAAGCGGCGAAGCCCGGTATCGGTTCAAACTGCCCCGTCTCTGCGAATCCGGTTGATCGAAATTTCAGACAAAACAAGGCCGCCCGATGCTGACACCGGGCGGCTTTTTCGTTCATACCACCTGAAAGATGATGCCTGCGATTATTGCGCCCCCCACACCAAGGCTCAGGTAAGTCGCAAACACGCGCGGTTTGACCAATGACCAGACTGCGGCCATCGCCGGTATGGAACTGACGGCACCCGCAACCATGAACGACATCGCAGCCCCCGCGGTCATGCCCTGATCGATCAGACCCGCCAGCAGCGGTGGCGCGACGTAAGAGTTCAGATAGGCCGGCATCCCCACCAGCGCGGCAACGATGATCGGCAGCACGCCTTCTCCGCCAACGACGCCAGCGATCAGGTCCGCAGGCACATAGTTGACCAACAAAGCTTCGAGCACATAGGCCAGTGCCAGCCACTTCAGCAGGAACAGCCCGTTGTGTACGAATTCCGAACGAAACCGAACGCGACGCTCGGGCTCGTGCCAGAACTTCCAGACCGGCTTGTCATCCGCTTTCGGACCACATCCGCAACACCCGGCAGGTTTGTATTCGCGCAAGGGCTGGGCAAATGCCCCCTGCCGCATCAGTAAACGAACCGCGAACCCGCCGAACAGGCCAAGCGCAACGGCGGCAACCGCCTTACCGATGGCAAAGGGCCATCCCAGCGCGGCAGCCGTAATCAAAAGCGTCGGCGGGTCGATCAATGGTGAGCTGAGCCAGAACGCCATCACGGCCGACAGCGGCGCTCCGAGTGCAAGCAAGCCCGCAATAAAGGGAATGACTTCGCAAGAACAAAACGGTGCGAGGCCGCCGAACAGGGCGGCCAGAAAGATCATCCGGGTTTCGCGCCCTTCAAAAGCGCGCACCACCATCACCTCGGCCCCGGTTGCCTTGAGATATGACAACAGAAGCACAGCAAACAGGATGTATTGTCCTGTATGCGCCAAGGCCCTGACTGCAAAACTCGCAACCTCACGCAGGTTGCCGGGGTCGAGAACGGCCACCGCCACAAGAATGACCATGATCAATGCCCAGGGTGTCTTGATCATCTCAAGCGCACCTTTGGCGGTCAGTCGGGGCGATTGCGTCAATTCAGCCATCGTTGGCCGCCTTTCCAACCGCGTCAGCGCAGCATTCGCTAAGAATGAACTGCGCCAGCGTCTTCAATTCGTCATAACAGGCCCGGTTGATCGTGGTGCGACCGATCTTTTCCTGCTCAACCACACCTCCGGCTGCAAGAAACCGCAGGTGGTGCGCCAAAGTCGACGGGGCAATCCCCGTCCGGTTCTGGATTTCGCCAACGGTCAGACCGGCCTCACCAGCCCGTACCAGAGTTTTTAGGACTTTCAGCCGGGCTTCCGAACCCATGGCGGAAAATCCGGCAGCAGCAGTTTCCCACATGAGTTGCCTCCATTAAACTAGATTTCTAGTTTTGTAGTTTCACAAAGGACCCCGGTCAACCCACCTTGGGAAAATTTTCCATGGCACTGTAAGTCCAGATTGCCCCTGCCTTAAGTCCAACCTATAAGCAGGCATGGGGATATCGGTCGAAACATTCTTTCTTGAGCTCAACGGTCAGGGCACGTTGCAGGCCCAGATCCAGCAGATGATTGCCGAGGGCATTCTGTCCGGTCGCTTTCACGTGGGGGAAAAACTGCCATCCTCGCGAAAGCTGGCCGCACATCTGGGCGTCAGCCGCATCACGGTGACGCTGGCCTATACCGAGTTGCTGGCCAATGATTATCTGATGGCAAAGGGTCGGTCAGGATATTACGTCTCGCAAAACGCACCGGTTCCGCCCAAATACTCGCCCGTGCAGCGCGGCACGGAATCTGTCGACTGGGACAGGGCATTGGCGCGCCGCTTTCTGGACAGCGACGTCCTGCCGAAACCCAGCAATTGGCGCGAATACCGCTATCCGTTCATCTACGGTCAGGCCGACCGAACCCTGTTTGATCACGCCAACTGGAGATTATGCGCGGTTCGCGCATTGGGGCACAAAGACTTCGATTCGCTGACAGGGGATTACGTGGATCAGGATGATCCGTTGCTAATCGAATTCATCGCGCGCCACACCCTGCCGCGCCGTGGTATCGTCGCCCGCCCCGAAGAGATCTTGATCACCCTGGGCGCGCAGAACGCGCTTTGGCTGGCCTCACGCATCTTGCTGACACACAAACGCACAGCTGTAATCGAAGATCCCTGCTACTACGCGCTGCGAAGCCTTTTGAACCACTGGGACTGCGCTGTGACCCCCCTGAGCGTCGATCGCGACGGCTTGCCACCCGAAGCGATCCCCGACGAAGCGGATGTCATCTTTACCACCCCCAGCCATCAAAGCCCGACAACCGCGACGATGCCGATCGACCGCCGCAACAAGCTACTGGATCGGGCACGCGATCTGGATGCAATGGTTGTCGAGGACGACTATGAATTCGAAATGGCCTTTCGCAGCGCACCTTCGCCTGCACTCAAGTCCATGGATCGGGATGGGCGCGTGATTTACGTCGGCAGTTTTTCCAAGTCGCTGTTTCCGGGATTGAGGCTTGGATACATGGTCGGATCCGAGCCTTTCATCCGCGAAGCTCGTGCTCTTCGCTCGTTGGTCCTGCGCCACCCTCCGGGTCATATTCAGCGCACGGCAGCGTATTTTCTGTCATTGGGCCATTACGACGCGCAGATCCGACGTATGTCGAAAGCCCTGCAAGAGCGGCGCGATGCGATGGACAAAGCCATCGAAGAAAGCGGGCTCACAGTGGCTGGACGGGGCGTAATGGGCGGCTCATCAATGTGGATGTCGGCCCCCGAGCACGTCAACACAACGCAGCTTGCGCTAAAGCTGCAGAACCAGGGTGTTCATATCGAACCGGGTGCTCCGTTTTTCTCGGGGCCCGACAGGCCGCAGAATTTCTACCGCCTCGGGTACTCTTCAATTTCGACCAACCGCATAGGCCCCGGCGTCGAACTGATCGCGGATGCCATCCGGTCTGCCTGAGATCGCACTGGACATATTCCGCAGACGCGTCTGGCCCTAACGCAGGTCGCACCCTTACGCCAAAACCATATCAACCCCCGGGTCCCGGTACCCGGTTTTCTCACTCTTGCTTGGAGAACACCCCTATGAAGATGACGACGGAAGAGGCCTTTGTTAAGGTTTTGCAGATGCATGGTATTGAACATGCGTTTGG
>NZ_JBXWTH010000049.1:0-117017 GCF_059613825.1 Ruegeria sp. SATB027
AACCGCGTCGACAACGCATACGGCGACCGAAACCTCGTCTGCACATGCCCACCAATGGACGCATACGAAGACGCCGCAGAGTAACACAACCCTACCCCGCCGAAACATCGGCGGGGTTTTTCGCCAATCGGAAACGCGTGTTCTGATTTGTGCCCGTTTCAGATGTCGTTTTTACCCGGTAAAGCGTCTTTTCTGCTTGCTGCAGGTGCGAAGGCCCCCTAGGTCTGTCCGTGGGACACCCCTCCCCAACGAGGGGCGTGTATCTGGAAGGGTAATACACATGACGATCGAACAACCGGCGACGCGGCCGGCAAGTCCGCGTTTTTCTTCGGGCCCCTGTGCCAAACCCCCCACATTTGACCTGACAAAACTGGCTGATGCCGCATTGGGCCGGTCGCACCGCGCCGCTGTCGGCAAGGATAAGCTGAAGGCGGCCATCGAAGGCACGCGCGAGATTCTGGGCATTCCGGCGGATTACCGCATTGGCATCGTTCCCGCCTCGGACACCGGCGCGGTTGAAATGGCGCTGTGGTCTTTGCTGGGTGCGCGCAAGGTCGAGATGCTAGCCTGGGAAAGCTTTGGGTCCGGCTGGGTGACCGATGTGGTCAAGCAGCTGAAGATCGACGCCGAGGTGAAGACCGCGGATTACGGGCAGATCGTTGATCTGGCCTCGGTCGATTTCGCAAATGACGTGGTGTTCACGTGGAACGGCACAACCTCGGGTGTACGGGTACCCAATGGCGACTGGATTGCCGATGACCGCCAGGGCCTGACGATCTGCGATGCAACCTCGGCGGCCTTTGCGATGGATCTGCCCTGGGACAAGCTGGATGTAACAACCTTCAGCTGGCAGAAAGTGCTGGGCGGCGAAGCGGCCCACGGGATGCTGATCCTCAGCCCGCGCGCCGTTGAACGGCTGGAAAGCTATACCCCCGCATGGCCGCTGCCCAAGATTTTCCGCCTGACCAAGAGCGGCAAACTGATCGAAGGCATCTTTAACGGGGCAACGATCAACACGCCGTCAATGCTGGCGGTCGAAGATTATCTCTTTGCGCTGGACTGGGCCCGCTCGGTGGGCGGATTGCAGGGGTTGATCGCGCGTGCGGATGCCAATGCGGGTGCGGTACACGCGTTCTGCGACCAGAACGGCTGGATCGCAAACCTGGCCGAGGATGAGGCGACACGGTCGAACACTTCGGTCTGCCTGAAGTTCACCGACGCGCGTATTCAGGACGGTGCTGCCTTTGCCAAGGCAGTCGCCAAGCGGCTTGAGACCGAGAATATCGCGCTGGATATCGGCGCCTATCGCGACGCGCCAGCAGGTCTGCGCATCTGGTGCGGCGGTACGGTTGAAACCTCGGATATCGAGGCGATGCTGCCCTGGCTGGCCTGGGCCTTTGCGACCGAGATCAAAGCGCAGGCGCAGGCTGCCTGAGTTTCATGTGCCGGGCTGAAGCCCGGCCTACCCCATCACCGACATAGGGCGGGCGTCAGCCCGCTATCCCCCTGAAGAATTCAAAGGACCAATCAAAATGGCTCCCAAAGTACTGGTATCCGACAAGCTCAGCGAAACCGCAGTGCAGATTTTCCGCGACCGTGGCATCGACGTGGATTTCATGCCCGAGCTGGGCAAAGACAAGGACAAGCTGGCCGAGGTGATCGGTCAATATGACGGTCTTGCCATCCGTTCGGCCACCAAGGTCACACCGACCCTTCTGGAAAAAGCCGACAGGCTGAAGGTCATCGGCCGCGCCGGGATCGGCACCGACAATGTCGACAAAGAGGCGGCCTCGAAAAAAGGTGTGATCGTGATGAACACGCCCTTCGGCAACATGATCACCACCGCCGAACACGCCATCGCGATGATGTTCGCCGTGGCGCGGCAGATCCCCGAGGCCAGCACCTCGACCCATGCGGGCAAGTGGGAAAAGTCCAAGTTCATGGGGATCGAGCTGACCAACAAGACACTGGGCGTGATCGGTGCCGGCAACATTGGTGGCATCGTGTGCGAACGTGCGTTGGGCCTGAAGATGAAGGTTGTCGCCTATGATCCTTATCTGGGCGAAGAGAAAGCCTCTAAGATGGGCGTGGAAAAGGTCGAGCTGGACGAACTGCTGGCGCGTGCCGATTTCATCACCCTGCATGTGCCGCTGACGGATCAGACCCGCAACATCCTGAGCCGCGAGAATCTGGCCAAAACCAAAAAGGGTGTACGGATCATCAACTGTGCCCGTGGCGGTCTGGTCGATGAAGTGGCGCTGGCCGAGATGCTGCAATCCGGCCATGTTGCCGGAGCGGCCTTTGACGTGTTCAGCGAAGAACCCGCCAAGGACAACGCATTGTTCAACCTGCCCAACGTGGTCTGCACGCCCCATCTGGGCGCGGCGACGACCGAGGCGCAGGAGAACGTGGCGCTGCAGGTGGCTGAACAGATTTCGAACTACCTGCTGACAGGCGCGGTCGAGAACGCGCTGAACATGCCCAGCGTGACCGCGGAAGAAGCCAAGCTGATGGGGCCGTGGATCAAGCTGGCAGGTCATCTGGGCAGCTTCATTGGCCAGATGACGGACGAGCCGGTCAAGGCGATCAACATCCTCTATGACGGTGTGGCCGCTGAAATGAACCTGGCCGCGCTGAACTGTTCGGTGGTCGCGGGGATCATGAAAAAGTTCAACCCCGAGGTGAACATGGTCTCGGCCCCTGTGGTCGCGAAAGAGCGCGGGATCAAAATCTCGACCACCAATCAGGACAAGTCGGGTGTTTTTGATGGCTATATCAAAGTCACGGTCGTAACGGACAAGCGTGAACGGTCGATCGCTGGCACGGTGTTCAGCGATGGCAAGCCGCGCTTTATCCAGATTAAGGGCATCAATATCGATGCCGAGGTCGGTGCTCATATGCTGTACACCACCAACGAAGACGTGCCCGGCATCATCGGCACGCTGGGTCAAACCATGGGTGAAAACAACGTCAACATCGCCAACTTTACCCTCGGCCGCGCAGAGGCCGGAGGCGAAGCGATTGCATTGCTCTATGTCGACGAACCGGTCCCGGCCGAAGCGCGGGCGAAGCTTGCCGAAACAGGCCTGTTCACGCAGATCAAGCCGCTGGAATTCGACGTCGCCTGATCGGGGCTGTTGAGTTTGAGAAACAGTTCAGGACCCGGTTGCACGTGCGATCGGGTCACTTGTTCTCTCCGGTTGCGATCTGAGGCACAAGCAAGCTGAACTTTACCGCCGGAGGCCGTCTATGACACAGCCAATCTATGTTATTGGTGATCTGCACGGGCAGGTGGCTGAGCTGGAGCGCGCGCTGTCCCTGATCCAAAGCGACGGCGGCCCCGATGCTCAGATCGTGTTTCTGGGTGACTACGTTGACCGCGGCCCTGACAGTCGCGGGCTGATCGAACGCCTGATTGCCGGGCGCGATGCTGGCCGAAACTGGATCACTCTGCTGGGCAATCACGACCGCATGTTTGCCTGGTTCATGGAGGACACTCCGCGCCACGATCCGCATTTGTTGGTGGGATACCACTGGCTGCATGACAGGTTGGGCGGGATCGACACCCTGCGCAGCTATGGGGTGGAATTCGAAGGTCAGATTCGCCTTGAAAACCTGCACCGTATGGCACAGGCAGCCGTGCCGAAATCGCACCTGACCTTTCTGCGCGATCTGGTGGTGATGCATCAGACGCCCGAGATTGCCTTTGTTCATGCGGGAATCCGTCCGGGTGTGCCACTGAATGAACAGCAGGCAAGTGATCTGATCTGGATCAGACAGGACTTCCACGACTACCAAGGCCCGCATCCCAAACTGATCGTTCATGGACACACGCCTGTGGATCAGGCGACGCATTATGGCAACCGGATCAATCTGGACACGGGGGCCGGGTACGGACGCCCGACGGGCGTCGCCGCATTCGAGGGACAGAATTGCTGGGAACTGACCGAACAGGGTCGAACACCGTTGACGCCCTGAGTCTGCTCGCCTGGGTATGACATTGGAGATTTAATATGTATGTCGCCACTTTGCTGACCAACCCGGCTGCACCTTCACTGGACCGTGCCTTGCCGGAATCGCTGCGCAACGCGTGGGGCGGTGGGGATGTCCTGTGGCTCAGCCCGGACGAGGCGGTCGAGTTTGACCTGCGCGACATGCCCGCCAATCGCTGGGACGTTTGGGCAGACTTGCAGGGCATGGGCGTGGACCTGATTGTGCAGCCCGCACAGGGGCGGCGCAAACAGATGCTGCTGGCCGATATGGACAGCACCATGATCCAGCAGGAATGCATTGATGAACTGGCGGATGAGGCTGGCGTCGGCGAAAGGGTCAAGGACATCACCGCCCGCGCCATGAACGGAGAGTTGGATTTCGAAGGTGCCCTGATCGAACGGGTTGGTCTGCTGAAGGATCTGGATGAAAGCGTCATTGGCAAAGTTCTGCGCGAACGGATCACCCTGATGCCCGGCGGACAGGCGTTGCTGGCAACGATGCGGGCTAACGGAGCCTATGCTGCACTGGTGTCCGGTGGCTTTACCGCCTTCACCACGCGGGTGGCAGAATTGCTGGGGTTCGATGAAAACCGCGCCAACACTCTGCTGGCCGCAGATGGCAAACTGACGGGCGATGTGGCGCGTCCTATTCTGGGACGTCAGGCCAAAATCGAGGCGCTTGAACAGATCTCCACTCGCCTTGGCCTGTCCGAGGATGACGTGATCGCCGTCGGCGACGGGGCCAATGATCTGGGTATGCTGGGGCGGGCCGGAACCGGGGTTGCCCTTCATGCCAAACCGTCGGTGGCTGCGAAATGCGACGTGCGGGTGAATCACGGCGACCTGACGGCACTGCTTTACCTGCAAGGGTACAGTCGCGCGGATTTCGTCGAATCCTGACAGGGCTTTTCATTATTTAACATTTGTGTTAAATATCGGTCATGAGCACGCTTCTGACCACCTTTTCCGCTTTGTCCGACGCCACCCGGTTCTCGATTGTCGAGCAACTGATGGAGCAGGGCGAACTGCCCGCCGGTGACCTGATCGTAGGGCGCGGAATCTCCGGCGCTGCGATTTCGCGCCATCTGAAAGTATTGCGCGAAGCCGGGCTGGTTGAACAGCGCGTGCGGGGCACCCAACGGATGTACTCCATCCGGCCCGACGGGCTGCGGATGATTGCCAACTGGACGATCTCCAAACGGCAATTCTGGGAAAGCAGCCTCGATCGCCTCAGTGATATCATCGAAAGGGAGAATTCATGGCCGACCTGAAACTGGAACGGGACTTCCCCGTCAGCCCAGAAGACCTGTTTGCATGGATCAGCGACGGCAGCCGGTTGTTGCAATGGTGGGGGCCCGAAGGGATGCACGTGCCTGAACACAATCTGGATTTCTCGCGCACCGGCCCGTGGTATTCGGTCATGGAAAACGGCGAGGGCCAGCAATACAAGGTCTCGGGCCACGTCACGCATGTCGACCCGCCAAACTCAGTAGGGTTTACTTGGGGCTGGCATGACGATCAGGATCAGCGCGGGGCCGAAAGCCACGTCACCTTTACAGTCACAGCGACAGGCACGGGGTCACGCCTGGTTTTGGACCACCGCGAACTGGCCGATGCCGAAGCAGCCGCGAACCACAATCAGGGCTGGACGTCTTCGCTGCGCAAACTCGAAGCGAAGTGCAAATAAGGTTTCATCAGGGAGGAGCGATATGCCCCAATATTTGTTTGTCTATCACGGGGGACACACCCCGACCGACCCCGCCGAGATCGAGGCGACCATGGCCGCTTGGGGCGCATGGTTTCAGGGTATGGCCGAAGCGTTAGAGATCCCCGGCAACCCGGTCGGACAGTCCTATACGGTCAGCAGCAGCGGGGTTGTCGACAATGGCGGTGCGAACCCGGCTTCGGGCTTTACCGTGATTAAGGCCGACAGCATCGAAGCCGCGACCGAGATGGCCAAGGGCTGTCCGATGGTCGTCAACGGTTCGGGCTCGGTCGAGGTTGCCGAGGTGCACGAGATCGAGATGTAGCGGCCTTAGCCGGGGAAACCCGGCGCAGGTTTGATCACGCCGCATTCCAGCCCCCGGCGGCTGTATTGCGTGGCGTTCATGAATTTGCGGGTGGCCGGGTGATCGGCCTCCAGCACACCAAGGCTCACCAGAATGGCGGCGATGGCACATTCACTGGCCCGTGTGGTGCCATCGGTGATCTTCAACGCAACGCCCATGCGTTTTTCCGGGATGATGGCCACAAACACCGCCTCGGCCCCGGTCTTGATGGCGACGCGCCCGTTCATGGCGCGCATCAGTTCGGTGCAGGCACGGGTCTCACCGGCAACCAGTTCCGGATGCTTCACCATGGCTGCCACCAACTGAACCGCCGCCTCGCTGGAACGGTCGGACCGATCCGAGGCGCTTGCGAACCACGCCATCGACCGGGCCAGCCCGGCCAGCGACACGGCGAAATTCGGGGCGGAACAGCCGTCAATACCGTAACCGGGGCTGGTTTCGCCTGACGTCTCTTCGATGACAGACAGGCAGGCCTGCTGCACCGGGTGGTCGATTTCCAGATATTCCGGTCCTGCGCCCATATGCTGACCCAGTGTCAGGAAACCACAATGCTTGCCGGAACAATTGTTGTGGATCTGGCACGGGGTGTCATCCGCCAGAATCAGCCGATCCCGCGCGGCAGTGTCCGCTGGCTCCTGTGGCCCGCAGCGCAAGTCGTGCTCGCTCAGCCCCAGATGATCAAGCCACGCTGTCACGCGGTCGGTATGGATCGCGGCCCCATTGTGGGACGCGCAGGCCAGCGCAAGATGTTCGCTGTTCAATCCGTATTTTGCCGCGGCTCCCGACGTGACCAGCGGAAGCGCCTGAATCATCTTGGCGGATGAGCGCGGATAGATAACTGCCTGCGGGTCGCCCCAGCTGCGCACGATCTGGCCGGTGTCGTCGCAGATGACCGCGTGGCCCAAATGCAGGCTTTCCAGCAAGTTGCCACGCCACAGTTCTGTCATTGCTACGGGCTGCGTCATCTGGACCTCCGAAATTTATGCGCAAAATTCTGCCAATCGCCCTTTCGCCTGTGGCGAAACCTGCGTTAGTGTGTGTATGTCGGCAATCATCGGAATGCGCAACGGAATAGACGGGCCGGAAGGGTTCGCAGCCATGTCCGATGGATTTGAGGTATCGGTCGAGCTAGGAGGCTGGACAAATGGGATCAATGCTCGTTCGTACGATCGCGGGCCTGTGTGTGGCAGGCATCGCCGCAACGTCTGCACTCGCCCAACAGGCGACAAGCACAAACCGGGTTGCTGCAAAAACGGACTGGAGCGTTTTTGTCGAAGATGATCCCACCGAATGCTGGAGCGTTTCGGCCCCCAAGGAAACCGTGAACACCCGGGGCGGGCGCGTCGTATCCGTGCGGCGCAGCGACATCCTGTTGTTTGTGTTCTATCGCCCCAATGCCGAGGTCAAAGGACAAGTGACCTTTACCGGCGGCTATCCGTTTGCACCGGGATCGACGGTGAACCTGAATGTCGACGGGTCCGAGTTTGAGCTGTTCACCGAAGGTGAGTGGGCCTGGCCCGCATCAGATGCAGATGACGCCAAGATCGTCACCGCGCTGAAACGCGGTACCGAGGCTGTTCTGACCGCCCGGTCCGAACGCGGCACACAAACCAAGGACACCTTCTCGCTGCTGGGCTTTACCGCAGCAATCGAAGACGCTGAAAAGCGGTGCACCAAGTAAGCACCCCGACCTAAGCAAATGGTCCCGTCTTTGGCGGGGCTTTTTTTGTTTTTACGCTCCCCTGTACCTTTACGCAGGATCAACCCGTTTACTTGATCCGTATCAATGTGAGCTCTGACGATTTCCGAACTAATCAGTTCAAGAGAAACCAAGGAGTTGCCACCATGCTGAACAAATCTCTTGTCGCGTTGATGATGATATCAGCCATGCTGCTGAGTGCCTGCGAAAACAAGGGCGAGACTTATCCTGTAACCGGCGAACAATGCGGACCGAACGATCCGGTCAAGACCCTGGATGCCGAAGATTGCTATATCCCACCCGCGGGTGTCTGACGCGGAACTGCATTTCCGTTGGTTTAGGGGGCCAACCGGCATCTAAACCTTTCTGGCAAAACATGTTACTCTGGCCTGACCCCAGCTGAATGGATGAATGAGGCGGCCATGCGTCTGATCTTGATCGCGCTGCTTTTGCCAGCCACCGCAACCGCCGACCCGGCGTTGGAATGTTCCGACGCCGGATCACAAGTCGAAATCGGATCCTGCGTCGGAGAGATGGAAGCACGGGTCTCGCGCGCGCTGCAGGTGAGTTTTGATTTGGCGGTACAATCTGCCAAGGAGCTGGACGAGGTCACCGGGCGGATAGTGGCTGAACCTGCCCTCATAGCGGCGCAACAGGCCTGGGAAACCTATCGCGATACGCATTGCACCGCCGTCGGCGCGTCGTTTGGTGGCGGATCGGGTACAGGTATCGCAATCACATCATGCCGGGTGAATTTGGGGCGGGCACGCGTTGAAGAACTGTTGAGTTTTGCAGACTGACTGAAACGATTCCTTTTGATCTTTGCACAGGTTCCTATATAGAGGCGCATCCCAAGCCAGAATCCTTGAAGATACGCCTCAGCAGGTACCACAATGTCGCCCAAAGCGCCGATCACTCAAGACGTCATGACCCTCCCTCGCAAATTGCCCGAGGGGAAGGTGAACCTTGTCGGTCTCACCCGCGACCGTTTGCGTGAGGTCCTGATCGAACATGGTACGCCCGATAAGCAGGCAAAGATGCGTACCGGTCAGATCTGGCAGTGGATCTATCAATGGGGCGTGCGCGATTTTTCCCAGATGACGAATCTCGCCAAAGCGTACCGTGCGCAACTGGCCGAAAACTTTGTGGTCGAGATACCCGAGGTCGTGACCCGACAGGTGTCCGAGGACGGCACCCGCAAATATCTGTGCCGGATCGCGGGCGGGCACGAGGTCGAGGTGGTCTACATCCCCGAAGAAGATCGCGGTACGCTGTGCATATCGTCTCAGGTCGGATGTACACTGACATGTTCGTTTTGTCATACGGGCACCCAGAAGCTTGTACGTAATTTAACATCTGCCGAAATTGTCGGGCAGATCATGATGGCGCGCGACGATCTTGACGAATGGCCGACCCCCGGTGCGCCAAAGGATGAAACGCGCCTTCTGTCAAACATCGTTCTGATGGGAATGGGCGAGCCGCTTTACAATTTCGAAAACGTCCGCGATGCGATGAAGATCGCGATGGATCCCGAGGGGATTTCCCTGTCGCGCCGCCGAATTACGCTGTCGACCAGTGGAGTGGTACCCGAAATTGCGCGCACGGCTGAGGAAATCGGCTGTCTGCTGGCGATCTCGTTCCATGCAACCACGGATGAAACCCGCGACGTTCTGGTTCCAATCAATAAACGCTGGAATATCGAGGAGTTGTTGCAGGCGCTGGCCAGCTATCCCAATGCCTCGAACTCCGAGCGGATCACGTTCGAATACGTGATGCTGGACGGTGTGAATGACAGCGACGCGGATGCCCATCGTTTGATCGACCACATCAAGCGTCACAAAATTCCGGCCAAGATCAACCTGATCCCGTTTAACGAATGGCCCGGCGCGCCGTACAAGCGCAGCTCGAACAACCGCATCCGCGCTTTTGCCAACATCATCTATCAGGCAGGCTACGCCTCTCCCATTCGCAAGACACGGGGCGAGGATATCATGGCGGCGTGCGGTCAGTTGAAATCGGCATCCGAACGTGCCCGCAAATCACGCAAACAGATTGAGTCCGAAGCCGGTTTAACCCCGTAGTTTTTCTGTCCGGTTCATCATGGATCGGGTGGTCGTGCTTTGATTGTCCAAGATGACCACCTGCACGCATGAAGTGTGCCTGTAAACTTAATGTTTCAGATGCTGATTCAATATGCATAATTTGCTATATTTTAATGATTCAATGCCGCAGGATGCAGGTTCAAATCGATGCACAAGGCGGTGAGATTCCGGGACCTGAGCTGGTAAGAGTTCTCGGAGCCGCTAGAATAAGAACACTGTCGTCACGTGGCGCTCAGGCGAACTGATTTTCAGGTAGGTCGTAATAATGGACTCGTATCTTCGAATAATTCTCCAGCACAAGGCCATTGCGTGCGCGACACTTCTGGTTTCTTCAGGACTGGCAACGGCGGATGGTCACAACGCCCACATCGCGATCGAAAACCCGGCAGAGCTAAGCAAGGATGAGGCCGCGGCCCACTACCATTCGCTCAGCCGCCGCATGGCACGGGGGTATGCTGCGGCGCAACTGGATCTGGTTCTAAACTACCAAAGCTGGCCGCTTTTCAACGACGCGCCATATATCTCGGCCACACACGGACAGCGTTTCGTCAACACGTATGCCAACCGAATGGCGCACAACTATGGGACATTGCAACAGGGCGAAGAACTGCCCGTGGGATCGGTGCTTGCCAAGGACAGCATGACGGTGACCGATGAAGGTCACATACACCCCGGCGCCATGTTCATAATGGAAAAACTGCCAAAAGGCACCAGCCCGAACACCGCTGACTGGCGTTATATCATGGTGCTGCCGGACGGGTCCTTGTTTGGCGATAACATGGGCGCCCGTGCCAGCGAAGTTGCCTATTGCCACGTCTGTCACGAACAAGTGGCGGATCGCGACTACACGTTCTTTATCCCCGAAGAATATCGGGTGGGAAACTAAGCCGGTTCACCCGGCAGCTTGAGTTCTGTCGCCTCACGGCGGCTGAGCTGTTCGCCTTGCTTCCGTTTGGACAGCACCTCGCGGGCCAACGCGTATTTATCATCTTGCCAGAAGATCAGGCATCCGTTGCAGCCCTTGCCGCAGCATCCTTCCGTGCCGATGCGGTTTGTCTTGAATCGGCGTTCGTTACCGTCTTGGCCAATCTTTTCAACCAGATCATCGCGGCGGCGTGCATAGGCAGTTGGGTTGTCGCGACCGGTGGTTTCCAATCCCTGCACGAGCTTGTCAAAGCGAATGCGGCTCCAGTGTTCGTCGGTCAGGGCGCGTTCCTTGCGCAGCACTGAATAGACCGGAAAACGGGCGCGCAGATTGTCGATATCCTCGTGATCAAACAGGGTGAAAGGCATCCGAATGATGGTTTTTGTGCTGCCATGCACCACGTCCAGCCGTGCGCCATCATGGGCGCGTTCGAAATCATAAACCCGCAGCAGAACCGTGTCGCGCGCAACTGGCGAGACGAAATCCAGCACATCACCCGGTTCCAGCTTGTTCTTCACCTCGACCAGAAAGGCATCCTCGGTCACTTCGGTGACGATCCCGGCATATTCCCATTGCGCGATGGATGCGGTGTGTTCGTAATCATGGGCGTAATTGGTCAGCCGCCCTTCGTGGAAGGCCAGCGTATAGCCGCGATTCCCGACGGTTTCGAGCTCACGCATGTAAGGCTTGGGGTCCCAGTTTTCGGGGTCCGCGAAATAGTCATCTATCGCCATACGATAGGCTCGTGCGACGATCGCGGCGTAGTATTCCGATTTGCCGCGCCCTTCGACCTTGAGGCTGTCGACACCGATTTTCAGGTACTCATCCAGTTTCGGCATGATGCAGAGGTCGCGTGAGTTGAGGATGTACGAGCCGCGATCATCCTCTTCGATGGGCATCAGGTCACCGGGGCGGCAGCCTTCTTCCAGCAGGAATTCGAACAGGTCGGCGTTTTCCTCGGTGATACGCAGCTCCTGATGTGTGCCATCCTTGAGGCGCAGTTTCAGACCATAGTTCCAGCGACAGGAATTGGCACAGTTGCCCTGGTTGGCCCCGCGTTCGGCCATGAAATTCGACAGCAGACAGCGGCCCGAATAGGTCATGCACATGGCGCCGTGCACGAAGGCTTCTAGCTTAATATCAGGGCATTTCTCACGGATCTCGACCAGTTCGGGATAGGAAACCTCACGCGCCAGAACCACCAGCTCGGCCCCCTGATCCTGCCAGAACTTCACCGACAGCCACGAACAGATATTGGCCTGGGTCGAGATATGCAGCGGCAGTTCGGGCGCGCGCTCGCGGACGTATTGGAACACGCCTGGATCGGCGATGATCAACCCGTCGGGCTGCACCTTGCGCACCGTGTCGATATATTCGTCCAGCTTCGGGATGTCTTTGTTGTGCGAGAACAGGTTCAGGGTCAGGTAGGCGCGTCGGCCATGGCTGTGACAGAACTCGACCCCTTCAATCACCTCGTCCAGCGAAAACTCGGACTTGGTGCGCAGCGACATATCCGGCGTGCCCAAATACACGGCGTCTGCCCCATAGAGGATGGCGAGCTTAAGTTTGCGCAGATTGCCCGCAGGCATCAGCAATTCGGATCTGGGCTGGGTCATGGAAGCTACCTGACAAAGGATCAAGGCGGCCTTCTACGCCAAAATCATTGCGCCCAAAACCCTGTTATCTGCGACGGAACCGCGCTGTGCCAATGACCTCGATCAGTTGTTTGCGCACCGGCTCGGGTTGCGCCTCGACTGCGTTCAGAACCTCACGCAGTTCAGCGCGCAGCCCATGCATCTGATCAATCAATGAGATCATCATCGACAGCGCATCGGCCTCCATGTCGTATTGCTCGTGCAACTCGCAAGCCAGTTCCAGCCGGGCAACGTCGATACTGTGATAGACCAGCCCCTGCTCCGATTGTTCAGGGATCACGATTTCGGCCGCAAGATACTCGGTCAGGCGGTCCGAGGTCAGGCGCGAGACGGTTTCGATCAGTTCCTTTTCGGTCAGGGTCATGACGGCATTCCTTTCCGCGGATCGTAGCGGTGCGTTTCGCGCCATGTCTCCATGAACTGCCTGAGATCATCATCGATCTTGTCGGGCATCGAGACAGTCAATTCGATCAGTTGGTCGCCGCGCAGGGACGAGCCGCGTTTCTTCACCCCCTTGCCGCGCAGGCGAAGGGTTTTGCCGCTGCTGGTGCCCGCCGGAACATTGACGTTCACACCGCCATCGATGGTGGGGGCGGCGACTTTCCCGCCCAGAATGGCCTCATCGATGCTGATCGGCAGCGTGATATGGATGTCGTCGCCCTGACGGTCAAACACCGGATGTTTGGCGACCGTGACGGTCACCAACGCATCCCCCGGAGGGCCTTCGCCATAACCCGGAGCACCCTTGCCGCGCAGACGGATGGTCTGACCTTCTGTTATACCGGCGGGGATCTTGACCTCGATCCGGTTGCCGTCTGGTAGGGTCAATTTCTGGCTGGCGCCAAACACGGCATCCAGAAAGCTGATTTGCAGGGAATAGTTCAGGTTATGCCCCGGCGCATGAAACTCATGCCTTTGCTGGCCGCCAAATCCACCGCGTCCGCGCATGAATTCGGCAAAGATGTCCGACATGTCGTCCGGGTCCGCCTGACGCCCGCGATAGGGGTTTCCAGCGGCCTCGGCATAGTCCCGGTAATAGTGTTGTTGCGGGCGTTCCTGACCCGATGCGTCGATTTCGCCATTGTCGTAACGGGCGCGGGTTTCAGGATCTTTCAGCAAGTCATACGCAGCAGCTGCGGCCTTGAATTTGGCCTCGGCCTTGGCATCGCCGGGTTTCAGGTCCGGGTGGCACTCCTTGGCAATACGCCTGTAGGCTTTCTTGATTTCGTCGGCACTGGCGTCTTTCGATACGCCAAGGACGGAATAGGGATCGTCGCTCATCTCACACTCACGGGTCAGGGACAGGTCTGATCTTGATGAATGTGTTCTACCACGTGTTTTCAACGGGTCAAAAGCAAGAGGCGATTGAATTGTCTCGAAAAAACTCAGAAGCCTGCTAATATCTTCATATTTCTGATTGTAGATTGACGGAGGCCATCCCATGTCGCGCAGAATCAAATCCGCTTTGGCCCTGCTGGCCGGCAATGCCATCGGGCTGTTGCTGGCTTCGCTGATACTGTCCGGTTTCGCGATCAAACCGATCTCATTTATCGTGGTTGTGATTGTTTTCACCGTCGTTCAGGTGATCGCCGAGCCCTTGATACTGAAGCTTGGCGAAAAGAAAGCGCCCGCATTGAAAGGCGGGATCGCCCTGGTCGTGACATTTGTGGGCCTGCTGGTGACCGACCTCATCGCGTCCGGGCTGACCGTTGGCGGTATCTCGAACCTGCTGGCGGCGACGCTGCTTGTCTGGCTGGGGGCGCTGATCGCCAGCGTGGTACTGCCGATCTACGTTTTCAAGGACCTGCGTGCCGCGAATAAGTAATCACAGCGCGTTCAGGCTGGCCTCAATCGCCTTCCACAGTTCGTCCACCGGTTCGCATCCAACGGACAGGCGGATGAAGGCCGGGTCGACACTATCGCCCCAGCGCGCGCGGCGCTCGGCCGAGCTGTGAACACCACCGAAGGAGGTGGCGGGGCGCAAAAGCGGGCAAGTGTTGATGAAGGCTTCGGCCTTGTCTTCGCTTTCCAAAGTCAAGGATAGCAGAAATCCGAACCGTGCCGTTTGTGCCTGCGCCAGTGTGTGTGATGGATCATCGGCCAGCCCGGGATAGCGGACCTGCTTGACCGCTGGGTGACCTGCCAACTGTTCCGCTATTACCTGAGCCGAGTTGCACATCCGGTCAAACCGGACATCCAGCGTTTCCAACCCGCGATGCAGCAGCCATGCCTCATGCGGTCCGGGGATCGATCCGGAGACTCTCCGCCATTCCTCGATCCGTTCCATGATGTCACTGTTGCGGCTGGCCACGTGACCCATCAGCATGTCGGAATGCCCGCCCATCGCCTTGGTGTCGGACGACACGACCACGTCGATGCCCAAATCCAACGGGCGCTGACCCAGCGGTGTCATCGTCGTATTGTCGGCAATCGTCACCCCGCCAGCAGACCGCACCTGTTCGGCTATAACTTTCAGGTCAATCATGTCCAGACCGGGGTTCGAAGGGCTTTCGGCGAACACAACGTCAAACCCGTCAAAACCACCTGCGGCAAACGCTGTGGTCGGGCGCTCTTCAACTGTCACGCCAAGACGCGAAAGGAACCGGTCCGCCAGCAGACGGGTGACATAGTACCCGTCCGAAGGGATCAGAAGGCGCGAACCGGCTTGCACCGTTGCAAACAGAGCCGCAGAAATCGCGGCCATGCCGGACGGGAAGCTGAGGCAAGGCGCGTCTTCCAGATGCGACAAAACATGCTCAAGATGTACCCAGGTGGGGTTATCGACACGGCCATAGGTCGGGTGACCGTCCGGCGCACCGGGCAGATGGAACATGCTGCTTTGCGTCAGTGGAAGGGCGACGGGTTCGCCTTTTGACAACGCGTTGCCACGCAGGTGGAGCATTTCGCCTGTCTTTGGGGGTTTCATCGCTCAGCGCCCCGGAATTTCGTCGCGGGGCGGGGCGGGTTCCCAGTTCTCGATGATCTCGGCCGCCTCCTGCGCGGTATCGACAAAGCGGAACAGGTCCAGATCCTCGTCCGAGATCGTACCGGCATCCGCCAGTGCGTCCCAGTTGATGACCTTTTCCCAGAACGCGCGGCCAAACAGCAGGAAAGGCACACGATCCATTCTGCCGGTCTGGATCAGGGTCAGGGATTCGAACAGTTCATCCAGCGTCCCAAACCCGCCGGGAAAGATGGTGATGGCGCGGGCGCGCATCAGGAAGTGCATTTTGCGGATCGCAAAATAGTGGAAATTAAAGCTGAGATCTGGCGTCACGAAACTGTTTGGCGCCTGTTCGTGCGGAA
Source organism: Ruegeria sp. SATB027 (assembly GCF_059613825.1). Taxonomy (NCBI): domain Bacteria; kingdom Pseudomonadati; phylum Pseudomonadota; class Alphaproteobacteria; order Rhodobacterales; family Roseobacteraceae; genus Ruegeria; species Ruegeria sp. SATB027. Next base: position 15,749 of record NZ_JBXWTH010000049.1, read on the forward strand.
GCACGATGTTCAGCCCGATCGAGCACCCGCCTGCTTCGTTTGCACCGCGATTGCCAGCTTCCATTACACCGGGGCCGCCGCCAGTGACGATCACATTCTCGCGGCATCCGGTTTCTTTCGATTTCACGGTCATCAGCCGGGCAAACTCACGCGCCTCATCGTAATATTTCGACAGACCGGCCAGGGTTTCTGTCCGCGCGGTGTGCTTTTGCGAGGGTTCGGGAATGCGGGCGCCGCCGAACATGACGATGGTCGACGTGATCTCACGCTCGGTCATGATCATTTCGGGTTTCAGCAACTCAAGCTGCAAGCGTACAGGGCGCAGCTCGTCCCGGCACAGAAACTCGTCATCCGCGAAAGCCAGACGGTAGGCCAGAGAGCGTGTTTGCGGTGTGTCCGGAACCTCTTTTGCGGTCGAGCGGTCGGTCTGCGCATCGCGAAACGGACTGTGGCGGTCTTCTCTCATCGGTGATCGATCCCTGCTTGCGTGTTTGACAAACAGCTATAGGGTTCGCGGGCAGAGTGCCAGTCACGGAAAGACGAGAATGAATTGGAAAAGTGAAATATCGGAAGCACGGGACCGCATCGCGGGATATGCGCAGGTGACCCCGGTTATGGAAAGCAACATTCCCGGCTATCCGGTTGAACTGAAACTCGAGCACATACAGCATACTGGCAGTTTCAAGGCGCGGGGTGCGTTCAATACGCTGCTCAGCTCGGATGTGCCGGCTGCGGGTGTGGTCGCCGCATCCGGTGGCAATCATGGTGCGGCGGCGGCCTATGCCGCGCAGACGCTGGGGTATCCTGCAAAGATATTTGTGCCGGAACTGGCGGGCCCGTCCAAGATCGCACTGATCCGGCAAACCGGTGCCGACCTGGGCGTTGTTTCCGGTGAATACGCGAACGCGCTGACCGCAGCGCAAGAGCATGAGGCAACGACGGGTGCAATGCAGATCCATGCTTATGACGCCCCGGCCACGGTGGCGGGGCAAGGGACCTGTTTTGCCGAATGGGACGCCCAGGGCTTGCAGGCGGATACGGTACTGGTCGCTGTTGGCGGCGGCGGGCTGATCGCCGGGGCGCTGGCCTGGTTCGATGGCGTGCGCAAGGTTGTGGCGGTCGAGCCGGAAACGTCCTGTGCGTTGAATGCTGCGTTGTGCGCTGGTGAGCCGGTTGATGTTTCCGTGTCGGGCATCGCCGCAAACGCGCTGGGCGCGCGGCGGATCGGCGAAATCTGTTTTGAACTGGCGCAGGGTACGAGTTCGGTTCTGGTGTCAGACGATGCCATCGCGGCGGCACAACAGGCGCTTTGGCGCGCGCATCGCATTCTGGTAGAACCTGCCGGCGCGACCGCATTGGCCGCCTTGACCTCGGGTGCGTACCGACCTGAACAGGGTGAACGCGTGGGTGTTCTGGTGTGCGGTGCAAATATCGCGCCGGACCCGTTCGCTGGGTGAATTATCGGGTTGTGGATGTGGATGGTGGATTTTATCTATAATCCATGACTGCAATGATTTCCGACACGATTTACCAAAGCCTCAGCCAGCGGATCATCACCGGAGAGCTGGCAGCCGGTGAAAAGCTACGGCAGGATCATATTGCCCGAACCTTCAATACCAGCCATGTTCCGGTGCGTGAAGCCTTGTTGCGGCTTGAGGCGCATGGATTGGCCCGGCATGAACCACGCAAGGGAATGCGGGTTACGGCGCTGGACCCGGCAGAGGTTCGGGAGGTGATCGAAATGCGCGTGGCGTTGGAAACGCTGGCGTTGCAGCAATCGATGCAAAACATGTCTCCGGTCGCGTTGGAAAAGATCGAAAACGCACGCATCGCCTGTGACGAGGCGCAGTCGATGCCGCAATGGGAGGCTCTGAACAGAACGTTCCATCGCGCCATTCTGACGCCTTGCGGGCTGCCGCGGCTTTTGCATGCAATCGACGATCTGCATATTGCAAGCGCACGCCATCTGTTCGCGCAATGGCGGTTTAAATGGGTGCAACGGGCTGACACGGATCATGCGGCCATTGTGCGGGCTTTGAAGCGCAAGGAAATGGCCACAGCAACGGCGATCCTGACCCGCCATATTCGGCGCGCGAGCTGATGACCCTCTGCCTCAGACGCAATTGGGCCCGTCTACGTCGCATTGCGCCATGGGTCCGGCTTGCGTATAGGCCAAATCAACGTGAACAGATTCTGTAGGGAGACACCCCATGTCCAACGCGCAACTGGAAGCCGCCATCGAAGCCGCCTGGGAGGCACGCGAGACCATCACGCCCGCCACCGCAGGCGAGCAGCGCGAGGCGATCGAGGATACGCTGAATGCGCTGGACAGTGGCTTGTTGCGCGTGGCGGAAAAGCTGGAAACCGGTGACTGGCACGTAAACCAATGGGCCAAAAAGGCGGTTCTGCTGGGCTTCCGTATCAAGGACATGGAAATCCAGACGGGCGGTCCGCAGGACGGCGGCTGGTGGGACAAGGTGGACAGCAAGTTCGCCGGTTGGGGTGAAAACCAGTGGCGATCTGCCGGGTTCCGCGCGGTTCCAAACTGTGTGGTTCGCAAGTCGGCATATATTGCACCGGGCGTGGTGCTGATGCCGTCTTTCGTGAACCTTGGGGCCTACGTTGACGAAGGCACGATGGTTGATACATGGGCCACCGTCGGATCCTGCGCGCAGATCGGCAAGAATGTGCACCTGTCGGGCGGCGTTGGCATTGGCGGAGTGCTTGAGCCGATGCAGGCTGGCCCAACCATCATTGAAGACAATTGCTTTATCGGCGCGCGCTCGGAAGTGGTCGAGGGATGTATCGTCCGCGAAGGCTCGGTTCTGGGAATGGGCGTGTTCATTGGTAAATCCACCAAGATCGTGGACCGCGAAACCGGAGAAGTCATGTATGGCGAGGTTCCACCCTATTCGGTTGTGGTCGCGGGTTCCATGCCGTCGAAGAACAATGTCAGCCTCTATTGCGCGGTGATCGTGAAGCGGGTTGACGAAAAGACCCGCTCGAAAACGGGCATCAACGAATTGCTGCGGGACTGATCGTTCTGATTAACGCGCAAGGCCGGGGCGTAACCGCTCCGGCCTTTTGTTTTTTGGGTCAGGTTGGCTGAACCAGATACCAAGCTCGTGGCCTTGGCCAGCCTTGAAGCGGTGCTTAGCGGTTCTCACCTTGCATGGCTTCGACTTCTGTGCTTCCTATATTTATCTCAGCACTTTCGGTTTCACCATCGCCGCCGGATTCACCTCAACAGTTTTTCGGGCCTGAGGCCTTCAATCAATGGGGGAGGTCGAGACTCGCGTTCACTGAGTCTCTCACCCAGCTTATCCCTTGATCGGATATCGGTCCGGTTCCTCGAAAACATCGATTACCCGCGTGCCAGCCTTGATTTTGCCGCCATGTTCCACGCCTGACGGGATCGAATAACTGTCGCCCGGGCGGTAGGTCCGGGTCTGCCCGTCTATGGTCAATTCAATCTCACCCTCCACCACTGTGCCCCATTGGGCTTTGTGAGAATGTAAGGGCAATTCGAAATCCTGAAGAAACGTAAAGAACGCCACCAATCCTGCATCCGACCGGATCACGGCCGTTTGCACCACGTCGTCGGGGAACGGTACGTCGAGGCTGGGAAAACTCGCTATGAAATCTGGGTAGGGCATGAAGGCGTCCTTTGTATTCGGGATCGGTTTATTCCGGGTACTATGGGGGCAAGGCGGGGCTCCTGCAATTGTTGGCTGCTTGACCGCGAACCGGCGCGGGGCTATGGCCCGGTGCATGGAGAAGCAAAAGAAACCCTCGCGTCAGCAAGTCTATACCCTTCTGGTCCAGATTGGCCGCAAGGAGGGCGACGGGCTGCCCGATGGGGCGACCGGCGCGGCGCTGATGTGCTATGCCAGCGGCGTGGATGAGGCCGAGGCCGTGCGTGAGACGGTCGCGATCCTGAAGCAGGCCGACACCGCACCACTGGATGTCACCGGATACGGCACATTGGCCGAACGTGAAGCGCAAGGTCACGATATCGAGGCGGACGAACGTGCGCTGATGCAAAGAGCGTTGGATGAAAACGCAGTGATCGTCGCGCAGATGACACCGTTTTTCGGAGACGAGGCGCAGGCCTAGTTCCGCGATCCGAACCACTTGCGATAGATTTCGTCATAGGTTCCGTCTTCGCGCAAGCCAAGCAATGCCTGGTTTACATCCTCGACCAGAGGTGATCCGGTCGGGAAAGCGATGCCGTAGTTTTCGCGCAGGAAAACACCACCTGTCATCGACGCAATGCGCCGCCCTTCATGGGCCGCAAAATAGGACAGGATCGGCGCGTCGAATACGACGGCATCCAGATCTTCGGCCTTGAAAGCGTCCAGCATCTCATTCAGCCCCGGATAGCTGGTAAACTCGATCTCGCGCCGGTTCAGGAAACTGGCCGCAGTCGACCCTGATATTGTCCCGACAGTCTTGCCGTAAAGGTCGTTCACCGAATTCACGCTGCCGGTAATGGCGTCCACAGTCATGACCGAGGTGATACGGGCGGTGAACACTGAAACGATGAACAAGGATGACACCACCAGCACGACACCCAACATTCGACCGAACGGAGTGCGCGGCATTCGCTCTTCGAACCCGCCATTCACAACCAAGTTCAGCGCCCACCAGAACGATGGGAACCACGCTTCGTTCAAGTCGCGGTCGAAATAGGGTTGGGCGCGGCGTTCAAAGCTCCACATCAACATGCCGCCACCGAGGAGAATGGCAAAGGCCAGCCCTATGGCGATGAACAGTTCTTTCGAGAGCAGGGCCTGCAACAGCGATGGTTTTCGTACCGCGTCTGAGGGTACCATGATCTGAAGACCCGCTTCGAAGATCGGCTGAGAGAAATCCATTTGCGTTTCACGCAGGGCGGTGATCGAGATATTGGCGATGGCAAGGTCTGCAGACCCGCTCTGCACGGCACCCAACATGTCAGAAAACGCCTCGACGCGGTTGACCGTGTAGTCCCAGTTCAGAGCCTCGGCCAAAGCCGCCAGCAAATCCATAGAGAAGCCGGTTTCGTCGCCATCCTCGACATAGGAAAATGGCGGGCGGGTCACGGTTGTGACCGAAAGGGACTGTGCCAGGCTTTGCTGTGCGATGACGGCGAAAGTCAGGCAGATCAGTGCGAAGAAGGCGCGCTTCATATTCAATTCACCTGTTTCGCGGCCCTGTAACGCGAATTTGTGGCGGGCGGCAAGGTGGTCGCAGGGTAAAGTGCCATGTTTTATTGGGGTGTCGCTTTGATATCTATATATTCGGATGACCGTTTTTTTACGGATTGGGGTTGGAAAACCGGCCAAATCGTTGAATCTGTGCGCGAACCCGCGTCAGACACAGTTCCAGAGGCCCCCGCATGACTGATCCCGTCCAATTGACAGCCGAACTGATCCGTTGCCCTTCGGTCACACCTTCAGAAGGCGGAGCACTTGTTTTGCTTGAGGCGGTGCTGTCGGAGGCAGGTTTCGAATGCACGCGCGTTGATCGCGGCGGCATCAGCAACCTTTTCGCGCGTTGGGGGCAGAAAGGTCATGCGCGCAGTTTCGGATTCAATGGTCACACGGACGTCGTCCCTGTCGGCGACGAAGCTGCCTGGACTGCGCCGCCCTTCGGGGCCGAAGTGCGGGATGGGGTGATGTATGGGCGCGGCACTACCGATATGAAATCCGGAGTTGCGGCTTTTGCGGCTGCGGCAATGGATTTCGTGCGTGACACCCCTCCGGATGGGGCAATTGTCCTGACAATTACCGGTGATGAGGAAGGCGATGCGTTGGACGGCACCACTGCGCTTCTCGATTACATGAAAGGCGCGGGTGAGCGTATGTCGGTCTGCCTGGTAGGAGAGCCAACATGCCCGAACAAAATGGGTGAGATGATCAAGATCGGCCGTCGGGGCTCAATGACTGCGTGGTTTAAGATTACAGGTGTGCAGGGGCATTCGGCTTATCCCCATCGGGCCAAAAACCCGCTGCCCGCAATGGCGCGGCTGATGGATCGGCTTGCCAGCCATGAACTGGATCAGGGCACGGACCATTTCGACGCCTCCACGCTGGCTGTTGTCACCATCGACACTGGAAACGCCGCGACCAACGTGATCCCGGCGCAATGCAGCGGCGCGGTCAATATCCGCTTTAACGATCTGCATTCCGGGGCAAGCCTGAGTGATTGGTTGCAATCAGAAGCGGATCAGGTGGCAGCTCAGTACGGTGTCGAAATCGGTGTCACGATCAGTATTTCGGGTGAAAGTTTTCTGACCCCGCCGGGGCCTTTGTCGGATCTGGTGGCCAAAGCGGTCGAAGCCGAAACCGGCGTTACGCCGGAGCTGTCGACAACCGGCGGCACCTCGGACGCGCGCTTTGTCAAAGACCATTGCCCGGTGGTGGAGTTCGGCTTGGTCGGGCGCACGATGCATCAGGTGGACGAGTGTGTTGAGGTTGCGCAGATCGAGCAGCTCAAATCGATCTATACCCGTATCCTGACGGATTATTTCGCCTGATCCATGCAACGCACATTGGTGATCATGGTCAAGGAACCCAGACCGGGTCGTGTCAAGACGCGGCTGGGGCGTGACATCGGCATGGTAGGTGCCGCGTGGTGGTTTCGGCATCAGACCCGCGTCTTGATCCGCAGGCTACGTGATCCCCGTTGGCAGATTGTGCTGGCCGTGTCGCCCGATGCAGAAGGCCTTGTAAGCCGTGTCTGGCCCGTTGACCTGCCACGCGCGCCGCAGGGGTCCGGCGACCTGGGTGGCCGGATGAAGCGGATGTTGCGCGGAATGCCCAAGGGGCCGGTTTGTCTGATTGGTGCGGATATTCCGGGTATTTCGCGTGCACATATTGCCTGTGCATTTGGTGCGCTTGGGCGATCCCAGATGGTGTTCGGCCCCGCGCCGGATGGCGGCTATTGGCTGGTCGGTGCGCAGCGCTATGGCGCGCTGCCCGCAGGTCTGTTCCACGATGTGCGTTGGTCGACAGAACATACATTGGCCGACACACTTGCCTCAATCCCAAACTGCCGTGTGACCCTGCTGGACCAACTGCGCGATGTGGATACGGTTGCTGATCTGAAACCCTGAGGTTTTTTGGTCATGACGCGGTCGCAAACGCGTGCTACGCCGGAAGCATGACTCGCATCCCCACCAAGCAGGAGGTCCTTGACTGGATCTCGGCGAACCCCACCCTGACCTCGAAACGCGACATCGCCAAAGCCTTTGGTATCAAGGGCGCGGATCGCATTGACCTCAAGCGCATCCTCAAAGAGCTTGAGGCCGAAGGACATCTTGAAAAACGCAAGCGCAACTATCGCGATCCAGACCGTCTTCCACCTGTCAGTGTATTGCAGGTGAAGGCCCCGAATGCCGATGGTGATCTGTTTGCTCGCCCACTGGAATGGCATGGCGAAGGCGTCGAGCCCATCGTTCTCATCATCGCGCGGGCCAGCGACCCGGCCCTGGGTGAGGGTGACCGCATTCTGGCCCGCCTGACCGTCGTGCACGAAGAAGATCACAATTACGAAGCCCGCCTGATCCGCCGAATCGGGACCAACCCGCGCAAGATCGTGGGCATATTCCGTAAAGGGGCCGAAGGGGGCAGAATCGTTCCTATCGACAAGGCAGGCCAGACTGAATGGTTGGTTGCCGATGGCGCGGTGCATGGTGCCAAAGACGGCGAATTGGTCGAGGCCGAACAGGCCGGGCCAAAAAACCGCATGGGCCTGCCGCGCGCGCGCATTGTTGAACGGTTGGGTGATCCGACCGCGCCCAAGGCTGTTTCGCTGATCGCGATCCACCAGCACGGTATCCCGGATGACTTTCCCGACAAGGTCATTGCCGAAGCAGACAATGCCAAACCCGTAGGCCTGAAGGGCCGCGAGGACCTGCGGGATATGCCGCTGCTGACCATCGACCCTTCGGATGCGCGCGATCGTGATGATGCCTGTTACGCGCACGCGGATGAAGACCCCAAGAACCCTGGTGGACATGTGATCTGGGTCGCTATCGCCGATGTTGCTGCTTATGTGCTGCCCGGCTCGGCCCTGGACCGCGAGGCGCGCAAGCGGGGCAATTCAAGTTATTTCCCTGACCGTGTGGTGCCGATGCTGCCTGATCGGCTGTCGGGTGATCTGTGTTCCCTGCATGAAGGCGTCCCGCGCGCCTGTGTCGCTGTGCGGATGCAGATTGACGCGGACGGTAACAAGATTGGTCATCGTTTTGTGCGGGGGTTGATGCGTTCGGTTGCGTCACTGAACTATGCCGAAGTGCAGGAGGCCATCGACGGCAACCCGAACGACCGCACTGGGCCATTGCTGGAGATGGTCTTGAAACCGCTTTATGCCGCCTATGCCGCGCTAAAGAAAGCGCGGGCTGTGCGACAGCCACTGGAACTGGACCTGCCCGAGCGTAAGATCGTGCTCAGCGAGACGGGTCATGTTGAAAGCGTGGCGTTCCGCGACCGGTTGGATGCGCATCGGTTGATCGAAGAGTTCATGATCCTCGCCAACGTCTCGGCTGCCGAGACACTGATCGCCAAGCGCCGTCCGCTGCTGTTTCGCGTGCACGAGGAACCCGCGCCCGAGAAACTGGAAAGCCTGCGGGAAACGGCGCAGGCCGCCGGATTGAACCTCGCCAAGGGGCAGGTGCTGCAAACCCGCCACCTGAATGCGCTGCTGAACGCCGCCGCCGGGACCGAGGATGCGGAACTGATCAACCTGACCACCCTGCGGTCGATGGCACAGGCCTATTACAACCCTGAAAACTTCGGCCATTTCGGGCTGGCGCTGCGGAACTACGCGCATTTCACCTCGCCGATCCGGCGCTATGCCGACCTGGTCGTGCATCGGGCGCTGATCTCAGCCCACGGTTGGGGCACGGACGGTTTGACCGAAGACGAGATTACCCGGCTCGAAGAAACGGCGACTCATATCTCAGATACCGAACGCCGATCCATGATGGCTGAACGGGACACGACTGACCGTTATCTGGCCGCGTATCTCAGCGAGCGGGTTGGCAATGAGTTCACAGGCCGGATCAGCGGCATTGCCCGGTTTGGTGCATTTGTCAAAATGGACGAAACCGGCGCGGATGGCTTGGTTCCGGTGCGATCATTGGGGCGCGAGTTCTTCCATTTCGACCGCGAGGCCGGGACACTTATGGGGGCGGACACGGGGCTGATTATCGCCATCGGCCAACGTGTCACCGTTCGACTGACCGAAGCGACACCTGTGACCGGTGGGTTGGAGCTGGAGCTGCTGTCCATTGACGACCAGGCCCTGCCGCGTGGACATGGGCCAAAAGGGCGATCATCCCGGCGCAAAGCGATCAGCACCAAGCGCAAGAAAGACAAGATCAAGCGCAAGGTCGAACGCAGGCGCCGTCAGAGGTGATAGGTCAACGCGCGGGCAATCAGCCATCCATGGCGTGTCGGATCGATTTGCGCAGTGTCATCAAACAGAACGGCACGGTTCCCATCGATCCGGTCCTCGCCCGGAAAGGCGGAAGTGAAATCGCTTATCAACCGGCTCTGACAGTGCACAAACAAGGCGAAACTTGCCGATTTGTGCGCGCCCAGCCGGATCGTTGACCCTTTGGGCGCAAGATAGGCGGGCTGACCCCAGCGCAGTTCCTCTTGCACCGTGGGGACAGCAGGCAGAGAGGCTGCCGTGTCAAACACAAGCTCCCGCAAGGCCAGAGCCCCCGCACGGGAATGCGGGGGCAGGGCTTCAAAGGTCGAAGCGACCAAAGGATTCTCAAAGGGTTTCATGCAATTGGTATCGCCTGTTCCAACCGGTCCACGTAGCTGTTCAGCAGGTTATCCTGTTTGATCCGCTGGGTCAGGGGGGTGTCCGCAGGTGTGGCGCGCATTGCGGCAAGCATTGGACCAACGCTCATGTCCGCAGATGTCGGCCGGTCCCCAAGCAGGAAAGAGGATTGCCACAAATAGGCCGAGATCGCCTCGAGGTCACGTTCGATACGGTCCAGCCGTTCGGACAGCGAAAACCGCCCGATTCCCTGTGACGTGATCCCCTTCAGAACGGATTTCCGGATCGCGTTGGATGCCGGTTTCCGGATCAACGCCGGAATTCCGGTAAAGAACGTATCACGCAAGATCGGCCAGACTTCGTCATTGCCCCAACGATCCAGAACGATGTGAAAATACAGATGCTCTTCGGCCATGCGCACCAGGGCGCGGGACTGCGCCTTTTCGACATCCGTCAACCCTTTGTCGAAATCCGCGCCCTGCTGTTCCAACCAATCGCGGATCAGGTCGCTGTCCGGGACCAGGCGTTCCGGCGTTCGCAAAACGGGCAGTTTCTGGTGGGGCATCTTGCGGGGGTCAAGCATGTCCGAGCGTTGCCAGGTCTGGCCGGACTGCTGAAGCATCAATGCTGTCTTGACGCAGAAGGGGCTGGCACTGAACAGGCCGAAGGCAGAGGGGAAGGTGAGAAGGGTCAGCATTATGAGGCTCCGTGTCATTGTGTGCTGACTGAGTATCGGGACCTAATGACAGTTTCTGTCATTAGAGGTAAGCTATTGTACATCATGTCCCGCACCGCCCGATTGTTCCAACTGATGCAAGCCCTGCGTTCTGGCCCTTCGCCCAGAACATCCGAACAGTTGGCGCAGGATCTGGGTGTTTCGGCCCGAACAATTCATCGGGATATTGATGCATTGCGCGGACTGGGTGCCGTGATCGATGGCGAAGCGGGGTTTGGCTTTACGCTGATCGAGGACGCGACCCTGCCGCCATTGGGGTTCACTGACGATGAGCTTGAAGCGTTGGTTCTGGGCTTGCGCGAAGTTCAGGTGATTGGCGATCCGGCTTTGTCGGGCGCAGCGGGTACGGCCCTGCGGAAACTTCAGGGACGCTTGCCGCAACGCCAGTCCCATCGGCTCAGCCACGCGGTTCTGGCTGCTACGCGGTTCAACCGCCCGCCTGAGCCCACGATTGACGTGGCCACTCTGCGGCAGGCGACGTGGGATGAGCGCGCGGTCGAGTTTTTCTATACGGACGCGAAAGGCGACGCTACGCACAGGCGCGTCAACCCTTTGAGCATCGTCTATCTGGATCACTCGAACGTGTTGTTGGGCTGGTGCCACCTGCGACAGGATTTTCGCGTTTTCCGGTTGGATCGCTTACAGGACATGTCAGTGACGGAACAAAGTTTCAGGCCGAACCGCGTGGCCCTGCTGCGCGAGGCATTGGAACGCATTCGGGCAGAGCGTGCTGCGCAGGAGCGTGAGGCGAACGTCTGAGCACTTTGTGAATTTCTGATTCTGCGCTACCCTGTTGCCGAGCAGTAATCAGGAAAAAACGGAATGCATAAATGCGTAGGCGGCGTCATGACCGTCGCATTGTGGGCATCCATAGTGCAGGCGGAAACAACAGAAAACACCAGATGGGCAAACAGCGGGATTTCACGCGCAGCGCTGCAACTGGCTTCGGCGGATGTGACCGTTTCGATCCGTCCGGTCCCGCGCCCGTTGATTGAGGCCTTGCCCGTGGCTTCTGCGACAACGGCAAGGTTTCAGTCCTGGCTTGGCGCCTTTCAGGGACGCGCGCGACGGCAGGGCATTTCGCAGGGAACACTGACTCAGGTGTTTTCGGGGATGAGCTATGACGAAGATGTCCTGGAACGGGATCGTAATCAGGCCGAGTTTTCGAAACCCATCTGGGAGTATCTTGAGACCGCAGTGTCGGAAACGCGCCTGTCGAGCGGGCGTGCGGCCATGCAGCGGCATCGGCAGGTGTTGAACCGGATCGAGGCGGAATACGGTGTCGAAAAAGAGGTGGTTACAGCCATCTGGGGGCTTGAAACGTCTTTCGGGTCTTATCGCGGCAGCAGTCCAACGCTTCGTTCATTGGCAACGCTAGCCTTTGATGCGCGGCGGGCACAATTCTTTGAAACGCAGTTGGTCGCTGCCCTGCGGATTGTGCAGGCTGGCGATATCAGCGCCGGCAACATGCTTGGCAGTTGGGCGGGCGCAATGGGGCATACGCAATTCATGCCCACGTCATATCTGGATCACGCGGTGGATTTCGACGGTGATGGCCGACGGGATATCTGGTCGGATGACCCGACGGATGCGCTGGCTTCGGCGGCGTCTTATCTGGCGCGGCATGGTTGGACCAGGGGTCAGCCATGGGGCGTGGAGGTGCGTTTGCCCGCCGATTTCGATTACGCCTCAGCCCGTCGTGATTTTACGCTGATGCCGTCTGAATGGGCCGCACAGGGTGTCGTGTCGCGGGATGGCACCGTCGTGCCGGATCATGGGAAGGCCGCGATCCTGCTTCCGGCCGGAAGTCAGGGCGTCGCGCTGATGATTTTTGACAATTTCAACGTGATCGAGGCGTATAACGGGGCCGACGCCTATGTGATCGGCATCGGGCATCTGTCTGACCGGCTTGCAGGGGGCTCAGCGTTTCGGGCCAGCTGGCCGCACGGCGACCGGGTGCTGAGCTTTGCCGAGAAAAAGGAATTGCAGACCCTTCTAACGGATGCGGGCTTTGACACAAAGGGTGTCGACGGGCGCACCGGGCCAAATACGATCAACGCGGTTCGGGCGTATCAACTGGCGCAGGGACTGGTCCCGGACGGATACCCCACGCCAAACCTGCTGGAGAGGTTGCGGTAAAGAAAAGGCGGCCCGAGTGGGCCGCCTTTGAAGACGCATAAGTCGCTAAATCAAGATGCGGCTTTCATCAGCCCTTGCGCAATGATCTCGGCCTGCGCTTCGTCCAGCGACTTGTAGATCCGCACGAACATCTCGTCGATATCCGCGGGTGTCAGGATCAGCGGGGGTGAAATGATCATCCGGTCGCCGACGTGGCGCATGATCAGGTTATTGGCAAAGCACCGATCACGGCAGATATAGCCGACCGTGCCGGGTTCGGATGCGAATTTGGCGCGGCTGGCTTTGTCCGGGGTCAGCGCGATGGAGGCCATCATGCCAACGATCTTGGCCTCACCCACCAGCGGATGATCTGCCAGTGCCTCCCATTTCTCTTTCAGATAGGGGGCGGCAACATCGCGCACATGCTCAACGATCTTCTCTTCTTCGAGGATGCGCAGGTTCTCCAACGCCACGGCAGCCGCGACCGGGTGGCCGGAATAGGTATAGCCGTGGTTGAATTCGGTACCGCCGATCACTTCGGCGATTTCGTCGTTGACGATGGACCCGCCGATGGGTGCATAGCCCGAGCTAAGGCCCTTGGCGATGGTCATGATATGCGGCTTGATGCCAACGGTTTCCGATCCGAACCAGTTGCCTGTCCGGCCAAATCCGCAGATGACCTCGTCGGCTATCAGCAGGATATCGTACTTGTCGCAGATACGCTGAATTTCCGGCCAGTATGTATCGGGCGCGACGATCACGCCGCCTGCACCTTGAACCGGCTCGGCGATAAAGGCGGCGACCCGGTCTTCGCCCAACTCTTCAATCGCCTCTTCCAGCTCGCGCGCGCGGGCCAGACCGAATTCTTCGGGCGACATGTCACCGCCTTCGGCCCACCAGTTGGGTTGGTTGATGTGGTGGATATTCGGGATCGGAATGCCGCCCTGCGCGTGCATCCCGGCCATACCACCCAGCGAGGCCGAACCCACGGATGAGCCGTGATAGGCGTTCTTGCGGCTGATGATGATGTTCTTGTCAGGCTGGCCTTTCTGGGCCCAGTAGGTGCGCACGAGGCGGATATTGGTATCGTTTGCCTCGGACCCGCCTGCTGCGAAAAAGACATGGTTCAGATCGCCCGGTGCCAGTTCGGCAATCTTGGCGGCTAAAGCAATCGCGGGGACGTGGGTCGTTTTGAAGAAGGTGTTGTAATAGGGCAGCTCGCGCATCTGGCGCGCGGCAACATCGGCCAGCTCATCACGCCCATATCCGATATTGACGCACCACAGGCCTGCCATTGCATCCAGAATTTCCTCGCCTTCGCTGTCGGTCAGATAAACACCATTGGCACGTGTGATCACGCGCGCCCCTTCCTTCCCCAGCGCACCATTGGCCGAGAAAGGGTGAATGTGATGCGCGGCATCCAGCGCCTGCAATTCGGCGGTCGGCATGTGGTTGGTGATGGTAGACATCGGAGAATCTCCTACAAGAACGCAGTTGGCGAACACAATATGATCAAATTTTTTCCTGTCAATCGAATCAAGTTAGATCAGACAGACGTCAATGCCTCCGCCATCAGGTCCATACCCTGTTCGATGTCCTGAGCGGTTGCCTTTGCAGTCATTTCTGCGTCACCGGCGCGCAAAGCGGCAATAATGTCCTTGTGCCGATCCGGAAGGCTCTGTGTGCCGAAGCGCCCGCAGACAACACGCAAAGAGGGGCCAAACCGCAACCAAAGTCTTTCAGCCAGATCACTGAGGATCGGCGCGTTTGCGTAAGAATACAGCGTTTCGTGAAAAGCTTGGTTCAAACGCAGATAGCCACCGACATCACCATCGGCGATCATGCGATCCAAATGCCTGTCCAGGCGTTCCAGGTGATCAATGTCCTGCGTATTCAGGTTGGCGGTTGCACGTCTGGAAAGCTCTGATTCTATTGAAATTCTGGCGAAGATCATCTCTTCAATATCGTTCGAGTTCAGCAGCGGTACACTGACGCGCCGATTGCCCTGGAAAACCAACCCTCCATCCGAGATCAACCGGCGAATCGCTTCGCGGACCGGAGTCATCCCAACACCCAGCGAATCAGTCAGGCCCTGGATTGTGACGGGCTGACCTGGGACCAGTTCACCGAACAGAATCTGTGATCTGAGTGTTTGGTAAACCTGCTCATGCGCGGGTTGTTTGCCCCCTTCGGTCGACGGCGCATATGCCTTATTTTTGATCAAATCCAATTGGTTCTTCCCATTTCGACTAAGCCTGACTTGTCAGGTGACTGGCCACGTGAAACCATACGCTGGATCGAGGGAAAACGCAAAACTTGATCAAATCCAAAAAAACGGGAAAATACCCGTACACTTGCAGGGAGAAGAATATGACAATCAAAACGCTGACTATGACGGCGGTCATCGCATTGGGGACTTCGGCGGCATTTGCTGAAGAGGTGCGTGTTTACAACTGGTCCGACTACATCGACGAAGAACTGCTGAGCAAATTCGAAGCAGAAACAGGTCTGACCCTGATCTATGACGTGTTTGACAGCAACGAGGTTCTGGAAACCAAGATGCTGGCTGGTGGTTCGGGCTATGATGTGGTGGTGCCGTCAGGTACATTCCTTCAGCGCCAGATCCAGGCCGGCGCGTTTCAGCAGCTGGACCAAAGCAAGCTTTCGAACGCCGGAAACCTTTGGGATGTAATCGAAGAGCGAACCGCCGGTTATGACCCGGACAACGCGTATTCGATCAACTACATGTGGGGAACAACCGGGATCGGCGTGAATGTCGGTAAGGTCAAAGAGGTTCTGGGCGACGACGTTGCTCTGAACAGCATGGATCTGGTCTTGAAGCCCGAGAACATGGAAAAGCTGGCCACTTGCGGCGTGCATTTCCTGGATGCCCCGGCCGAGATCATTCCCATGGTGCTGCAATACCTTGGTGAAAACCCCGACAGCCACGACGCGGACGTGATTGGCAAGACCGAAGCGGTTCTGACGGCGGTCCGCCCGCATATCCAGAAATTCCACAGCTCGGAATACATCAATGCACTGGCAAACGGCGATATCTGCGTTGCTGTGGGCTGGTCGGGTGACATCCTTCAGGCACGCGACCGTGCTGCAGAAGCAGATAACGGTGTAGAGATTGAATACCACCCCTTCGCCGAAGGGTCGCTGATGTGGTTCGACCAGATGGCAATTCCTGTCGATGCTCCAAATCCCGAAGGCGCACACACGTTCCTCAACTTCATTCTGGACGCCAACAACATGGCGGCGGCATCGAACTATGTGTATTACGCCAATGGCAACAAAGCGTCTCAGGAATTTCTGGAAGAGGACGTGATCGGCGATCCGGCCATCTATCCGGATGATGCCACGATGCAGAACCTGTACATCACGACACCTTATCCGGCGAAAACACAGCGGGTCGTGACGCGTCTGTGGACCAAGGTCAAATCGGGCACCTGATCCGAATTGCACCGGCAGGGCGGCGCCGCCGCCTTGCCTCTCTTTCCAGCTATTCGAACGAGGGCCGTAGTGAATTCTGACGTCTTTGCGCCATGGGATGACCCGCAGGCGAAACCCTTGATCCAGTTCCGAAACGTGACCAAGCGTTTTGGTGAATTTACTGCCATCGACAACCTGTCTTTGGATATCTTCGAGCGAGAGTTCTTTGCCCTGCTTGGTCCGTCGGGATGTGGAAAAACGACGATGATGCGGATGCTGGCCGGGTTCGAAACACCGACCGAAGGCCAAATCCTGCTTGGGGGGAAGGATATCGACCCGATCCCGCCCAACAAGCGGGCCGTGAACATGATGTTCCAGTCCTATGCCCTTTTTCCGCATCTTAGCGTCTGGGAAAACATCGCCTTTGGCTTGCGCCGGGACAGAATGCCCAAACACGATCTGGAAGACCGGGTCGAAGAGATGCTGCGCCTGACCCGGCTTGAACAGTTCGCGCGCCGCAAACCGCATCAGATTTCGGGTGGGCAGAGGCAGCGTGTGGCGCTGGCGCGCTCACTTGCCAAAGCGCCCAAGCTTTTGCTGCTGGATGAACCGCTGGGCGCGCTGGACAAGAAATTGCGCCAGGATACCCAATTCGAACTGATGGATATTCAGGAAAAAACCGGCACCACATTCGTGATCGTTACGCACGATCAGGAAGAGGCCATGACAGTCGCCAGCCGTGTGGCGGTGATGGATCAGGGTCAGCTTATGCAGGTTGCCACTCCGGACCGGATTTATGAGAACCCCGCCTCGGTCTATGTCGCTGATTTCATCGGGGACGTGAACATCATCGAAGGGCGCGCGACATCTGTCGGACAGGAAACCTATCAGGTAGACTGGGCCGAAGGGCAAGCGCCGCTGACCGCCGCATCAGCGAAGAACTTTGAAAACAGTCAGTTGTGCCATCTGGCGATCCGGCCGGAAAAAGTGACAATCTCGGCCGAGCGTCCGGCAGATGCAGTGAATGCGGTGCAAGGCAAGGTTCATGACATCGCGTATCTGGGCAATCTGTCCACTTACCACGTTGAACTTGCAAACGGCACAATCATCAAGGCACAGACGGCCAACACCCGCCGCATCTCGCGCCGTTCATTCACCTGGGAAGACCCGGTCTGGCTGTCCTGGACGGCCACGGCTGCGGTTCTGCTGGCCGACTGATGCGCCGCGCTGTTCTGATCGCCATACCTTATGTCTGGCTGTTGGCGCTGTTCATGGTGCCATTCTTCATCGTTCTGAAGATTTCGCTGTCGGATACCGCGCTTGCGATCCCGCCCTATACACCGACACTGGATTTTTCAGCTGGTTGGTCGGGGATCAAAGAGTTCTTCAGCCAGCTTGATCTTGAAAACTTCGTTTGGCTGACCGAGGACGACCTGTACTGGAAAGCGTATCTGTCCAGCGTCAAGATCGCTTTGATCTCAACCTTCCTGACTTTGCTGGTTGGCTACCCCATCGCCTATGGCATGGCCCGTGCGCCCGAGGAATGGCGGCCAACGCTGATGATGCTGGTGATCCTGCCTTTCTGGACGTCATTCCTGATCCGGGTCTATGCGTGGATGGGCATTCTGTCGAATGAAGGGTACCTTAACCAACTGCTTCTGTGGACGGGCATCATTTCGACGCCTTTGACGATCCTGAACACTTCGACCGCCGTCTATATCGGTATTGTCTACACTTATCTTCCGTTCATGATCCTGCCGATTTATTCGTCATTGGAACGCATGGATGGTTCGCTGATCGAGGCGGCCGAGGATTTGGGCTGCTCGAGGGCACAAGCCTTCTGGCTGGTCACCATTCCACTGTCCAGACCGGGCATCATCGCAGGTTGTTTTCTGGTGATGATCCCCGTGATCGGTGAGTTTGTGATCCCGTCACTATTGGGTGGGTCCGGCACGTTGATGATCGGCAAGGTGTTGTGGGAAGAGTTTTTCTCGAACCGAGACTGGCCCGTGGCAAGTGCTGTCGCGATCGTGCTGTTGCTTATTCTGGTCGTTCCCATTGTGCTGTTCCAGCGCAACCAGCAGAAACAGGCGGAGGCTGACGGATGAACAGATTAAGCTGGTTCAATACGGTTTCGCTGACGCTGGGTTTTGCGTTCCTGTATATTCCGATGATCATCCTGATCATCTTCAGCTTTAACGAAAGCAAGCTGGTCACGGTCTGGGCCGGGTTTTCGACCAAATGGTATGGCGAACTGGTTCAGAACGAGGCATTTCTGGATGCTGCATGGGTCACGGTCCGGGTTGCGGTGTTTTCCTCGACACTGGCAACGATTCTGGGGACTGCGGCCGCTTATGTGCTGGTTCGGGGCAAGCGGTTCTTTGGCCGGACATTGTTTTCCGGCATGATCTATGCACCGCTTGTGATGCCCGAGGTGATCACCGGCCTGTCCCTGCTGTTGCTGTTTATCGGGATCGGGCTGGACCGGGGTATCCTGACCATCGTTCTGGCTCACACAACATTTTCGATGTGTTTTGTGTCGGTCGTCGTCTCGTCACGGCTTGTGATATTCGACAAGTCGCTGGAAGAAGCCGCTTTGGATCTGGGCTGTTCACCGGCGCAGGCCTTTGGTCTGGTCACCCTGCCGATCATCGCGCCGGCGGTAATCTCGGGCTGGCTGTTGGCTTTCACATTGTCGCTGGATGATCTGGTTATTGCCTCGTTCACATCGGGCCCGTCGGCGACGACCCTGCCGATCAAGATCTTTTCGGCCGTGCGGCTGGGCGTCAGCCCCGAGATAAACGCGCTGTCGACGATTATGATCGCGGTCGTGACGGTTGGGGTGATTACGGCCTCACTTGTGACCAAACGCGCGATGATGCGCCAACGGCAGGACGAGCAGGCCGCTGCGCGCACCGAATGAAACGGATATTTCCCGAATACACCTATGGCGCAGGTCCTCGTGGTGGTTGCTGGTGGGACGAAACCATTGCAAACCCGAACTGGCCAGAGCTTCAGGGCGACCTGAACGTTGATGTTGCCATCGTCGGTGGCGGCTTTACAGGGGTCTCAGCGGCTTTGCATCTGGCCGAAAACGCGACCTCGGTAGCTGTGTTCGAGGCAGGCCCACCGGGGTGGGGCGCATCAGGTCGCAATGGCGGTTTCTGCTGTCTTGGCGGATCGAAGCTTGGGCAAAAGTCTATGGTGCGCCGCTATGGCCGCGAAGCGGCGCAAGCCTATGAGACGGCTGAACAGGATGCGGTCCAGCTGGTTGCCGATCTGCTGGCGCGGCATCGGATAGATGCCGATACGCATTCCAACGGTGAGACTCAACTGGCCCATTCGCGGCATGCGATGGATGTCCTGCGCCGATACGCGGACGAGACCGGCATTCTGCACCAAGCTGCTGAATTACCAGCGCTCGGTATGGGTGGTGCATTTTTCGGTGGGTATACTCTGCCGGTTGGCTTCGGGCTCAATCCCCGGAAATACCTGTTCGGGCTGGCAAGCGCTGCGGCAGCTTCGGGAGCGAATTTCTTCCAGAACAGCCCCGTTCTGAACATTGAAAAAACGACGTCCGGCTTCAGGCTGCAAACAAGCGCGGGGCAGGTTAACGCACAGGTCGTGCTGATTTGTACCAACGGGTATTCCAGCGAAGACATCCCCGATTGGATGTCCGGACGCTACTTACCTGCGCAATCGACGGTTATGGTAACACGCCCACTTAGCCAGGCAGAACTGTCGGCGCAGGGCTGGAACTCGGACCAGATATGTTACGACACGCGCAATCTTCTGCACTATTTTCGCCTGATGCCGGATGGGCGCTTTTTGTTCGGAATGAGAGGCGGCTTGTTGTCGTCGCCCCGGTCCGAGGCCGCGATCCGGGCAAAGGTTCAACAGGACTTCAAGCGCATGTTCCCGGCCTGGGCAGCGGTTGAGGCGACTCATATCTGGTCGGGGATGGTGTGCCTTTCGCGAAGCCTGATGCCTTATGTCGGTGCCGTGCCCAAGCAGCCAGGCATGTTTGCCGGATTTGCGTATCATGGCAACGGCGTCGCTATGGGGACTTACAGCGGGCGCGCATTGGCGCGACTGGCATTGGGCAAAGAGGCCCACTTGCCGGCCCCGATGAGGCAAACTCCTGAACGATTTCCGTTGGGCCGCTGGCGTCGCGCATTGATGCCACCGGCATACGCCCTCTTTGCGCTTTCCGACCTCAGGTAAACTCAATCGGTTTCAGGGTTTCGATTTCCAGTTTCAACCCTTCGGAATAGTCGGGTGCACCGTTTTCTGCGCGCCACAGGCAATAAGCGGCCATGCGCCAAGCATACCATGGCTTGAGTCGTTGATAACGGGCAACAATCTTGGGTCTGCGATAGGCGGACAGAAACTGAACTTCTTCCGCGTCCGACAATGGTGAGCCCCGGTACAACCTTTGCATTGCCGGGGACAGAAACAGCGCAAGGTCTTCGCACGGGTCGCCAAAGGCCGGGCATTGCCAGTCGATCAAGGTCAGGCCGCGGGACGCGACCAGAATATTTCCTGCGACCGGGTCGCCATGGATCAGGCAAGTCTTGGTCGTGGGGGGGACGGATATCGAAGGTTGCAGTTTTGCCAGTTCGTTTCGGGTTTCTGATCTGCACCCTTGCAGAATTCTGTGCCCATGGGCCATCAGGTCCGCGCTGCCGTTACACCCGGTGGGCGCTGGAATGGTGTTGGGCAGCGAGTGCAACCTGCGCAGCAGTTCACCAACCTTGTCCGACCCATTCCGCCAAGGTGTTCCGGGTGCGTGGTCGTAAAACACCCAATGCGCGTTCCTGTGCTGTCCTGCCGCGCGCAGCCTTGGTACAAATCCGGTCGGACCAAGCGCCTTGAGGCAGAGAGCTTCCAGCTTTGCATCATTTCGAAACAAGGGGTTGCGTAAGGTCGGGCTGTAGAGCTTCAGTACTTTGTCGCCGTTGTCCCCCAGCACTTTCCACACCCTGTTGGTCCGACCACCATACAGGATTTCGAACTGCGCGTACATGTTGACCAACCCCATAGTGCTGAGGCGTTCAACCAGATCATGAGGGGGGGCAGGCAGGTCGGGCAGAGGTCTTTTCACTTCTTCTGGCGAGTCGAGTTGCCAACCTTTGGCCCGTACTGCCTGACAGATCAAGCACCCGTTCGGACCGCAGTGACCAGATCTGCGGAAATTACTTGACCACCTTGCAGGGTCAGCAGAACAGCATCCTCTCCTACCTGCGCTTCGACGACGCGGTTATAGGCAGCAACCGGTTTCTCGGAAATCAGCCGGTCATTTTTGTAGCTTTCCAGCGTCGCGGTGTAGTTGCCAGCAGCCATCGGATCGCCTGAGGAACTCACACCTGCCCAAGCAAACTCCGTCGCTGTTGTGGGAACAGAAACCGTGTCGACGACTATGCCTTCATGATCACGGATCACCAGTCTGGTTGCGTCCGCGTCAGAATCCGCGTTCGAGAACAGGGTCACCGGCTGGCCGTTGAAATGGAAACCCGAGGCAGATCGGACGTCCATTCCGACCCAGCTTGCAAGGTCGTTCAGATTGACACTGCCAAGCGTGCTGGTCAGGGCGGAAAGCAGGTCATTGGTTTGAACCTGTTGTTCAACCATCGAAAACTGCGCAAGTTGCGATGCGTATTCGGTTGAATCCATCGGCTCCAGCGGGTCCTGATTTTGGGCCTGCGCGGTCAGCATCAGCAGAAACGTTTCGAAATCCGAGGTGATCGCAGAACTCCGGGACGGACCGGCAGTTTGCTGAGAGGTGGCAGCCTGTGTGGCGGTGACGGGTGTGATCATTTTTCAATATCTCATATCGATGCCCCTGACCGGAGCAGGAGTTTGTGGAAGCGGCGTGGCTTGCGCGGGGTGTACGTTCTGAACCGGTTCGGATTCCGGTGCGGCCTGAGCGTCGAATTCATCTGTCCACTGATCCCGTGCACCTGAATCCGACGGAGTCCCCAGATCGATGTTCAGGTTTCCATAGCCCAGTTTCTGAAACTCCTCCGTAAGAACGGACAGGTGGCGGCGCAAAAGTTCCATCGTGTCCGGGCGTTCGGTTGCGATTGTCATCTGGAGCCCGTCATCCCGACCGTTCAGCACAATGGATACGCGCCCCAATTCTTCGGGGCTTAGCGAGATTTCCATGATGCCGGTTCCCGGTCGGGTCTGAATCGTTGCCGCCAATTGCCCGGCTATGGCACGGGCAATTTCAGCACGGGCGAACGGAGAGGGCATCGCCGAGTGTTGTGCCACCTCGCGGGGGGCTTGCTGAACGGGTTCGTCTAAGGCGATGGGCACAGAGTCAACCTCATGAACCGGTGCCGCCTGTTCCGCTTCGATTGAGTTGAGGATCAGCTGAAGCTGTGCAACGGGTGTCGCGCGGTTTGGACTTGTCGGATTGGGCGTGGCAGCGACTTCCGCTGTCTCGGGCGCCGTCTTTGCGCTTTCAAGGAGGGGTTCGGCTTTCAACCCGCCTGTCTGGTCCTTTGATCGGTTTGGCTGGCTTAGCACAGGCAAAGCCTCTGAGGGTTTTTGGGTTGGCGTGACCTGGGTCGAAGCGGTGTGAACCTGCTCTTCGATTGGTTGCTCGGGCACAAAGGGTTGAATGTCGGTCTGACGGGGCAAACCCGTTGACGCAACGGTTTGTTCCGGTTCTGTCGTACCCGTTGCGGGGATATCCGCTGCGGCAGGAACAAACGGCGCGGGATGCACTGTATCTGCCCCAGGCGTTTCGGATGTCCCGGCCATTTCGGTCTGCGATGAAATGTTGTTTGCCAACTCTGGTGCCCGAGGTGAAATCGCCTCGACAGATGCCTCAGCCGTGTTTGACAGAACGGCCTCAACCTCAATCTCGGCAGTTTCGTCGGTGGTTTCGATAGAAGTGGCCAAAGCCGTGGTGCCGGGGAGAGGATGTGTTTGGTTTCCCTGTTCAAGGATGTCCTCGAAACTGTCCGACCCGGCAGTACGACCCGGATCTTTGGCGGGCGAACTGGGTTTCGCAGTTGCTGTTGGCGCTGCGGCTGCCAGCGTTAGTGGGTTGGGCATTTTGCTCTGGCTCCGTGTGATTGATCAGAACTCTGCCCGCAGGAAGTTACGTTTATTTTAACCGCTTTCACCTTTGATCGAGAAAGTTCGAAGCATTTTCGGAGAAAACCATGCACGTCTCAGCAATTCCCCAGGTGGCTCAAACGCCATTGGCCCAGACACGACTGAAAGACGCGGCCATCGAGTTGGAGGCCGCATTCCTCAGCGAAATGATGAAGTCGGCCGGATTGGGCAAAACGCGCCAGTCTTTTGGAGGAGGAGCCGGTGAAGATCAGTTCTCTTCGTTTCTTGTTCAGCATCAGGCACGCGAACTGGCCCGGGCTGGCGGGGTGGGTTTGTCAGAAATTCTGCTGAAATCACTGATGGAGAAAACCGATGACATCTGAAGTCGACATGGCACTGATCAAGTCTCTGGAAGAAGTTCTGGATCTGGAGCGTGCGGCGCTTGTCCAGGGCGATTTGGACCGCCTGACGCATATGGTGCCGGAAAAAGAAAAACTGATCGGCGCGATCAACGACCTTCAGGTGCTTGACAGCGATGCATTGGTTCGAGTGCAGCAGAAAGTCGAACGCAATCAGGCATTGCTGAACAGTGCCGCCGGCGGGATTCGGGCCGTCGCCAGCCGCATGGCTGAACTGCGACGGGTTCGGCAGGAATTCAGCACGTACGGCGCGGATGGGCAACGAAGTGAGTTTTCCGTTCGAAATACGGCAAAGCTGGAAAAACGCGCATAGGCTTGGGTTTGATTCAAATCTGAAACACCTGGTTCGGGCGTTTTAGCACTCCGTTAGGGGATCGGGCTCAAAAGTGATGCTGCACCTGGAAACATCAGGTGGCGCGAACAGCCACGCGGCGCGTCGCACAAGTCAGAAAGACACCAATGCCCGCAGATATTGTGGGGTGAACATGGGCGAAAATCGCCCGAAGGCAAAAGGATAAAAGCTATGTCCAGCATTCTGACAAACAATGGCGCGATGGTTGCGCTGCAAACTCTCAAGTCGGTCAACAAGAACCTGGCGATGACCCAGAACGCGATTTCGACCGGTAAGGACGTCGCGACAGCCAAGGACAACTCGGCGGTTTGGGCGATCTCGAAAGTGATGGAGTCCGACGTCAAGGGCTTTAACGCGATCAAAGACAGCCTCGCGCTGGGCGAATCGACTGTTGCAGTTGCGCGAAATGCGTCTGAAACTGTCACCGACCTCTTGACCCAGATGAAAAGCAAGATCGTCGCGGCGCAGGAAGACAACGTTGATCGCGGTAAGATCAATGACGATGTGACCGCACTGAAGGATCAGATCGCATCGGTTGTCAGCGCGGCCCAGTTCAACGGTCTGAACCTTGTTGACGGCTCGACCGGCTCTGCATCGATCCTCGCATCGTTGGATCGGGACAACACCGGGGCAGTGACTGCGTCGTCAATCTCAGTCTCGGGGCAGAACCTGTCGACCGGTGGATATGTCACCAAACAGGTTTTCGACGGCTCTACCGGCGCATCGACCGGCAATGACCGCGTGGGGGCAACCATTGACAATGGTGCAACGGCCGCGACGGCGTTGGTGACCGATGAATCCAGCGGCGCTTTCGCGGCCGGAGACAAGGTTGTCGTCGCCATTAACGATCAGGTTGTTTCCTATACCGTTTCCGCGGAAGATGCTGCTGCGACGACGACCGGTGACCTTGTTGCTGTCGGATTGAAATCGAAGATCGAAGAGCTGGGAATTACCGGCCTGACCGTCGATTACGACTCCGGCACTGCGGGTACGTTGTCGGTTACAAACGGCACAGGATCTGACATCTCGTTCTCGGCTCAGTTCGTGAATGCGGGTGCCGGTGGTTTGGGCGCACTGGCAGGTATTGATGTGTCGACAGGTGCGGGGGCAACCGCTGCGTTGGCGGCCGTCGAATCGCTTATCGACACGTCGATTGATGCCTCGGCCGCCTTTGGCTCGGCGCAGGGTCGTATCGAGACCCAGAAAGAGTTCATTTCGAATCTCTCTGACTCGTTCAAATCCGGTATCGGTGCGCTGGTCGACGCTGACATGGAAGAAACCTCGGCGCGTTTGCAGGCCCTTCAGGTGCAGCAGCAGCTGGCAACACAGTCGCTTTCGATCGCCAACCAGGCGCCGCAGTCGATCCTGTCGCTGTTCCGCTAATACGCAACGCGGTCCGGGGCGCGGTTTTCGCGCCCCGGTCGTGACTATCTGACGACGGCTTTTTGGAAGGATTTCAAGTGACCCCGCAAACCCTCGCTCAATACACCTATGCGCAAGCCGCCGCGCCGACGCGAACGCCCCGTGACACTGAATATGAGGCAATTTCCAGAATTACACGGCGTCTCAAGGCGGCCACGGCGCGCAAGGCAACGGATTTCTCGGCGTTTGTTCAGGCCGTGCACGAGAACCGCCGGTTATGGGGGGTGCTGGCGACAGGTGTCGCGGATTCGGCAAACGCTTTGCCGAACGATATTCGCGCCAGGATTTTCTACCTTGCCGAGTTTACGGAACTGCACAGCAGCCGCATTTTGGCGGGCGGCGCGTCCATCGAACCATTGCTTGAAATAAACACGGCGATTTTGCGCGGATTGCGCCAGATGAGGGCAACCTGATGAGCGGGCTGGTTTTGAAACTTGCCCCGAAGGAAAGGGTGCTGATCAATGGTGTTGTGATTGAAAACGGCGACCGCCGTGGCCGGTTTTCGATCATGACGCCGCAGGCCAATGTCCTGCGGTTGCGCGATGCGATACATCCGGATGAAGTAAATACTCCGGTGCGCCGTGTCTGCTATGCCGCGCAACTTGTTCTGTCCGGAGACATGGATCCGGCTCGGGCGCGTCAACACCTGTTGCGCAGCGTAGAAGAGCTGAGCCAGGTTTTTACGGATACAGACAGCCGTCGTGTATTGTCCGAGGCGACAGACGCGCTGGTGGCCGAGCAATACTATAAATGCCTCAAGTCACTTCGCTCGCTTCTTCCGCGCGAAGAACGGTTGATGGCCTATCAGCAATGAGCTTTCAACCTGTCATTCCGACTGGCGGGATCGTCGGCTGGCGGTTTCTGCAACGTACTTACCAAGGACAGTTTCAAAGTTTCTCGTCTTCGGCAGTGAATGAGAGGGAGACAAAGTACTTCCTGGACAACATTAGGAAAGTGAAGACCGCCGAACAGTTGGTTTCTGACCGCAGATTGTTGCAGGTCGCTTTGGGTGCCTTTGGGTTGGAAGGGGATGTGGATAACCGGTTCTTTATCCGGAAAATCCTGGAGGACGGAACACAGGCGGATGACGCTTTGTCCAATCGTTTGGCGGATAAACGGTACCGGGAATTTTCGGATGCTTTCGGGTTTGGTCCGGGAGCTGTTCGAAAAACGGTGCTGGTCACAAATATGGAAGAGATAGCTCAGGCCAGCCTGTCAGCGCGGTTTGAGATCGCGGTCGGACAGTCAGATGAGACGATGCGCATTTCGCTTTATGCCCAGCGCGAGCTGTCTGATCTGGCGAAAAGCGGAAGCAGTACAGATACGAAATGGTTCGATCTTATGGGATTGCCGCCGCTGCGCAAAATGATGGAAACGGCGCTTGGGCTACCGCCATCATTCGCCCAACTGGATATCGACAAGCAATTGGTCGAGTTCAAAAGCCGGTTATTCCGTCTGACTGGATCGGATGATCTGGCACAGTTTTCCGACCAGAAGGCGGTTGAGAAACTGACCGACACCTATCTGGCCAGAAGTCAAATCGCGGGTCTTCAGAGTACGATTTCGCCAGCGCAGACCGCTTTGATCTTGCTTGGGGCTGTGTGATCAGAAGACATGGGGCAAAAGCCCGGGTCGCAATCTAGTACCCGACATCTCTCGTTTGACCTGCACAAACCAAAAGTTAACCGTTCAAAATCTCGTCGGCTGTGGTTTGCAATGCGTAGCATATAACGGGTCTAGTCACGTTGTGCAGGTTGACCGCGCCCAATGGTAAGGTGTTGGAACAGGCAGGCTCAATATCTTCGGACACGACTATGCGATGGCCTTCGGTTTTCCCATATTCGCCCAACCGCGCTGCTATGTTGGCCGCTTGTCCAATAACCGTAAAATCAAGTCGTTCACGAGAGCCCACATTGCCATAGGTGACGCGCCCATAAGCCACGCCAATAGAACAGTCGCAATGTATGCCGGTACCTGCTTTGCGCAACTCTCCCAACGTTTCGACGATTTTGATTGCCGAGCGCTGGGCATTGGCACGGGCCGCGCTTGCGTTTTCATCGGCTGCCGGGAATACCGCCAGAACAGCGTCACCAATGAATTTCAGAACTTCGCCTTCGTTTTCGTGAACGATACCCGAGACGGTTTCAAAGAACTCGTTCAAAACACTGATATAAGTGCCCCGCCCCAGTTTCTCTTCGAGGCTTGTCGAGTTGCGGAGGTCACAGAACATGATTGCTGCGTCGATCTCATCCCCGTCACCGCGCCGGATCTCGCCCCCTAGAACGCGTGCGCCAGAGCGTTTTCCAACATATGTTTCCAGCAAAACCTGTGCATTCTCGCGTTGCATGAACACTTCGTAAAAGCGGGCGATTACCGAAGAGCATTCGAATACAAGGCCCAGATTCTCGGTGGTGAAGCCGTTGGGATGGTCACAGGTCAGGGTCAGAACGTTGGTCCGACCGTCAGAGAAGGGCAACGGCATCGCGACATAGTCGGTGGCACCCTTTGCCCGCAACTCCTCCATGATTGGGAAGCTGTAATGCGGGTTATCGTCGTTCAGTCTTTGCCGTACGCCGCCCAACCCGTTCGAGACATGGCGCAACGGGCTGTTGATGAAAGCCGGGTGATCATAGATTTCGTAGGTCGGGGCGCGGGTCAGAATCTCGTCCTGATCCTTTTCCCAGATATAGTGTTTGCCCGCGATCAGGGGGTGCAAGGACCATGCCAGAATGCTCAGCCGCTGGATGGCGATGCCGTGCTCCAGCATCTTCTCGGCCAATGCCTTGGTAAAGCTTTCGGGCGTGGTCGCGGCGGAAGCGCCGCGCATCAGCCAGTCGATCAGTGGTCCGCTGATATTGCCGTCGTCAGGCTCGCGCAGGCGATTGTCGCCCAGGTCAATCCGGGTGTAGGCGCCGGACACAAACCCGATACAGCCCCGGATGTCCGCGCTTTCCGGCAGGGCTTGTTCGTAAGCCCAGACGGAATTGGTCAGAGGCCCCGAGGCCAGTTGGATGTCGTGGTAAGTGGCGGTGCCTTTGAACGGGCAGAATGTTTGCAGGTCCGTTTCTTCGCTCAGATCCACACATACATCTGCGCGGGGAACGTAAATCGTTGGCGGCAAACGCGTTTCATACATCACCTTTGCGTTTGTGCTTTCAGCCAGAAGAATGTCGTTCCGGTAAATGGCAATCCTGCCTTCCAGCGGCTCAACTGAGATTCCATATCCATTCATCTGTGGCGCGGCGTGGACGTTCATAAGCGACCTCCTCTGCCTGGGGTTTGTTTAGAATGGGGCTTTTCACCTGACATTCCAAGAGGCTGCAACGGGAATTTACCGGGCGCGAGCGACGCGCCAAAACGTCAGACCATTTGAATGACGTCCTTCTCGATCGACAGCATATACCCCTTCTTGGCAATATTCTTGACCAGCAGTTCGCTGACCATCTGGTTGCCAAGCGCGTCGCGCAACCGCTTGATCCGTGTTGCGCCCGCGGCTTCGTCACAATCGGCGGCATCGCGACCGGAAATCATGGCCTCGATCTGGGCGCCGGACAATACCTCGTCATCCAACCGGGATTCCGCCAGAATCGACAAGGTTTCCATCGCGGCGGGCGTCAGTTTGAAATCCATGTTGTTAAGGTAGACAGTGTTTTCTTCGCGACTGATCAGCAGCGACGTTACCTGAATGCCGGTACGTTCGATCTGTGCCATGCGCCGGTTCAACAAGACCAGCATCACCAGAAAGACCAGTGCCGAGATCATCATCGCACTGGCAAAAACCAGCAGCACATAGATTACCATCCGGTAACTGGACAGGGTGTCAGCAAAGGCGGTGCCAGACTGGGCCAGAATTTCAAGCAGGCGAATCTCGGTCTGTGACGTCAGATCGGCCTCGACAAACAGCCGCTCGACACGTGCGTTGAACGCATTTGCGTCCGGCAAGGTCCAGAACAGGAAAACGGCAGCGGTGATCAGAATGACGACAATGGCCGCGATGCCCAGCACAACCAGCCGGACACCCGACCGGCGTGCTTCAGAAACGGAGATAGAATTGTCCGGCATTGCCTTTCCTCTGATCCAACCCTTCCGGCCCGAAAACGGACTGCACTTCAAGCAAGGTCCAACCCGACGCGTTCAGGCGCTGGGCGATTTCTGCCCGGGCCTGTCCCTTGTCGCAACTTGTGACCTGCATGACGCCGTAATGCAAACGCAGCGGGTTGTCCTTCTTGGCTTTGTAGTCCGCATAACAATCTGCCGCTGTCGCAGCAGAACCAAGCGATAACAGGGCCGCAAAGGTCAGAGAAGAGAGGATCTGTTTCATAGGCCGCATCCTGCGCATGAGTTGCCGCGATATTCAATAACCCAAGGGGTTTGCTGCCCCTGATATCCGATAACACCGGGCCGTTATTGCTTGTCTTGGGCAGGTGCCCCCACTTTCAGGGCAATCAGCACGCGGTCCGTCATACGGTCGCACGAACATCCGAAAGGACAGGCATCATGCATAAGAAATTCATCGCTTTGATCATTGCGACCGCGGTTGCGATTACCGGTGTGTCGGCTTCTCAGGCGAAGGCGGCCGACGCAAAGGACATTCTTGGAGGGCTGGCGGCCATCGCTATTATCGGTGCCGGCGTTCATTACTATAACAAGGAAAAGAAAAAGGATCGGGCGACGCGTCAACAGACCTATACCCATACACCACATGTGACGCAGCCGGTGCGTCCGTTGCCGCCGCATGTGGCGCGTTACGACCTGCCCCAGCGCTGCCTGCGCACCTATGATGGGTATTCGCAGGACCATCCGCTGCTTGGGCCGAAATGCCTCGAGAAACATTACAAACATGCCAATAGCCTGCCGCAAGAGTGCAAGGTCGGTTTCTGGAATGGCAAAAAGGTCAGGCGGGCCTATGAACCTGCATGCCTGCGCCAGAAGGGATACCGCGTCGTTTATCAGTAGTTCGGGTTGAGCAGGAACGGCGCCAAAGAAGTGCCGTGAGAGAGAGGGTGGTGTGGGCCGCCCTCTCTTTTCTTCTTGCGGTGCTGCGCGAAACGCGGTTTGCCAAGGGCATGACAATGCCAAACTTCGAACTTGAGCAGGCGCTGCTGGACATGGGCCACATCCGTATCGCCGGTGTGGATGAGGTCGGGCGCGGCCCATTGGCCGGGCCGGTTGTGGCTGCCGCCGTGATTCTGAACCCGAAGCACTTTCCCGAAGGGTTGAATGACTCAAAAAAGCTGACCGCAAAACGCCGGGCCGTGCTGGACGCCGAGATTCGGGACGTTGCTGAGTTCGCGGTGGCCGAGGCCTCTGTCGCCGAAATTGATGAGGTCAATATCCTGAGGGCGTCGCACTTGGCGATGATGCGCGCGGTGGAGGCGTTGACCCCGGCACCTGATTTCCTGCTGATCGATGGCAACCTGATTCCGCAGGGTCTGAGAATTCCATCACAGGCCGTTGTGAAGGGCGATGCACGATCGGTGTCGATCGCGGCTGCTTCGATCCTGGCGAAAAACTGGCGCGATCAGGTGATGGTGGATTTAGCGCAACAGCATCCGGGTTATGGGTGGGAAACCAACGCAGGCTATCCGTCAAAACAACACAAGGAAGCGCTGCGAAATCTTGGCGTGACCCCACACCATAGGCGTTCGTTCAAACCGGTGCACAACATCTTGTATCAAGAGTAAATCGTAAGCTGCTGATTCAAAAAAGAATTTGACGGCGAATCGACTTTGACTCATCCTTGTCTCAACCAAATGAGCGCAAAAGCGCCGTGGACACTTGAGGCAGTGATATGACAACGACCACCAAAAAGGGCGCAAGAGCGCTCCCTTTAAACACGATTCTATCCGGGGACTGCATCGATGTGATGAACAGTCTGCCCGAGGCGTCAGTGGATCTGATTTTTGCGGATCCGCCGTATAACCTGCAATTGAAAGGTCAGTTGCATCGCCCGGATAATTCGCAGGTCGATGCGGTGGATGATCACTGGGATCAGTTCGCAAGTTTTGGGGCGTATGACCAGTTTACACGCGAATGGCTGAAGGCGGCACACCGCCTGCTGAAGCCCAACGGCGCGATCTGGGTGATCGGTTCTTACCACAATATTTTCCGTGTAGGCTCGGCTTTGCAGGACGCAGGATATTGGATCCTCAACGACGTTGTGTGGCGCAAGTCGAACCCGATGCCGAATTTCCGGGGCAAGCGCTTTACCAACGCGCATGAGACGATGATCTGGGCCTCCAAACGCGAGGGCGCGAAATACACGTTCAACTATGAGGCGCTGAAAGCCCTGAACGAAGGTGTGCAGATGCGCAGCGACTGGGTGCTGCCGATCTGTACGGGGCATGAGCGGCTAAAGGATGAAAACGGCGACAAGGCACACCCGACACAAAAGCCGGAATCGCTGCTGCACCGCGTGTTGATTGGCTCGACCAATCCGGGCGATGTGATTTTGGATCCGTTCTTTGGCACAGGTACAACCGGTGCAGTCGCCAAAATGCTGGGTCGCGAGTTCATAGGGATCGAGCGCGAGGAAAGCTATCGCAAGGTGGCCGAGAAGCGCATCTCGAAGGTGCGCAAATTCGACCGTGAGGCTCTGGAAGTCAGCGCCAGCAAGCGCGCCGAACCCCGCGTTCCCTTCGGTCAGCTGGTCGAACGTGGGATGCTGCGCCCGGGCGAAGAGTTGTATTCCATGAACCAGCGCCACAAAGCCAAGGTCCGGGCTGATGGCACATTGGTCGGTGACAACGTCAAAGGCTCGATCCATCAGGTGGGCGCGCATCTGGAAAACGCCCCGTCCTGCAACGGCTGGACATACTGGTGCTTCAAGCGGGACGGCAAGACCGTACCGATTGACATCTTGCGGCAACAGATCCGCGCAGAGATGCACAACTGAATTCACGAACACCGCCGGTGCCTGTGGCCTGACACATGGCACTATGCCTTGCCCCGCCGATCAACCGGCGGGGTCTTTTGTTTTGCCTTCAACAGTGATTGCATAAGGCTGCCTAGCCTCCGCAAGAAAGACCACGGCCATGACCGAGACGACCGCACAGCCCCGCCGAAGCCTGTTTTTCACCCAGCCCGATGCGTTTGATCTGGACAACAAATATACCGAGGCTGCGTTGGAACGGCACAAGCGCGAGGGTCTGGAACTGGCTGTGCGTGCGCGATGGGTGGCGATGGCGCTGACTGCGGTGCTGCTGGTTTTTCTGAACCCGCAATGGGAGGTGCTTTGGTATCACTTCATTCTGCTGCTGATCTGCGGCAACGGGTGGTTGATCCGCCGTGCAGGTCGTGTCGGGCAATCGCGGGGCGAGTTGTTTTTGATTTTCGTCGACCTGCTGATCATGACGCTTGGGATGATCGTACCCAATCCCTTCAGCGATGATGTCAGGCCATTGGCCATGCAATACCGGTTCGACAACTTTCAGTACTTCTTCATCATTCTGGCGGCAGGCACATTGGCCTATTCCTGGCGGACCGTGATCGCCATAGGGACCTGGACGGCGATGATGTGGACGATCGGGTGGATCGTTGCCTGGTGGGTCGCAACGCCTATTCCGGGGATCAGCGAAAAAGTTGCGACCGCTTTGCAAGGCTACCCGGATGTTGCCGAGCTTCTGGATCCGAACAGTTTCATGGCGCCTCAGCGCATCCAGCAGGCAATCGTTTTCATGATGGTGGCCGTGACTTTGGGCCTTTCGATGCAACGGCTGAACCGGCTATTGATGAGCAATGCAGGGCTGGAACGGGAACGGGCCAACCTGTCACGCTATTTCTCGCCCAACGTGGTAGAGGAGCTGAGCCAGAATGACGAGCCGCTGAAACAGGTCCGAAAAGAGAATGTAGCCGTTCTGTTCATCGACATCGTCGGGTTCACGAAATACGCCGCCGGTCGTGACCCTTATGACGTGATCGAAGTGCTGCGGGGCTTTCACGCCCGCATGGAAACCGAGGTTTTTCGTCACCACGGGACCCTGGACAAGTATCTGGGGGATGGCCTGATGGCGACCTTTGGCACCCCGGTGCCCACGCCGTTGGACGCAAGCAACGCGCTGGGATGCGCGCGCGCTATGGTCAGCGTGATCGACCGATGGAATCTGGACCGCCGCCGGGCGGGAGAGCCTGAAATCCGCGTCGGGATTGGGGTGCACTATGGCTCGGTCGTGCTGGGCGACATTGGTGCGAACCGGCTTGAATTTGCGGTCATCGGGAATGCCGTCAACGTCGCGGCCAAGCTCGAGGCGCTGACGCGTGATTTGCAGGCGCGTATCGTGGTCAGTGACGCTGTGCGCGCGCGGATTGCAGAGGAAAACCAGTCTGCGTCTGTCGCCATGACTGGTTTTGCAGAGCTTACCGATCAATCCGTGCGCGGCGTGGAAACACCGATGGATATCTGGGTGATGAAAGGCTGAAGACCTTACACCTCGCCAGAACAGTACCCAATGCGCCGAGCCTGATGGGTCCCGGGCGGTGCATCGGTTACGCATCAGGTGCGGGGTTCAGGGCCTTGTTATAGGCGTGCCAATCGGTGATCTCGGGGTAGTACTGGCGCCGCCATTCCCTGACCCGCGGGTTCATAACCCGTCGCCACAGCGGTGGGATCATCGCAGCCACAGTCATGACAGGATAGCCATAGGGCAGTTGCGGTGCCGTTTCGGGCGTGTGGTGTTGAAGCAGCGGGAACCGGCGGTTTGGCTTGTAGTGGTGATCCGAATGGCGCTGAAGATTGATCAGCAACCAGTTTGAAGCCTTTTGCGAGGCGTTCCAGGAATGCCGGGGCAGGACGTGCTCATACCGCCCGTCGCCCAGATATTTCCGGGTCAACCCGTAATGTTCAACGTAGTTGACCAGTTCCAGCTGCCAGATCGCGACCCCGGCCTGCAAGAGAAAAAGGGCCAGACCGGACCATCCTCCGATCAGGGCCGCCAGTGCCAGCATCCCCCCTTGCAACGCCCAATACCGCCAGAACGGGTTGGAGCGGTCGGTCCAGGGGCGGTCCTTGCGGGCCAGTTTTCCGCGCTCGGCGTTGAAGGCCGAGATCAGACTTTGCCGCAACACCCTAGGGTAAAAGCGGTGAAACCCTTCGTTGTATCGCGCCGTCACCGGATCGCGTGGCGTTCCCACATGACGGTGATGGACCAGCAGATGCTCGGACCGGAAATGAGAATAGAGCACCATGGCAAGAAGGATATCGCCCAGCCAGCGTTCCCAACGGCTTTTCTGATGCATCAGCTCGTGGCTGTAATTGATACCGACCGTACCCGTGATAACACCCATGCCAAAGAACAGGCCGATTTTCTCAGGCGTCGAAAGCTGACTGCCGTGGCTCGCGTACCAGATCAGGCCAAACAGGGTAAGGAACTGAAGGGGTGCCCAAAGCTTGGTCAGCAGGATATACCGTTGCAGAGCATCGTCTGGCGTCTCAGGGTCCGCATTTCCCACGTTGAGCCCGGTGATCCGGTCCAGCACGGCAAAGACCCACCAGGTCGAGATCGGGATCAGCAGAACCCACCATCCGCCCGCGAAAGCAGTGAACCAGATCAGTGGGATCAACAGAAGGGACACCCAGAAGGGTGATGCCGGTTGCCAGCGTGCCAACGAGACTGTTGCGCTCATCTCTGGTGCTCCTACTAGATGGGGACAGCCTAGCCGCGAGGCCAGGGAATGCACAGCGGTGTTATTGCCCTTTCCACAGATCATAGGCTTTGCGCATCACCGTGGGCAGGTCGCTGGGTTTGAAGCTGTGCTTTCCCACTGCGATCAGATGATCGGGAACATCTTGACCGGTGGTTTCTGCGGTCCAGATTCTTAAAATCAGATGAAAATGCGTAAAAGTGTGGCGCACCTCGCCCGGCACCATCTTCCAATCTGCCGCAAGCGGGGGGTGCTCGACCGGATCGTCAGCCCATTCCGATCCGGGCCAGCCCAGCATTCCGCCCAGCAAACCTTTGTCCGGTCGGCGCTCGAGCAGCAAGGCCCCATCTGGCATGCGCGCGATGTAAACGTGACCGTGACGGGTGGGTTTGGGCTTTTTCGGTCTTTTTCGGGGAAGATCAGCCTGTGTTCCCGCAAACCGCGCTTGGCATGGATCGCGCAGCGGGCAGATGCCACATGCCGGGGATTTCGGCGTGCAGATCGTGGCCCCCAGATCCATGACTGCCTGTGCGTAGTCACCGGGCCGAGAAGAGGGTGTCAGCGCTGAAGCTTTTTCCTTCAGCAGGGGTTTCGAGCCGGGTAGCGGCGCATCAATGTCGAAAAATCGGGCCATGACGCGTTCGACATTGCCGTCCAGAACCGTTTCAGGCTGATCGAATGCGATGGCCGAGATTGCCGCAGCTGTATAAGGGCCGATTCCGGGTAATTTCAGCAGCGCATCATAAGTTTCGGGGAACTGACCATTGTGATCCCGCGTCACAACGCGGGCGCACTTCAAGAGGTTGCGCGCACGCGCGTAATACCCAAGGCCGGCCCATTCCCCCATGACCTGCTCATCCGGTGCGGCGGCCAGCGCCTGAACCGTAGGCCAACGTGTCACGAAGCGCAGAAAGTAATCCCGCACCGCTGCTACAGTCGTCTGTTGCAACATCACTTCGGATAACCAGACCCGATAAGGGTCAGGGCGCACCCCAGCGGCGCGCTCTGCCGGTCCTGTGCGCCATGGCATGGCGCGAGCGTTGTGGTCATACCACTCCAGAAGCGCAGCGCTGACGGTGAATTCAAAGGAATCACGCAAGTTTTATTCGTCTCCCTGTCAGGTTTCGCTGGCACCCGGTGTTCTGCCTATTACAATAGCGGTGCAGGAGTTGGAAACCAGATGCAACGCAGACGTTCGTCAACCCGCGGGTTCAAGCGCACCGCGTCTTTGCTGAATGACCAGATCAGGCGCGCCGGGGAAAGCCGGGGCTTTGCTGTGTCACGTCTGTTGACCCATTGGGCCGAGATCGTGGGTCAGGATACCGCCGCTATCGCGCGCCCAGTCAGTGTCGGCTATGGCAAAGGTGGTTTCGGCGCGACCCTGACCGTTCTGACCACAGGTCCGCAGGCCCCGATGCTGGAAATGCAGAAGGAACAGCTGCGTGGTAAAGTGAACGCGGTTTACGGTTACAATGCCATCAGCCGTGTCCGCATTACTCAGACCGCTCCGACCGGATTTGCCGAGGGGCAGGCCAGTTTCGACCATAAACCGAAGCAAGCAAAACCCGAGATTGCACCTGAAATTGCAGCCGAGGCAGACAAAGTGTCACGCAGTGTAAATGATGAAGATTTGCGCGCGGCCCTTGAACGTCTTGGGCGCAACGTTTTATCCAAACAGAAACGCTGAGAAAGGGCTGAGAATGAGCCGTATTGCAACCGTAATCTGTGCGGCCGTCGCCGTGGCCGCAGGCGGCTATTGGGTGTCGCTGTCAAATTCCAACACAAGTTTTCCGCTAGTCAGCGCCGCCGAGGCGCAAGAGGCGGACCTGGATACATCCACCATCATTGATATGGTTCAGGGCGCCGAGGGCGCGCCTGTCGAAATCATCGAATACGCATCCTACACCTGCCCGCATTGCGCGAATTTCCACAAGAGCGCGTATAAACAGCTCAAGAAGGATTTCATTGATACTGGTAAGGTCAAGTTCACCTATCGTGAGGTCTATTTTGATCGCTATGGTCTGTGGGCGTCAATGGTGGCCCGCTGCGCCGGTCCCGAGAAATTCTTTGGCATCACTGATCTGATTTACGAAGGTCAGGCAGAATGGACGCGCGCAGGTGGCCCTGCCGAGATCGTCGATGAACTGCGCAAGATCGGTCGTCTGGCAGGTATTGATGGCGACCAGCTTGAGGCCTGTTTGCAGGATGGCACCAAGGCGCGAACATTGGCCGCATGGTATCAGGAAAACGCTGAACGCGATGGAATTCAGGCGACCCCGTCCTTCATCGTGAATGGCAAGAAAGTCGACAATCAGTCCTACGCGGACTTCAAAAAGCTGATTGAAGCTGAGCTCGGCAGCTGACTCGACCCCAGCTGGCCCCGCCGGGGGCCAGCCTGGTTTACTTTGGTGAAGGGGCGGCTTTCAAAAGCATGTCCCTGACCCTGTCGGCGTCTGAAATCTGAAGCCGAACCGGCAAAGTGATCACCTTGCTTCGGAAAGCGGGGGGCAGGCGAACGGCGTCTTTTTCGGTGGTGACCATCTGAGCGCCCAGCAAACGCGCCTCGTTTTCCAGTCGGGTCATTAGGGCTTGTGTCAACGGCTGGTGATCGTCCAACGCCTCGGCCCGTACCAGATCCACACCCAGCCGCCGCAGGGTTTGGAAGAACTTTTCGGGATAGCCGATGCCTGCAAACGCCAACGCACGCGTTTCCGACCAATCCATACCGGTTTGCAGGGGTTCGACTGCCCCGGTGACATGAGGAACGGTCAACCGGCCTTTCCAGTTGTTGGCAAATACCTTTTGTGCCGCTTCTTCCCCCAAGGACAGTACAAGATCGGCCCGTTGCAGGCCGGTATCGACGGGCTCTCGCAATGGACCGGCTGGCAGGCATAAGCCGTTTCCAAATCCGCGCTGGGCGTCCACAACGATAATCGAGAAATCCTTGGCGACCGAAGGGTTCTGAAAGCCATCATCCAGAACGATCACTGTTGCCCCCGCTGCGGCCGCTGCACGCGCGCCCGCCGCCCGATCCTTGGCAACCCAGACCTCGGCAAACATCGCCAGCAACAGCGGCTCGTCCCCCACCTCGGCGGCGGTGTGCCTGCCCGGATCGACCTGCACCGGGCCTTCCAGTGACCCGCCATGTCCTCGCGTCACGACATGCGGTTTGTGCCAGGCATTACCCAGTTGTTCGATGGTCCAGATGACGGTGGGCGTTTTCCCGGTTCCACCTGCATTCAGATTGCCGATGCAGATCACGGGCACACCGGGATTTTCCCCTGATTTCGAGGCAATCCTGCGGGCTGTCGCTGCGGCATATAAGCGCCCCAGCGGGGTCAGCAGCCGCGCCCTCAGATCCGGCTGGTCCGGAGGAGTGTTCCAGAAATCAGGTGCCCGCATGATCTGCGCTCCGCTGGTCCAGAATATCCTGCACCATTTCGATGAGGGTGTCTGCCTGCGGCGCACCTTCGGTGATTATCTGCCATCCAGCCAAAGCCATGTCAGCGGCGCGGTCTGGTGCCAGAAGCTGTACGACGGCATCGCCCAACTCGGTTGCTGACTTGACCTCATTGGCTGCCCCTGCCTGTTGAAGGTGGGCGTAAAGCTCGTGATGGCGATGCACGAATGGTCCAGAAATTATGGCGGACCCCAGCGCGATTGCGTCGGACGGGTCCTGACCACCTGCGCCGCGTTCCAGTGAACTGGCCATGAACGTCACTGCCGACACCCGGTGCCACAACCCCAGATTTTCGGGGTCGGCAGTCAGAACGACCTGCGTGCTGTCTTCGATCAAGCCACCATCGTCCCAGTTGACACAGCGTAAATCCATCGTCTCCAGCCGCCGTTTTAGGGGGGCAGCCTCGTGAACGTCGGCGACGTGAAGTACCAGAACCAGCCGGTGCAACAGGCGCAATGCCTGACGATGTGCTGTCAGAA
Source organism: Ruegeria sp. SATB027 (assembly GCF_059613825.1). Classification (NCBI taxonomy): domain Bacteria; kingdom Pseudomonadati; phylum Pseudomonadota; class Alphaproteobacteria; order Rhodobacterales; family Roseobacteraceae; genus Ruegeria; species Ruegeria sp. SATB027. The sequence continues at coordinate 54,657 of NZ_JBXWTH010000049.1, forward strand.
CCGAAATGAACTCTTTGTCCTGCACCCAGGCAGCCAGCCAAACAGGCCGCCCTGCCAGCGTGTGGTTGGTTTCGATCAGCTCGTCTTCTGGCCAAGGTCTTGGATTTGGGCTGATGCGCAAAGGTGGCGATTCTTCGACTGTTGAAAACGGGATGCCAAGTCTCCGGATGTGCCGGGCGGTTTCAGAATTTGCAGTCAGTATCTTGCGAAAGCAGCTAAAGGTCACTCTGGTTATGTCTGGCAGCCAGCGCGCGTTCCGGGACAGTGCAACGGTAAATTGGGCGTCGAACAACACCAAGGGTACGGCCTGTTCATCAGCTCGGGTTATGATGTTGGGCATCAGATCACCACCGAACCAAATCCCGATACCTGGGCGCCAGTATTCGATAAAGTCACGCGCGGCCCCGCTCTGTTCCTGAGGCAGGTTGATCAGGGGAAAGCTGCATTCCGGCCAGGCAGACAGATCCGCGTCCGGCGGGGCGGTCAGTAGAAAGTGCAGCTCGGATCGGGACTGAAGCAACCGGCGGCAAAAATCACTCACCGCCCGCAGGCGGTCTGGCGTGGTGACGTGCATCCACACGACCTCGCCTTCGGGGCGTGGCAGGTCGGTTTTTACACCAACGCCGTTCCGCATTCTCCAGGACAGCACCCGATAAGCGGCAAGGCTTAATGAGCGCGGTTTTCTCATGCGCCGATTCCGGGCCCGATCGGGTCCAGCTGAGCCCACAGTTGCCCGTGGATCGCGGTGCTGGCGGCGATTACGCCATTCAGCCTGGGGTGGGCATTGTTGAAGATCAGCGGTTGACCCAAACGGTCTGAACAGACGCCGCCCGCCTCTCGGATGATCAGATCGCCAGCGGCAATATCCCATTCCCAGCTGGGGCGAAGGGTCAGCATGGCATCGAACCGCCCCTGCGCGACCAGAGCCATGCGATAGGCAAGCGAGGGACGGTATGCGCGGTGGAAGGCTGGAACATTCTGATTGCGCCAGTGCTGTGCGTCCAGATTTGGTTTGGCGGCCAGAACCTGCGATTGCAATAGCTCAGGCGTTTTCGATGTCGTGATCTTTTGCCCGTTGAGAGTGGCGCCCTGACCCTGCGCCGCAGCATAAAGCAAGTCGCGCATCGGCAGGTAGATTACAGCGGCAGTCACAATGCCATCGACTGCAACGGCCAGCGAATGCGCCCAGGTGCGCGCGCCTTCGGTAAAGCTGCGGGTGCCGTCAATCGGATCGACGATAAAGGCGTTGCTGCGGTTCAACCGCTCGGGCGAATCCTCGGATTCCTCGCTGAGCCAGCCATAGCCCGGCCGCGCAGTGCACAGCTTTTCTTCCAGCATCGCGTTGACGGCCAGATCGGCCTCGGTCACCGGACCGGCGCCACCGGGTTTGTCCCAACGCTGTGCTTGCGTTCCGGAGTAGCGTGTAGCGATCTTGCCGGCCTCAATCGCGGCCTCAATCAGAAGGGGCAGATCAGTTGCCGGCAAGTGTCATTCCTTCGATCAACAGCGACGGGACCACGCGCGACAAATATGGGCGCGCGTCATTGGCGGGAATGATCCGCCGCAACATATCACGCAGATTACCTGCGATGGTGCATTCGTTGACAGGATGCGTGATCACGCCGTTTTCGACCCAAAACCCTGATGCACCGCGGGAATAGTCGCCTGTATTGGGGTTGATCGTCGATCCGATCATGGACGTGACCAGCAAACCGGTGCCCATATCGCGCAGCAGATCTTCGCGACTGCGGGCCCCTTGCGTCAGGCTCAGGTTCCAGTTGCTGGGCGAGGGTGGGCCGGACACACCGCGCGCAGCGTTGCCCGTGGAGCCCATGCCCAGCTTGCGGGCACTCGACAAATCCAGCGTCCATCCTGTCAGGACACCGTTTTCCACAATCACCCGGCGCTGCGTCGGCAAGCCTTCAGCATCAAATGGGCGCGAGCCTGAGATGCGCGGGCGGTGCGGATCTTCGATCAGCGACAGATGCGCGGGCAGAACATCCTGCCCAAGACAATCCTTGAGCCAAGACGCGCCCCGCGCAATAGCGGCCCCATTGCTGGCGGCCAGAAGATGCCCGATCAGCGAAGACGAGATACGTTCATCAAACAACACCGGGAAACTGCCGGTCGCAGGTTTGCGCGCGCCAACCTGTTGCACAGCGCGTTCCCCTGCGGTGCGCCCAATCTCAGCCGCGTCGCGCAGGTCGGATTGAAACGTCCGGCTGTCACCGTCATAGTCGCGCTCCATCCCGGTGCCTTCACCCGAGATCGCAACACATGAGATGGATCGGCTGCTGCGCTCATACCCACCGGAAAACCCGTTTGTAGCCGCCAGATGCACCCGGTGCGTTCCGTAGCTTGCAGCAGCATCCGACACCTGAGTGACGCCTTTTACCGCCAGTGCTGCGGCCTCGGCGGTCAGCGCATCCTGCATCAGGCTTTCCGCGGACGGGGCCGGGGCAGTGTCCAGCAATTCCAGTGACTGAATATCCCAGTCACTGGCCAGTTGGCTTTTGTCCGCCAGCCCGGAATAGGGGTCTTCGGGCGCTTCTTTTGCCATGGCCACGGCGCGTTCGGCCATCGCCGCAAGGGTTTCCGGGCGGCTGTCAGAGCTGGACACAATGGCTGAGCGTTTACCCAAAAACACGCGCAAACCCAGATCGGCGCCTTCCGAGCGTTCCGCATGTTCCAGTGCGCCGCCCCGCACATCGACCGAGACCGAGGACCCTTCGAGAACGATGGCATCTGCTGCCTCTGCGCCTGCCCGGCGAGCAACATCGAGCAATTGTTGGCTGATTTCTTCTGGTGTGCGGGTCATGAGGTCTCCGGGTTGATTGCCAAGGACCTAGCCTCGCACTGCCCGCCCCGCAAGACCTGTGACCGGATTGGGCTGTGTGGATCGTGATTAATCCATGCCGCTACCATGTTTTGCACAAGGTTCCCAGGAATGGAAAGGGCCGCACTGCGCGGCCCTTTCAGATAGGTATCACTTGATACGCTGGCCATTCGCCAAAATCTGGCCGTCTTCGGTGAATTCGATGGTCGAGTTCAGGGTGTCAGGCTCATCGCCGGGGACAGCCATCAGACCCATCATCATCCGCGCGCCCAGCGCATCGTCATCCGAAATGAGGCCCATGCCGATCAGCGTATCGATCAGCTGATTGGCGCCAACAAGTTTCAGGTTCGCCACGCCGCTTGGGCTGGGCATTCCCCCAAACTCTTCTGTGTTCGAATTGTCGAAGGCGAAATCGCCATCACCTGTCAGTTTGGCACCAACCAACGAAACCAGAAGCTGGCTGATTTTCAGCGAATGCAGCTCGCCCGGAGCTTCGTCCGACTCAACGTCGATTTCTGGATCGAAGATGTTCATCAGAACTTTTGCCGTGCCGGTCGTGTCCAGCGCAATTGTCGCCGGATCGCGGGGCAGCGCGCCTGCCGGGTCAAAAATGCCCCACAGGACATCAGACATGGTGAAATCGGTCATGTTGAGGCCAAAGGCGAAGGGCTGTATTTCGTCCGATTGCTGGATCGGGAATTCGAAATTCAACCCTGCGCTGGCCATGGACAACTCGATCGGGAATGGCAGGTCTGCTGTTGTAACCGCCAGTTTGGTGCTGTTCTGCGCGATGTCATAGGCGATACGCTCGGCGTCGATGCTGGCGGCAAAGCGTCCACCCTCCGAGGTGCTGTTCATCGAGAACGCCTGGCCTTCGCTGGTCCCGCTCAGATCGGTGCTGCCGGATGCATAGGTAAACGTGCCATCAAAGGCGAAACCCGCTTGGTAAAACGCCTGCGGATCAGACATGTCAAAATCCAGCGGGATCACGTTTTCGCCTTCAAAGGCCAGTTGGCCCAGTTGGCCATTGATCAGCCCGCTTTCACCGTTTTCCGGATCCTGAAAGTTCAGGTCATAGGTCAGTGTATCGCTGTTGAATGTCTGGGTGATGTTTCGGTGTTCGCCGATTTGCATCCGCGACCGACCGGCCAGATCACCTGCCTCGACCGCGATGCTGAAAACCTCGTTCGGCAGCGGTTCGCCATCGACTTCAATCGAATCCAGTGAAATGCCCAGTTTGTCAGCAGTGTAGTCATAGGTCATGTCTTCGGGTGTACCCGAAACAACCATGTTCAGTTGGCTGTGCGAATAAATCACTTTGGCTGCAAACTCTTCATCATCGGCTTTTCCCGTGACATCCATGGGAAAGCTTTCGGGCAGTCCGATGGTAACGGTTCCGTCACCATTTTCGGTCAGCGTCATTTCAGGCATGACCATCTGGAACTGCCCGTCTTCTTCCGGAAAGGTCAAAGAAAGTGTCATGTTCGAAATAGTGGTGACGTCACCGGTGATGCTTTCGTCACCTGTAACGGTGTAGCCCATTGAAGTGAAATAGCTTTGCCAGTCGGACCAGACATCATTTGCAGTAAGGTCGGCGAACGCGCCCTGGGTCGCAACGGCGTAAGCCAGAACAGCACCGCAGCTGCGGTGGAAGAAAACGGACATAAGGTAACCCTTCTTGATCAATTTGCGGCGCATGGTCGGGGTTGTGGCACCTATCGTCAAGGGGGCAAGGGCTGGACCATTTCCCCGTTTCCGCGTTACGGCTGTTGCCGGGATCAACAACAATGCGTGAGGAGAGGCGAATGCAGGGGAAAACAGTTCTGATCACCGGGGCCAGCCGTGGCATCGGGGCCGAAGCGGGGCGCGTTTTTGCCGCAGCCGGCGCCAATGTCGCATTGGTGGCGCGCAGCCGAGATCAGATTGATGCCTTGGCCGCTGAACTGGTTGATCAGGCCATCGCGCTGGCCTGCGATGTCAGCGATTTCGCGCAGGTCGAGCAGGCTGTGGCCACATGTGTGGATCGGTTCGGTGGGCTGGATGTTCTGATTGGCAATGCCGGTGTGATTGATCCGATCTTTCATCTTACCAACGCCGATCCTGAGGCCTGGAGCAAAGCCATCGACATCAACCTCAAAGGTGTTTTCTACGGGATGCGTGCGGCATTGCCGGTGATGCGGGCCGCCGGGGGCGGAAGCATTCTGACCGTCTCGTCCGGCGCGGCGTCCAACCCGGTTGAGGCGTGGAGCCATTATTGCGCGTCAAAGGCCGGGGCAAAAATGCTGACGGAATGCCTGCATCTGGAAGAAGCCCAACACGGTATTCGCGCCATGGGGCTGTCGCCGGGGACGGTTGCCACGGATATGCAGCGGTCCATCAAGGCAAGCGGTATCAATCCGGTCAGTCAACTGGACTGGGACGCGCATATTCCCGCAGACTGGCCAGCACGTGCCTTGTTGTGGATGTGTTCCAAGGACGCGGATGAGTATTTGGGAACGGAAATCTCGCTGCGTCTGGAAGACATCCGAAAAAGGGTCGGGTTGATATGATCGACCTGAGGAAAGAGGATGGCCTATGGGTCGTTACGATCAACAATCCCGAAAAGGCAAACGCCCTGACCGGAGCGATGCTGAATGAACTGGTCGGGATTGCCGAGGCCGCAACCAGCGCGCGGGCGCTGATCCTGACGGGCGCGGGCAAAGTGTTCAGCGCGGGGGCCGATCTGGACGAGGCGCGCGCCGGTCTGGCCACCTCTGACGTCTGGGAAAGACTATCCGGTGCCATCGCCGCATTGCCCTGTCTGACCATTGCCGCGTTGAACGGAACTTTGGCTGGCGGGGCCAATGGCATGGCTTTGGCCTGTGACCTTCGCATTGCGGTGCCAACAGCCAAGTTCTTCTATCCGGTGATGAAGCTGGGGTTCCTGCCGCAACCGTCCGATCCGAAACGGCTGGCGGCTTTGGTGGGCCCGGCCAGAACCAAGTTGATCCTGATGGCAGGTCAGAAGATTACCGCGCAAGAGGCGTATGACTTTGGTCTGGTTGACCGGATCGTCGAGCCCGATCACCTGATGCAAACCGCGCGTGACTTTGTGGCAGACAGCGTGAACGCTGACCCCGTTATCGCCAGGGACATCGCAAGGATGTGTTCATGAGGATTTCGGCCGTTCGGTTACGGGTCGCTGACCCGGAAGGACTGGCCGTATTCTATCGCGACGTTCTGGGTATGCGGGTTGACCGGCAGGGGTCAGGTTACCGCGTCGGCTACAACTCGGAAGATGCGGACCTTCTGCTGTTGCCGGGTGGTGGCGGATACACCCATGACCGGGGCCAAAGATATTGGAAGATCGGAATTACCGTGCCGGATGTCGATCTTGCGGCAGCGCATCTGCGCGCGCTGGGTACTGCGGTAAGCGCGCCGAGCCAGTTTCTGGATATCGGGTATATGTGCCATCTGGCTGATCCCGAAGGGTTTGTCATCGAATTGCTGCAACATGATTTCGAAGGTAACAAACCGGCGCAGGCGGCGGACCGGGACGCTCCGTTTGCGCAGGCCCGGATCGGTCAGATAACCCTTCGGACCGGTGATATCGCAGGTGAAGACGCGTTTTGGCGCGCGCAAGGTATGTCCTTGCTGTCGATGCAGGAGGTGGCCCCCCATGGCTTTGATCTGCATTTCTACGCCTTTACCGACGAAACCCCTCCAAACCCCGATCTGTGGGCCGTCGAGAATCGCGAATGGTTGTGGAAGCGACCGTATTCGACATTGGAGTTCCAGCATCTTGCGGGTGCGCAGTTTGCGCCCGTACCGGATTACCGGGGAATAGAAGTCGAGGGGTTGGCCGCACCTTTGAAAGACGCCTTTGGCGATCCGGTCCTGCCGGGCTGATCACCTGTTGCGTCGCTTGCCCGGGACTTTCGACCGAAATCCGGGTGGGCGTTTACGCACCCAGATCAGGAATTTCTCAAGCCTGGGATGCGCGCGCAAGGCTGCGACCGTGTTGTAACTGCGCGCCAGTTCGGCCTCGGTCAGGGTGGCATGGACCTCTTTGTGGCAAATCTGGTGCAGAAGAACGGTGGGTCCGCCCTTGCCTCCTTTGAGTTTTGGGATCAGATGATGCAGGCTGCCACCCCCACTGGGGATCGGGCGGTCACAGAGCGGGCAGATCGGATCGTTGTTCGCCATGATGGTTTGAAACTTGCGTCGATGGACGGCGAAGGCAAGAGGGTGCGAATGGCGCAGGCAGTGGTGATCGGAGCAGGCCCCGCAGGGTTGATGGCGGCCGAGCAACTGGCCGAGGCCGGGCATTCCGTACTGGTTGCCGAAGCCAAGCCCTCGGTTGCGCGCAAATTTCTGATGGCAGGTAAATCGGGGCTGAACCTGACAAAGGACGAACCGCCTGAGACACTGATGCGGTCGTATGCCAATGCGGCGGACTGGTTGTGCCCGATGATCACCGCCTTTGATGCGCAAGCCGTGCAGCACTGGGCGCGTGGATTGGGCCAGACATTATTCACGGGCTCCACCGGGCGGGTATTTCCCGAGGCCATGAAGGCGTCGCCCTTGTTGCGCGTATGGCTTGCGCGACTGGACGCAGCAGGGGTTGAGATCAAAACCCGTTGGCGATGGAAAGGTTGGGAAGCTGATGCGCTGGTATTTGAGACCCCGGACGGGCCGCAAAACCTGATTGCTTCTGTAACCGTGCTGGCGCTGGGCGGGGCAAGCTGGGCCCGCCTTGGGTCGGATGGTCAGTGGGCGCAAATCTTGTCCGGCAGGGGCGTGGAACTGGCATGGTTCGAACCTGCGAATTCAGCCCTGTCTGTGGACTGGAGCCCTCATATGCAGCCACATTTCGGGGCGGCGCTGAAATCGGTTCGGTGGATGGCCGGTGACCTGGGTAGCCGCGGTGAGGCCGCAATCTCGGCAACCGGGCTGGAGGGAGGCGGGCTTTACACCCTCACCCCTGCTTTGCGCAAAGGGCAGCCACTTTATGTCGATCTGGCACCTGATCTGGACCTTCAATCCTTGCGGGCGAGATGGTCGTCCAGGAAGTCGAAAACCACGCTTTCGCAATGGATGAGAAAATCGTTGAACCTGTCACCGCAGAAGATTGCCGTGTTTCACGAGATGGCAAAACGCAGTCAGTTGCCGCTGCCCGGCGAAGTGGAGGTTCTCAAGAAACTGCCAATCCTGCACGCGGGGCTGCGACCGATGGATGAGGCCATTTCGACGGCAGGCGGCGTGAAACGATCCGCGTTGGATGACGGGTTGATGCTGAAAACCATTCCGGGTGTATTCTGCGCAGGTGAGATGCTGGATTGGGAAGCGCCAACCGGGGGCTATCTTTTGACGGCCTGTCTTGCCACGGGTCGCTGGGCCGGTCGGGCTGCTGCCGATAGGCTGGATCAGGTCAGATAACTCAGCGCGACCGCGCAAGCATCGCCAGACGAATCATTGCGCGCTCGACCAGTGCCATTGAAGGGGCTGTCTGTCCGGCGGATCGCAGGGAGAGGTCGATATCCGTCAGAACGGTCAGAGCAGTTTGCAGCTTGGGCGCCCCCCAGCCCTGTGCCTGACGCAGAATACGGTCACGGCGTTTCCCGTAAACTGGCGGACGCAACTTACCGATACCCTGCGCAGCACCACCGGGATCCGAGGCGCAAGCATAAAGTGTGCGGAAATGCCGGGTTGCCCCAATGCACAGGGTTACCCCGTTGGTGCCTTGTGCCTGCAACCGCCGGATCAGCGGCCCGATCTCACCGGTGCGGCCTTCGGCCACCACGTTCAGCACGTCGTCAAGCGCCGCCTCGGTCGAACGCGGGGCGCAGGCTTCGATGTCTTCCATGGTCAGCTCAGAGTTGTCACCACGCTTGTAAAGCGACAGTTTCTCAACGGTTTGGGTGAAGTCACCGGGGCTGAGACTGTTGGCCAGTTCGCTGATGGCAGACATGACATCGCGGGGAATGCTTTTCAGATGCGCTTCGGTCAGAACCCGCTCGACCTCTGCGCGCGATGGCGGGTCGTCATAAATGCCTATCGCATATGCCGCAGGATGCCCCTCGAACGCTTTGCGGATTTTCGAGTTCGGTTTCAGCTGACCAGCCGTCACGATGATCTGAGCGTCGCCGGGGACCCAATCTTCAAGCGCGGCCAGAATCGCAGGCGCGGCGGTTTCGGTGGCGTCTTCCACAAACACCGCACGCGGGCCAGGGAAAAACCCAACTGCCTTGACAGCGTCCAGCAGAGACGCCGGATCGCCGCGCAAATCACCACCCAGCAGGCGGGTCAGGCGCATTTCCTCTTCCGCGCCGGGACCAAGCAGTGCGGCCAGAACCTGTTGCCGCTTAAGCGCCACCCGCATGGCATCCGCACCATAGATCAGCAGCCCGGTCTTGTCCGCATCCGGCTTGGCGAAATACCCGTCAGCCTCGCGCGGGCTCAACTTCATTTGGACAAGCCCGGTGTTGAATACAGGCGGTTCACGATATGCCCGGACAGGATCACCATCAGGCGTTCTTTCGCATCGCGTTCGTCAGCCAGCGTCGACACGGTGGAACCCGAAGCAGAATAGCCCACAAAATCGGTTACGGTGCCGGACGCCGCGACTTGCCCGGTTTCGTTGGATTTCAACGCGTATTGCGCCCGTCCATCAATCGTGTACCGCGTTGTCTCGTTCGTCGTGGTGATGGCCGCGCCGCGGATTTCGGTCGAGACCTGAACATCCAGAGTGTAATCGCTGACAGATCCCGCGCTGCGGCCCAGTTGGTGTTCAAGGTTCTGAACCAGAAGATAGCTTTCGACGGTATTTGGCGCAGATACCGCCACCCGACCGAACAAGGCAGAGCCCGACCCGCCCGGAGCATAAACCGGTTGGAAGCCGCAGGCAGCCAGTACCAGCGGCATCACAAGCAATGTTCTGCGATCAAACAACGACATTCACAATCCGGCCCGGAACAACGATCACTTTTTTCGGCGCGTTGCCATCCAGCGCCTTTTGGACAGCTTCGGTGCTGAGCGCGATATTTTCAACCTCGGCTTTGTCCATATCTTTCGGAACGCTGATTTCCGCGCGACGCTTGCCGTTGATCTGGATCGGCAGGGTGACGGTGTCATCAACCAGCATCGCCTCATCTGCGACGGGCCATGGGGCGACAGCCACTAGGCCCTCACCGCCCTGATGCGCCCAGATATCTTCCGCCAGATGTGGTGTCATCGGTGACATCAACTGGGCCAGAGTTTTGATCGCTTGTTTCTGAGCCGCCGCACCGGCCTTGGATTTTGCCAGTGTATTGGTGAAAGCATAAAGCTTGGCGATGGCGGCGTTGAAACCAAAGCTTTCGACACCCAATGTCACGTCGCGGATGGTTTTGTGCATCTCGCGCAACAGGTCCTCATCGCCTTCGCCCGCTGCATTGGCGTCCATAGCGCCGATCCTGTCGCATAGGTTCCAAACGCGATTCAGATGCTTATAGGCGGCTTCGGCCCCTGCCGCCGTCCATTCCACGTCTCGCTCGGGTGGCGAATCGGACAGCACGAACCAGCGGGCCGTGTCGGCCCCAAAGGCAGAAATGATGCTGACTGGATCGACCACGTTTTTCTTGGATTTCGACATCTTGGCCGAAGGGATGATTTCGACCTCAGTACCATCGGCCAGTTTGCCGTCGGTCACATCCTCGGGCAGGTGATAGACCGGCCGTCCGTTGGCGTCGCGCGTCTGGTAGATCTCATGCGTCACCATGCCTTGTGTGAACAGCGCGTCGAACGGCTCGATGGCCTTTTGGGGCAAGTGACCGGTGAGGTTCATTGCCCGCGCGAAGAAGCGTGAATACAGCAGGTGCAGAATCGCGTGTTCAATGCCGCCGATATACTGGTCGACATTCATCCAGTATTCGGCCTCGTCCAGATCGGTGGGTGTTTCCGCACGCGGAGCGGTGAAACGGGCGAAATACCACGACGAATCGACGAAGGTATCCATCGTGTCGGTCTCGCGCTTGGCCGGTGCGCCACAAGACGGGCAGGCGCAATCGCGCCAGGTCGGGTGTCGATCCAGCGGATTGCCGGGTTTGTCGAATGTCACATCGTCGGGCAGGCGGACCGGCAGGTTTTCCTTCTTCTCGGGCACCACACCGCAGCTTTCGCAATGCACGACGGGAATCGGACACCCCCAATAGCGCTGACGGCTGAGGCCCCAGTCGCGCAGACGGTATTTGGTGACACCCTCGCCCCAACCCGCTTTTTCAGCAAAATCGACGGTGGCGTTGATCGCCTCGTCACCTGTCGCTTCGGTCAAACCTGCAAAATGGTTCACCCAGCGAACTTTCTCGGTTTTCGGCGGGACGAATGCAATTTTGTCGACCGGCGTGTCGTCATGCAGCGCAAAGAAGGTATCGACCACAGGCAGGCCGTACTTACGGCAGAAGTCGAGGTCGCGCTGGTCATGTGCAGGGCAGGCAAAGATTGCGCCAGTGCCGTAATCCATCAGGATGAAATTGGCGATCCAGACCGGCAGTTCCCAGCTCGGGTCCAGCGGGTGCTTGACCTTGATGCCTGTATCAAAGCCCAGCTTTTCGCCAGTTTCGATGGCTTCTTCCGTGGTGCCACCTTTGCGACATTCGGCCACAAATTCAGCCACTTCGGGGTTTTCGGCCTCAAGCTGTTTTGCGATCGGGTGATCGGGCGAGATGCCAACGAAAGATGCGCCCAGCAGCGTGTCGGGGCGGGTTGTATAAACGGTGATCGGCTCTCCGCCATCAGTGCGTTCAAAGCCGAATTGCAGACCGCGCGACTTGCCGATCCAGTTCTCCTGCATCAGGCGCACCTTGGCGGGCCAGTTGTCCAAAGTGTCCAGCGCGTCCAGCAATTCTTCGGAATAGTCCGAGATCTTGAAGAACCACTGGGTCAGTTCGCGCCGCTCTACCAATGCGCCCGAACGCCAGCCACGACCATTTTCAACCTGCTCGTTGGCCAGAACGGTCATATCGACCGGGTCCCAGTTCACCACAGCGTTTTTGCGATAGACCAGCCCGGCATCAAGCATATCGAGGAACAGCGCCTGTTGTTGGCCGTAATACTCGGGGTCGCAGGTCGCGAACTCACGTGACCAGTCGATGGACAGGCCAAGTGGTTTCATCTGATCGCGCATGTCTGCGATGTTGCTGTAGGTCCAGTCCTTCGGATGACCCCCGATAGCCATCGCGGCATTTTCCGCAGGCATCCCGAATGCATCCCAGCCCATCGGGTGCAGCACGTTGTGACCCGTCGCCAATTTGTGCCGCGCGATGACGTCACCCATCGTGTAGTTGCGCACATGCCCCATATGGATTCGGCCAGACGGGTAGGGAAACATCTCAAGCACATAGTATTTCGGCTTGTCCGCCTTGTGGTTGGCGGTGAAGATCCCGGCCTTGTCCCAGGCCTCTTGCCATTTTGCTTCGATTTCGGTGGCCGAGTAGCGCGACATTTTGCGGTCCTTCGTGAATGAAAACGCCGGGTAGGAACCCGGCGCGGTAATATTGTGATTTTCGGCGGGTTGCTAGAACTTGTTGTCCGCTATGCGTAGCTGTCGGGCGCGCGACAGAATCGCATCCTCGACTGCGCGGGATGTTGCAGCGCTTACCGGGGCCCCTCCGCTCGATTGCAGCGCAACCGACAACGAGCGCGCGGCAAGCGCCGGATCGCTGATATGAACAGTAGCCCGGTAGGATCGGCCGCCGCCCGGAGGTGTGCCGTAACCCGTTACGATTACACCGGTAAACGGATCAACCTCCTGCACAGGCAGGAAGCTCAGTACATCCAGTGAAGCCGCCCACAGATACCGGTTTACGTTTGTGGTCTGTTCGGCGGTGCTGCGGTCGAAAATATCCCAGATTGTTGTCCGCTCGGGATCATTCAGCTCCTGTTCGTCCGAATTGCCGCCAGCGAGGTTGGGGGAGTACGTTGTCGAAGTGTTTCGATTCTGCCCACATGCCGAAAGAGCGGCGGTCAGCAGGATCATTCCCAAAATCGTCGGCAGGCGCATTGTAAACAGGTCCTGTTTCACTTGTTCTACAGTATTCAGGGGATACTCCTAGCCAAGGACCCCCGCTGCAACAAGTCCATTCTTCTGAAATGTAAGTGTATCAGCTGCATCAGGGCGAAAACTGACTGTGGCATCCTTGCACCAATTTGACCTCAATGACTCTTCCGCCTTTATGCCAAGCTTGCGCAAAGGGGGCAAAAAGAGCGAAACGGTGTCCGTGCTGAGACATGTGCCGAGGCATGTGTCGAGTAGATAACTCTTTTGAAACCGAGGGAAACAAGATGAAAAAAGTTCTCTTCGCAACTACGGCGCTGATCGCGACCGCAGGCGTTGCAGCAGCTGAAGTTAACTTCAGCGGTTATGGCCGTTTTGGTATTGGCTACCGTGAAGATCGTTCGACTGCACCTAACGTAGACGACACCATTCTGGTATCGCGTTTCCGTCTGAACATCGACGGCAGCACCGAAACCGATGGTGGCGTTCGCTTTGAAGGCCGTGTTCGTCTGCAAGCTGACGAAGACAGCAGCACAGGCGAAGCAAACACCGCTGGCCTGAACGGCGCACGCTTCTCGGTCATCTACGGTGGTCTGCGTGTTGACGCGGGTAACGTCGCAGGTGCCTTCGACAACCTGGCAAACTACTACGGCAACGAAGTAGGTCTGGAACTGTTCGCAGGTCAGTATTCGGGCGTTGACTACAGCTTCCTGGGTTACTCGTCGACCGGCGCAGGTTCGAACGCTGTGTTCTTCCAGTACGCTGTTGGTGACTTCGCATTCGGCGCGTCCTACGACACAGACGGCATCAACGGTGCAGACCGCTGGGATATCAGCGCAACCTACACCTTCAACAACATCACTGCCGCTCTGGCTTACGGTCAGACCGACTCGACCGTTGCTGGTCAAAGCGATCCGAGCCTGACCGTTCTGACCCTGGGTGGCGAATGGGGCGACTTCTCGGGTACACTGTTTGTTGCTGACGACGCAACTGAAGTTGCTTCGACAGACGGTACTGCATGGGGTCTGTCGGCTGCCTACAACCTGGGCGCTGCAACCACCCTGCTGTTCACCTACGGTGACGGTAATGCGTCTGCTGACACTCAGCAGGTTGCTCTTGGTGCGATCTACGACCTGGGCGGCGGTGCATCGCTGCGCGGTGGTATCGGTGTCAACGACTGTGACAGCTGCGCAGACTCGACGCTGGTTGCTGACTTCGGTGCTCAGTTCAACTTCTAAGCTGATCTGAACCGCAAGGTTTAAGGGCGGGTCTTCGGACTCGCCCTTTTCTTTTGCGCCGACTTGGTGTTTTCCTGCTCCAAAACAGGATGAGGGTCTTATGTCGTTGCAAGACGTCACCGCACGTATCGCCAAAGCCGAAGCCAAGTCGAACCGACCGGCAGGTTCCGTCAAACTGATTGCCGTGTCCAAAGTGCAGCCGAATGACAGGGTGCAGGCAGTTCTAGAGCAAGGGCACAGATGTTTTGGCGAGAATCGCGTGCAGGAGGCGGCAATCAAGTGGCCCGCTTTCAAAGAACAGTTCGAGGGTATTGATCTGCACCTCATTGGCCCGTTGCAGACCAACAAGGCTCGTCACGCAATGGAACTGTGCAATGCGATCCATTCGGTAGATCGACCCAAACTGGCCAAGACACTGGCGCGTTTGGCACAGGAAATGGGAAACTGCCCGGACCTGTTCATTCAGGTCAACACCGGTGAGGAAGACCAAAAGGCCGGTATCCTTCCTGCGGACGCGGACGGTTTCATTGCCGAGTGCAGGTCGTTGGATCTGCCCGTGCGTGGATTGATGTGCATTCCTCCGGTCGATGAAGAGCCTGCTTTGCACTTTGCGCTATTGGCCAAAATCGCTGCAACCAACGGGCTTGATGGATTGTCTATGGGGATGAGTCACGATTTCGAACAGGCCATCGCTTTGGGCGCAACCCACGTCCGTGTTGGCTCGGCCATCTTTGGCGAACGGGTTAAACCTCAGGAATGATCAGCCATGATCCGGGGGCAATGCGCTGTGATATCCAGTGCAGATGGTCCCGGCGAAAGGCAATACAGCCTTCGGTTGGATAGCCGGGTCTGCGCCATTGGTGCAGAAAAATGGCCGATCCCCTGCCCGGAACGGCGTTTGGCCAGTTCCAGTCGGTTAACAGAATCAGGTCGTATAACGGGTCGGCGCGGTGCAACTTTTCATGGCTGAATGCATAGGGTGCGCTGACCATGTGGTTGTATCTGCTTTCAGACACGTCGTCAGACCACAAGTCCCGCGGGCCAATGGCGCGGGCCCATTTGCTGGGGGCGGCCATTCGGTCGGCCCGGTATAGCATGCCGACGATTCGATGATGTCCAGTTGGGGTCGCGCCGTCGCCTTCGCGTTTTGCGTTGCTCAACCCGCCTTTGCCCACGGAACAGGGAAACATCCTGCCAAGAAACCGGATGCCGCGTGGGGTTAGAACAAGATCGTTTGGGGTCAAAGCAGATGCCCTGACTTCTTGGCCTTGGTCGCCAGGTATCCCCGGTTGTGAGAGGTTTCGCCAACCTTCAGAGGGACACGCTCGGTTACTGCGATACCTGTCCGTTCCATCATGGCGATTTTGGCCGGGTTGTTGGTCAGCAAGCGGACAGAGTTGAAACCCAGCGATTTCAATATGTCCGACCCAAGCCGAAAATCACGCTCGTCATCCTCAAAACCCAGCCTGTGGTTCGCCTCAACGGTGTCAAAACCCTGATCCTGAAGGAAATAAGCGCGCATCTTGTTCGCCAGACCGATACCGCGCCCTTCCTGATTCAGATACAGAAGAACGCCTGCACCTTCTGCCCCCATCTGTGCCAGGGCACCGCGGAGTTGCGGGCCGCAGTCACATTTCAGGCTTCCCATCAGATCGCCGGTGAAACAGGCAGAATGCAATCGGGCCAGCACAGGCTTGTCGCGGTCCGGGCGCCCGATCTCGACGGCGTAGTGCTCTTCACCACCGTCTTCAGGTCGGAAGACGTGTAACCGCCCGGCTTCGGACACCTCCATCGGAAGGCGGGCCGCGACGACTTCGTGCAAAGTACTGCGATCCGCCAGATGAGGCGTGGCGCGCGTGTGATCAATGCAGGTCAAACCGTGCGAAGCGGCAAATGCCCTGCCGTCCTCGACAGGTACCACGACCACAGCGGGAAGGATGCGCGCGGATTTGGCCAATGCAATTGCGATACGGTGCAGATTGGCATTGCCGTGCCGCTCGGTCATCAACGGGCCCTTCATGGGCGCGTTCAGATCGTCGGAAGGATCAGCAACCGCCAGTACCCATGCGATATCTGCATCCGCCGGGATCGAAACCCGCGCCAGATCCCCGTCGTACGCCCGCGCTTTCAGGGTTTCAGCACGTCGCCCAGTTATGGCCACCACCGGATTCCCTAGTTTTTTCAGGTCGGCCAGACGCTGCGGGCTGAGCGTTTCGGCAGAAACCGCAAGCACGCTGAAGCCACTGTCATCGGTCAGCGCAACGGGAACGCCCATGCGCAGATCGGCCCGGGCCCGGGCGAGAAGTTCCGTGATATCGGGGATGAGACTCATCAATGTTACCCTATAACGCTCAATCTTTCTCCTAGCCCTTTCGAAAGGAAATGTGAAACATTTCCGCGAACTCTGACACGAAGGCGTGAAACGGTTGCAGCAAATCTTGTTGATTGCATATTCCACGCGCAAGTGATGGAAAAGCGTTTGGAGGACCGGGAAATGGCTCAACTCAAGAAAATCCTGCTGGTGGACGATGACGAGGACCTGCGCGAGGCGCTCAGCGAGCAACTTGTCATGACCGAAGACTTTGACGTGTTTGAGGCGTCAGACGGTCACTCTGCCATGGAGCGCGCGCGCGAAGCGATCTATGACCTGGTCATTCTTGATGTGGGTCTGCCGGATACCGACGGGCGCGAACTGTGTCGCCTCATGCGCAAACAGGGTGTCAAAAGCCCGATCCTGATGCTGACCGGTCATGACAGCGATGCCGATACGATCCTGGGCCTGGATGCCGGCGCGAATGACTATGTTTCGAAACCATTCAAATTCCCGGTGCTTCTGGCACGCATCCGTGCGCAGCTTCGCCAGCATGAACAATCCGAGGACGCAGTATTTGTACTTGGCCCCTATACGTTCAAACCGGCGATGAAGATGCTGATCACGGAAGAGGACAGAAAAATCCGCCTGACCGAGAAGGAAACCAACATCCTCAAATTCCTGTACCGCTCGACCGACGGCGTGGTGGCGCGGGATGTGCTGCTTCACGAAGTTTGGGGATATAATGCTGGTGTTACAACGCATACGCTGGAAACCCACATCTACCGCCTGCGTCAGAAGATTGAGCCCGATCCGTCAAATGCGCGCCTTTTGGTCACAGAATCCGGTGGATATAGGCTGGTGTCTTAACTGGGTGTGGATTGACTTGGATCAAAGTGATACCCTGTACTCATAATTAGGTTACTCCCAACCCGCGCATGTCCGGGTTATGACATGCACCTCCCTGTTGGACTGCCGGGCCGAATGGCCCGGCTTTTTTCTTTTCTGAAGGACGAAATCATGTGCCGCCTGTACCGTCACAGGCGTTGCGAAACCTTGCGTGTTCCTGTAATGTTCTATTTCTCGCGAAAGGTTGGAGGAGCGCGTGATGATCGAAGGAAGCTGTTTGTGCGGGGCGGTGAAGTTTAACCTGAAGTCTCAACCATCCGTGATGGGAACCTGCCACTGCTCAAGATGCAGAAAAGCCGGGGCCAGCACAGTCGTATTTGTCAACAAAGAAGACTTGGTGTGGGTTCGGGGCAGGGAAAACGTAACGCTGCACCAGCCCGATCCGCCCTACAAATACGGCAGGTGTTTCTGCACGAAATGCGGGACATCTTTGGGCGAAATCATTTCAGAAGCAGATAGTTTTCCAATCGCAGCAAATGCACTGGATACCGGGTTAGAGCAGAAAGTTCAGTTTCACGAATTTGTTTCGGAAAAACCGGACTGGTACGAGATTTGCGATGATGCCCCCCAAAATGAAAGCCACCCGTCCTAGATTTTCTTTTCTGATGGTACCCCATCCCCCACCGCGTTAACCTTCGCCAAATCGCGACAGAGGAATCCTCGCCATGCCCTTCACCCTTGCCACCTGGAACATCAACTCGGTCCGACTGCGCGAACCAATCGTGCTGAAACTGTTGGAAGAAGAGGCGCCGGATGTTCTGTGTTTGCAGGAATGCAAGTCTCCGGTTGAAAAGATTCCGACCGAAGGGTTCGCGGCGCTGGGCTATACCCACATGATTGCCCGTGGCCAGAAAGGATATAATGGCGTCGCCATCCTGTCCCGCCTGCCAATAGAAGAGGTGGGCGACAAGGATTTCGCAAATCTCGGTCACGCGCGCCACATAGCCGGTCGGTTGGAGAATGGTGTGACCATCCACAACTTCTATGTCCCCGCTGGCGGTGATGTGCCGGATCGTGAAGTGAATGAGAAATTTGGCCAAAAGCTCGACTATCTGACGGACATGCGCGATTGGTTCCACGCGGAAAAGCCGGAAAAATCCATCCTCGTCGGCGATCTGAACATTGCCCCGCGTGAGGATGACGTCTGGTCGCACAAACAATTGCTCAAGGTCGTCTCGCACACTCCGATCGAAGTGGAACATCTGGCCGAGACCCAGGACGCAGGTGGTTGGGTCGATATCACCCGGCAGGATATTCCCGAAGGGCAGCTTTTCAGCTGGTGGTCCTACCGGGCCCGCGACTGGGATGCGGCAGACAAGGGGCGGCGGCTGGATCATGTCTGGGCCACGCCCGATATTTCAAACGCGGGCCATTCCAGTCGCATTCTGCGCGACGCGCGTGGGTGGGAAAAGCCCAGCGATCATGCGCCGGTCTTTGCGACTTTCGACATTTGAACTGAAACTCTGCCCTTGGTTTCTGCGACAAGCGATTGCATATAGAGCGCAAGTTCGAACGAAAGAGTGATTGCCATGGACATCCTGAACGGCGCAGCCGCCCCAGCCACCGATCTGATCAAGGACGGGACCGAGGCCACTTTCATGGTCGATGTGATCGAAGCCTCGCAGGAAACGCCTGTTATCGTTGACTTCTGGGCACCCTGGTGCGGCCCGTGCAAGACGCTGGGCCCAATGCTGGAAGACGCGGTTACCGCCGCCAAAGGCGCGGTGAAGATGGTCAAGATCAACGTGGACGAGGCACAGATGATCGCCTCGCAGATGCGCATCCAGTCGATTCCAACGGTCTACGCGTTTTTTAAAGGGCAACCCGTGGACGGTTTTCAGGGCGCGCTGCCGGGGTCCGAGATCAAGGCTTTCGTGGATCGCGTGATCGAGGCGTCAGGTGGGGAAAGCCCGGGCGGCCAATTGGATGACGCCGTAGTTGCCGCCGAAGAAATGCTGAGCGACGGCGCCGCGGCAGATGCTGCGCAGACTTTTGCCGCCATTCTTGGCGAAGACCCGAACCACGCGGCAGCATATGGCGGGCTGGTGCGGGCACATATCGCCACTGGCGATCTGGAACATGCCGAGGCCATCCTGAACGGTGCACCCGCCGAAATATCCAACTCGGCCGAGGTCGAGGCTGCGCATGCGCAATTGCAGCTGGCCAAGCAGGCGGCTGATGCAGGTCCGGTGGCGGATCTGACAGCGGTCGTTGAAGCAGACCCCGAAAATCTTCAGGCCCGGTTTGACCTGGCGCAGGCCTTGCACGCGAACGGCGAAGTGGAAGAAGCCGTGGCGCAATTGCTGGAATTGTTCCGCCGGGATCGTGAGTGGGATGACGGGGCCGCCAAGACCCAGCTTTTCACGATCTTCGACGCGCTCAAGCCCAATGACCCGATCGTTCTGAATGGTCGCCGCAAACTCAGCTCGATGATATTTGCCTAATTTCTGATCAGAGCTAGAATTGGGACATGATGCATCCCGCCGACTTGCCGGACACCGTATCCGTTTTCCCCTTGCCCGGGGCGCTGTTGTTGCCCCGCTCGCGCTTGCCGCTTCACATCTTCGAGCCCCGCTATTTGCAGATGCTGGACGATGCCCTCAAGACCAAGGAACGGCTGATCGCGATGGTCCAGCCAAATCCTTCGGCCCATGATGAGAACAAACTGCACCGCATCGGGTGTGTCGGGCGCGTGACCCAGTTTTCCGAAACGGAAGATGGTCGGTATCTGATCACGCTGACCGGTGTGTCCCGGTTCCGGGTGGTGTCAGAGCTGGACGCTTTCACGCCATATCGGCGATGCGAAGTCTCGTGGGACGGCTTTGACAGGGATCTTGGCAAGGCCGAACACGACGACAGGTTCAATCGCACCAAGTTCCTGGCTTTGCTGGAACGTTTCTTTTCGTCACGGCAATTGTCCACTGACTGGGATTCGCTGAAAGATGCCGAGGATGAATTGCTGGTAAACTCACTGTCCATGCTGTTGGACTTTGACCCGGAAGATAAACAGGCCCTGTTAGAGGCCCCTTGCCTGCGCACACGGCGCGAGACGCTGATGACATTGATAGAATTCGCAATGCGAGGCGGATCGAATGAGGAAAAACTGCAATGACTGACCCTGAACACGCCTTTGATCGCCGTATGCTCGAAGCTCTGGTCTGCCCGCAGACGCAAACGACCCTGCGCTATGACGCCGAAAGGCAGGAGCTTGTGTCACAGGCCGCAGGTCTGGCTTTTCCCATCCGCAACGGCATTCCGGTCATGTTGGTCGACGAGGCACGGCAGCTGGACTAAATTGGCTGCCCTTGCAACAGCTTGGGCAAATCCCCGGTCAAACCCGCTGCTTCGCGGACGAAACCGCGCCGCAACCCCGGCAGTGCGCCGACAATTCCCATACCAACGTCGCGCCCAATGCGCAGCAACGGGTTGTCGTTTGAGAACAGTTTGTTGAAGACATCCGTTGCCATCGCAAGAGCTGCGGTGTCGAACCTGCGCCATTCCTGGTAGCGTTCCAGCACCATAAGCGATCCGATGTCTTCGCCGCGCCGTCCTGCCAAGGTCAGAACCTCTGCCAACGCGCCGACGTCACGCAAACCGGCGTTCAGGCCCTGACCGGCAATCGGGTGCATCCCGTGGGCAGCATCCCCGACCAGTGCCAGACGATCAGCGATAAAGGAATTGGCGATGGTCAGGTTCAAAGGATAGGTGAAACGATCACCAGCCAGGTGGATGTCACCGAGGAAATCGCCAAACCGCGGGCGTAGCACTTGCAGATACTCATCCTCGGGCAGGGCGTTGATCTGGTGCGCGGCCTCGGTGCGTTCGCTCCATACAATGGAACTGCGATTGCCGGTCAGCGGCAGAATCGCCAAGGGGCCCGGCGGCATGAAGAATTGATGGGCAATGCCGTGATGCGGCAGCTCGTGTTCAATGGCGCAGACAAGTGCGGTCTGGCCATAATCCCAACCGGTGCGCTTGATACCTGCGCGGTCCGCAGTGCCGCTGCGGCGACCGTCGCACCCGATCAGCAGTCTGCTGTTCATCGTCGAACCATCGTCCAGCGTCACGGTTACTCCAGTGGTGTCGGCTTGTTGCGACACAACAGTCTTGCCACTCAGCTGAGTGATGCGGGGCTCTTCGGCCATAGCGTCCATAAAGGCGCGGCGCAGGTGACGGTCTTCGACCATATACCCCATCGGACCTTCTTCTATTTCGGCATGGTCGAAATGCATGAAAAACGGTGACGGGCCTGTACCTGCGTGACCGTCCGTGACCTTGATTTCCAGCATCGGTTGGGCGTGTTCCGCAACACGGTCCCAGACGCCGATGGCAGCCAACAAGCGCTGTGATGCCAAGGCCAGGGCATAGGCTCTCCCGTCGAACGCCGCATTCTTGCGGACCTTCTCATCCAGCGCATCAATCACTGTGACCGAATGTCCGGTTTGTGCCAGAGCCAATGCCAAAGCCGGGCCGTTCAACCCGCCGCCCACGATCAGAATGTCAGATGCCTGTGTCATGCCCTGCAATATGCGCGCCCTTTCGGGATTGTCCATGTGCAGTCCTGTCGCTACCGTTCTTTCAAGCCAAAAAGCAGGAGGGGGCGGGATGCAGGATTGGTTGACCATGACGGCGTGTGATTTGGGCCGTGGCATTGGGATGGGCCAGATCGATCCGGTTGAATTGACGGAAACCTACCTGTCCGCAATAGACGCCCATCCGCACCGCGACCGCATCTATGCCCGCGTCACCCATGACCGCGCCCGCGCCGAGGCCGAAGCCGCGCAGCAACGTGCGAAAATGGGATTGCGGCGATCGTTGCTGGATGGGGTTCCGATCAGCTGGAAAGACCTGTTCGACACTGCCGGCACCGCGACCGAGGCCGGGTCGGCGCTTCTGAAAGACCGCGTGCCGGATGCGGATGCACTTGTGGTGCGCAACGCAACGCAGATGGGGACGGTCTGTCTGGGTAAGACGCATATGAGCGAACTGGCCTTTTCCGGCCTTGGATTGAACCCGATCACCGAAACGCCCCCTTGTACCCATGATGAAACGGCGGTGCCGGGCGGGTCTTCATCTGGTGCGGGCGCGTCGGTTGCCTGGGGGCTGGCGGCTTGCGGGATCGGTTCCGATACCGGCGGTTCGGTGCGAATTCCAGCGGCATGGAATGATCTGGTAGGGTTGAAAACCACGGCCGGGCGGCTGAGCCTTGAAGGCGTGGTGCCGCTCTGCCTGCGGTTTGACACCGTTGGGCCACTGGCGCGATCCGTTGAAGATGCAGCACATATGCTGGCCCTGTTAGAGGGCGGGGCACCTGCGGACCTGAGGGGCGCTTCGCTGAAAGGTCGTCGTTTTGCCGATTTGCAGAACATTGCCAAGGACGACCTGCGCGATGCCCCGCGAACAGCCTATGACGAGGCCATTGCGAAACTTTCGGATGCAGGCGCTGAGATTGTTCCATTGGACGTGCCCGAGCTGAACGAGGCGATGACCCTGTCCAGCATCGTCTACACGACCGAGGCCTACGGGTTGTGGCGCGATGTGATCGAGGCCAACCCAGAGGCAATGTATCCCGAAATCCTGGAACGGTTCCGCATTGGTATGGGATATTCCGGCCCAGATTATGTCGCGGCCTGGGCCAAGCTCAAGGCGTGCCGCAGTGCCTGGGATGTGGCAACTGCCGGGTTCGATGCGGTTCTGGCACCCACAGCACCGATTTTGCCGCCCAATCTGGACCGGTTGATGACCGATCACGACTATTACGTGACTGAAAACTTGCTGGCCCTTCGCAATACGCGGATCGGCAACCTGATGGGGCTTGCGGCGCTGACCCTGCCCACCGGAACGCCCAGTTGCGGGCTGATGATGATGGGGTATCCGAACTCGGAAGAGGCCCTGTTGCGGTTGGGGTCAGCGGCAGAATCGGCATTGGCCTGAATGCCACAATCCACTGATTCGGAACCTCTTTGTCTGGACGAAGAGGTATGCGGACTGTAATCTGCCAAAAAAACGGGGCGCAAACGACCCCGATATTGAGGCAGTAACATGGATTTTCCCGAGCGGTTTTCGAACCTACCGGAATATGCATTCCCGCGTTTGCGCGCCCTGTTGGATCACCATCAACCGGGCGGTGACGTCGTTCATATGACGATTGGCGCGCCGACGCATGATTTTCCGGCTTGGGTGACGGATGTCATCATGGAAAATGCTGCCGGGTTTCAGGGCTATCCGCCGAACGAAGGCTCGGAAGACCTGCGCGGCGCAATCACGGGCTGGATCAAGCGGCGTTACGGGGTCGAAATGGACCCTGACGTCAACGTCATGGCGCTGAACGGCACACGTGAGGGGCTGTATAATGCGGCCATGGCGCTGTGCCCGGAACAGAAGAACGGCAAACAACCGATCATCCTGTGCCCGAACCCGTTTTATCAGGTCTACATGGTCGCGTCGATTTCGGTGGGTACGCAACCCTATTTTGTCCCTGCAACTGCCGCGACTGGTCATCTGCCGGATTATTCCGGCCTGCCCGAAGATGTGCTGAACCAAACAGCGGTGGCTTATATTTGTTCCCCGGCCAACCCGCAGGGCGCGGTTGCATCGCGCGACTACTGGGCTGACCTGATCCGTCTGGCCGAGGCTTATGATTTCCGCATCTTCGCCGACGAATGCTATTCCGAGATTTACCGTGACCAAGCCCCGACGGGGGTTCTGACTGTCGCGCAGGAACTAGGGGCTGATCCCGAACGGATCACGCTGTTTAACTCCCTGTCAAAACGCTCGAACCTAGCTGGTTTGCGCTCGGGCCTGATTGCCGGTGGACCAAAGTCCATCAGCCAGGTGAAAAAACTGCGCACCTATGCCGGATCCCCACTGCCTTTGCCTTTGCAGGCTGCTGCGGCCCGTGTCTGGGCGGATGAAATACATGTCGAGCAAAACCGCGCGCTCTATCAGGAGAAATACGCCATAGCGGATAAGGTGTTTGCGGGCGTGCAGGGCTACATGTCGCCCGAGGCCGGGTTCTTTTTGTGGTTACCGGTCGAGAATGGCGAGGACGCGGCATTGAAGGTTTGGAAGGAAACCGGGGTTCGGGTTCTTCCGGGCGCATATCTTTCACAAGGTGATCCGGGAAATAACCCGGGCGAAGGCTTTATCCGGGTTGCATTGGTAGCCCCAAAAACAGAGTTGCAGCGTGGTTTGATCACACTCCGCGACTGCATCTATACGTGAGGTACGAGGGCAAAATGGCATCATATAACGCGCGAAACCGCGACCCATTGCTGGACAGCACAACACAGGCAGCCCTGGAGCGACGCAGTAAGGAACTGATCGGTATCGCGCTGATCCTGTTGGGCTTGGCCGCGGCTGCGATGATCTGGTCCTATACGCCCGATGATCCTAATTGGATGGTTTCGACCGACGCGCCGGTGCAGAACTGGATGGGACGGGTCGGCGCGTCTATTGCAGCCCCCTTGTTCATGATCGTGGGCTGGGGAAGCTGGGGCATCGCGCTTGTTCTGGTTGGATGGGGTCTGCGTTTTGCTGGCCATTTCGGTGAAGACCGGGCCATTGCCCGCCTGATCTTTGCCCCGATCTGGATCGCTGTAGCCTCGGTCTATGCCGCTACCCTTGTTCCCGGTGCCGAGTGGCGTGCAACGCATAGCTACGGTTTGGGCGGTTTGTTCGGCGACACGGTCATGGGCGCGTTGCTGACGCTGGTGCCGATCTCTTCGCATTTTCTGGTCAAACTGATGTCGCTGGCCATGGCCGTCGGGATGACCACGCTGGGTGTTTTTGTGCTGGGCTTCACCAAGGCCGACGTGAAATGCGGCTTCCGCGCCTTCCTACTGGGTCTTGTTATGTCTTATGACATGCTGATGACGCTGATGGGGCGTGGTGCGGCCTCGGCCGCGCAAGCCGCGCGGGATCGCCGAGCACAGTGGGAAGAACGCAAGCTTGCCCGCGCTGAAGCGGCTGAGGCGATGTTTGACGACGAACTGGTCTATGCCGATCCTGTTTTTGAAGAACGTGAATTGGGACGTCCTGAACCTCCGGTCAAATCAGGCCTGTTGGCGCGAATGCCGTCACTTATCCGGCGCCCCGATCCAATGCCCGAGCCTGAGTTGGTGGATCCTGAACCGATCGCGGGCTTTGACGACATGCCCGGCGAAGATCGCATCCGCTCCAAAATCTCGGCTGCCGTGCGAAATCGCAAGGTAGCCGTAGGCGAAATGACACCCGAGCCGGATCCCAACCTACCGTTGACCAAGGGTCGTGGACGCGGTCCCGATCCGCTGATCCTGAACCAGCATACCTCGTCCGAACTGCCACCCGAACCGCCGATGACGGCGTATGGTCTGCGCCCCGAGCCGCAGGTGTCCGCTGGTGACACGCCAGAGGCGCAAGAACCCGCTGTGTTCGGTTATGAGGCCGGGACAGAACAATACGATTACGCATCCGAGTTGGATATCGATGATGAGTCGGTTTTCGAGGATGTCACCGACGCCGCGCCGCAGCAGCGCCCCGCGATGAAAATCCCGGTAGCTGAACCGCGCAAGCCTGTGGTGGCGCAGCCCGTGCGTCGGACACCGTTGCCGTCTCGTCGTGCGCAGGCCGAAGCGCAACCGGCATTGTCCTTCGAGGAACGGCACTCTGACTTCGAACTTCCGCCTCTGGGCTTGTTGTCCAACCCCGCCAGTATCCAACGCCATCACCTGAGCGATGAGGCCTTGGAAGAAAATGCACGGATGCTGGAAAACGTTCTGGACGATTACGGCGTCAAGGGTGAGATCGTCAGCGTACGCCCCGGCCCGGTCGTGACCATGTACGAGCTGGAGCCCGCTCCGGGCCTCAAGGCGAGCCGGGTGATCGGTTTGGCAGACGATATCGCGCGCTCGATGTCGGCGCTGTCGGCGCGGGTTTCGACCCTGCCGGGGCGTTCGGTGATCGGTATCGAATTGCCCAACGAAAACCGCGAGATGGTCGTGCTGCGGGAAATCCTGGCTAGCCGCGATTTCGGCGATGGCAATCAGGCGCTGCCGCTGGCGCTGGGCAAGGATATCGGCGGTGAATCCGTTGTGGCGAACTTGGCCAAGATGCCTCACCTGCTTATCGCCGGGACTACGGGTTCGGGTAAGTCGGTGGCGATCAATACGATGATCCTGTCGCTGCTTTACAAGCTGACGCCGGATGAATGCCGTCTGATCATGATCGACCCGAAGATGTTGGAACTGTCCGTTTACGATGGCATCCCGCATCTGCTGTCACCCGTTGTGACCGATCCAAAGAAGGCGGTTGTCGCCCTGAAATGGGTCGTGGGCGAAATGGAAGACCGCTATCGCAAGATGTCCAAGATGGGCGTCCGCAACATCGCGGGCTACAATGGCCGTGTGAAGGATGCGCTGGCCAAAGGCGAGATGTTCAGCCGCACGGTGCAAACCGGGTTTGACGATGAAACCGGCGAACCAACGTTCGAGACGGAAGAATTCGCACCCGAAGCGATGCCATATATCGTCGTCATCGTCGATGAGATGGCCGATCTGATGATGGTCGCGGGCAAGGAAATCGAAGCCTGTATCCAGCGTCTGGCGCAAATGGCACGGGCCTCGGGCATTCACCTGATCATGGCCACGCAGCGCCCCTCGGTTGACGTGATTACCGGCACGATCAAGGCCAACTTCCCTACGCGGATTTCGTTCCAAGTGACGTCGAAAGTCGACAGCCGCACCATTCTGGGCGAGATGGGCGCCGAACAACTGCTGGGGCAGGGCGACATGCTTTACATGGCCGGTGGCGCCAAAATTACCCGTTGCCACGGACCGTTTGTGTCGGATGAAGAGGTCGAGGAAATCGTCAACCACCTCAAACAATACGGTCCGCCCGATTACGTGGGCAGCGTTCTGGACGGCCCGGCCGAGGACAAGGTCGACAACATTGACGCCGTTCTGGGGCTGAACACTGGCGGCAACACGAACGGAGAGGACGCGCTGTACGATCAGGCGGTGGCAATTGTGATCAAGGATCGCAAATGCTCGACCTCTTATATTCAGCGAAAACTCGCCATCGGGTATAACAAGGCGGCGCGTCTTGTTGAACAAATGGAAGACGAAGGTGTTGTTTCGTCAGCAAATCATGTCGGGAAACGCGAAATCCTCGTCCCCGAGCAATAGGATATTTAATAACAAGGGCAGACAGCCTATCTGTACAGCATGAAACAGATTGCTTTTGCCCTTGCTTTGACACTGGCCGCACCCGCCGCATGGGCGGCGGAAAAACTGCCGCTTTCGCAGATTTCCAATTACCTGAACGGATTGAAAACGGTTCAGACAACGTTCACGCAGGTGAACGATGATGGCTCGTTGAGCACCGGACAGCTGTGGATGCAGCGCCCTGGCAAGATGCGTTTCGAATATGACCCGCCCAACAGCGCTGTGGTACTGGCGCGCTCGGGCAGTGTTCAGATCTTCGATCCGAAATCGAACCAGCCGCCCGAGCAATACCCGCTGAAGCGCACGCCTCTATCCATTGTGCTGGCACGCAACGTGAATCTTGATCAGGCCAATATGGTTGTCGGCCACAGCTTTGACGGCACGGCCACAGTGGTCACTGCGCAAGACCCCAAGAACCCTGAGGCAGGTCGGATTGAATTGATGTTCACCGATAATCCGGTTGAGTTGCGCAAATGGGTGATTCATGACAACGCCGGCAGCCAGACCACCGTTCTTTTGGGTGCGTTGACCGAAAGCAATGGTCTTGATCAGGGTCTTTTCTCGAACAAGGAAAGACGCGGGTCAGTCAATCGCTGACCCGCTTTTTGCTGGTCAATACCGGCAGTTCGCCAACTGTGCCTGATACAGTTGCGCGCGCGCGTCCACGTCATTGGCCACGCTCAACAACCACGACTTGCTGTTGTGGGTGCCGCGAGCGTACCCCGTGTGACCTTCGTGATAGGCCAGGTATTGATTGCGTGTGTCGCCGGGGTGGATGCCGTTGCGCTCATAGCTTTTGTTCATATACCAGCCGATGAAGTCCGAGGCATCGCGGATGCGATCCCGCTTGGCCCGGCGCTTTCCGGTTTCGCGCTGATATTGATCCCAGGTACCGTCCAGTGCCTGGCTGAACCCATAGGCGCTGCTTTGCCGCCCCATCGGGATCACGCCCAGCACGTAACGGTGCGGGGTACGCGCGTCGTGGCGATATCGGCTTTCCTGATAAATCGTGGCCATCTGAACGTGAACCGGAACACCCCATTTCTGCTCGGTGCTTTTGAAAGCCTTGATGAAATCCGGTCGTTCGTGCGCAATGCTGCACGCGTCGTTCAGTTTGCTGGGCGGTTGTTTTGACCCGCCGCCACAGGATGCCAAAAGCAGCACCCCGAAGAGTACGATAAGAATTCTGCTCATGTGCCTCATGCCTTTTTTTGTTTATTCTAGCGCAGATTGAGCTCTGAGGAAATCACAATCGCTATAAAACAATGGCAAGAATTATGGGTAACGCCGCCACGGAAAGTACGGTGGACACCATGACCATGCCGGCAACGGCATCGGAATCGGCTTCAAATCGTTCTGCCAACAAGTATGAGGTCACAGCGACCGGTGTACAAATTTGCAATACCAGAACGCCAAAGGCGACAGTGTCCAGATCAAACAACACCCCAATCCCCCAGCCCAACGCAAAGCAGACGATAAGTTTCAGGACTGACAGCCAGAGCGCTTGCCCCAGACTACGCGAGGTCAGGCGGGCGATTGCCACACCGACCGTGACCAACATCAGCGGAACAGCCATTTGCCCCAAAAGCTCTAACGTGTTGGTTAGAAATGTCGGAGTTTGCCACCCCTGCCACAAAAACACCGCACCCAGAATGGTCGCCCAAGCCATCGGCTGGCGTAAGACCTGTCCCCATGCGCCTTTTCCGGCGACTAGGTAGATCCCATAGGTGAAAGAAAACAGCGCGGTTACAGACAGAAAGATGACCGCGTAACCCAAACCAATCTGCCCGAACGCAAAGATACATAGCGGCAGGCCAAGATTGCCGGTATTGCCGAAAATCAGCGGTGACAGGTACGTGCGCTGATCCAGTTTCAATCCGCGAACAATCAACCAGAACACCCCAGCCAGCAGAAGATTTGCGACCAGAGTTGCCGACGTGAAACGCGACAAATCTCCGCCCGGAATGTCGGTTTGCATGAGTGCAACAAAGATCAGACTGGGCATTGCCAGCGTCGTTGCAAAGCGTGTCACAAATTGCAGCCGGTATTCGAACCCCAGTTTGACCCACGTAAAGCCAATGGCCGCCAAGAGAAAAACCGGGGCCACGATTTCGAACACTGTCAGTATTAGGTTCACAGACTGTTTCCCTGAATTTCACATCAATGATTGGCATTTCGGGCCAAAAACCGTTAGTAAATGCGGTGGGGGCCGAAACAATGTTAAAGACACGCGCGAAATACGGATTGGGCCAGGTGGTCCGTCACAAGAAACACCCTTTTCGAGGGGTGATTTTTGACGTGGACCCGGAATTTTCGAACACAGAAGAATGGTATCAGGCCATTCCGGAAGACAGCCGTCCGCGGAAAGAACAGCCGTTCTACCACCTGCTGGCAGAGAACGACCAATCCTTCTATGTTGCTTATGTTTCAGAACAAAATCTGGTTGCAGACTATTCTGGAGAGCCGGTCGAGCACCCGGATATCTCCAACATGTTCGGCCCGTTTGAAGACGGTGCTTACCCTCTGCATTTCCACCTGAACTAGGTTTGGCGAACCGGTCGGCATTGTACTGCGGCTGATCAGTATCCAAGGGCGCACCCATCTTTGCGCGGGTCGCTGGCACCTTCCAAAACACCGTCTTTTCGGATTCGGATCGCTTGCGCTCCTCCAAGCGGCGTTTCCGGAATTTCAATATTGTGTCCAATTTCAGACAATTGTTTCGCTACCTCTTCGGAATAGCTCCGCTCTAGTTTCAGGACATTCCCATCGAAAAAGGCGCGCGGCGCGTTGATGCTTTCCTGTAGTTCCAGCCCAAAGTCCCTAAGGTTCGAAACGAAACGCGCGTGCCCGGTCGGTTGATAAGCACCGCCCATGACGCCGAATGGCATCGTGACACGGTCATTCTCGGTCAACATCCCCGGTATGATCGTGTGCATCGGGCGCTTGCCGCCAGCCAGTTCATTGGGGTGACCCGGCTGAAGTGTGAACCCTGCGCCCCTGTTCTGAAGCAAGATACCGTATTTCTCGGATGCGATCCCTGATCCAAAGCCATGAAAGATCGAATAGATCAGCGACACAGCCATTAGGTCGCGATCGACCACCGTGATATAGACCGTGTCCTTGTGAATGGCTTCCGTCAAAGGTGCTGCTGCGGGCATTGCGCGTTTTGGGTCAATCAGTGCAGCCAGCCTGACCGCAACATCCAAATCAAGAAACCGCTCGGCCCGTGCGACATGATCGGGATCCGCAATGAACCGGTTGCGCGCGTCATAAGCCAGCTTGGTGGCTTCAGCCTCGATATGAACCCGTTCTGCTCCAAATGGATCCATACTGGCCAGATCGAATTGCTTTAGAATGTTCAGCAACAGGATCGCGGTTGCACCTTGGCCGTTTGGCGGGTGTTCGACCAGATCAACACCCTTGTAGGCTCCGCGCATGGGCTGCGTTTCAGTGCACTTGGTGCAGTGAAAGTCTTCGGCGGTGTGGACACCTCCGCGTGCAGACAGGGCCCGGATCATATCCTCGGCAATGTCTCCTGAATAAAATGCGTCGCGTCCCTGACTGGCGATCCTGCGCAAGACCTCAGCCTGACCGGGGGCGCGAAAGATCTGACCGATCACCGGTATCTGCCCATTGATCAGATAATGGTCACGCGCAGCACCCTGTAATGTGGCCGCCCCGGTTTTCCAGTCAAAAGCAACCCGAGGGGCCACCGGAACGCCAGCCTCGGCATAGTGGATTGCGGGTTCCAGAATCGCGCCCAGCCCCAATCGCCCTTCGGTTTCTGCAAGGTGACAGAAGGCGTCCACGGCACCGGGAACAGTCACCGCATCCGGACCGTTCAACGGTACAGACGACAGGCCTTTGTCCCGCAAGGGCTGCGCCCGCGCGGCGGCCGGTGCGCGACCCGATCCGTTCAATGCGCGTATCCGGTTTTCGCCCGCACGGCTGAACAAAACGAAACAATCGCCCCCCAACCCGGTCATCTGCGGTTCGCAGATGCCAAGCAGAACCGCACCTGCTATCGCGGCGTCCATGGCGTTGCCGCCGCGCTCAAGAATATCGATTGCCACTTTGGCGGCTAGCGGGTGCGACGTTGCGCACATCCCCCGCGTTGCAAAAACTTCCGACCGGCCAGGTTTGTGCAGATCACGCATGGTGGGTTCTTTCTCCTTCAAACAGGGGAAAGCTATTCTCTGATTGCCGGTTGTCCAGTCAATTCAAGTTTGGGGGGAGATCCTCGGCGCCGTTCACTGGGTGGGGGCTGTGATAATTGGCGCCGAGGGAAGCTATCTGAGCTACGAGTCACTGTATGGCGGCGATTTGCGGCGCGACAATGTTTCGAAAATGGCGTTATTGTGGCCAATTGCGGCTGATTACCCGTTCTTGTCAAAGTTAAATCGCAGGGATAGCCGATTGCACCCGTCGCGACGCTCATAACAGATGTCGCTGGTCAGTTGATGAATCAGGAACCAGCCGAACCCGCCTTCGGGCAAATCCTGAATGCGGGTTCCCAGTGGTGCCGGCGTTCCGTCTGGTGGTTCGTAGCCGGGCAATGGATGGCCCGTGTCCGAAATCAGAATGTCCAGCCGGTTTCTGTCCAATCGGCATGTCACCTGAACCCCGGCCGGGGCCACGTCCATATAGGCATGTTCCACAACGTTGTTGATTGCTTCTGCCAGTGCGATCTTGACGTCGTCCGCCTTGTGCGGAGGCAACCCTCGTTTCGCCAGTCCGGCGCTGAGTTTCGCAATCCCCGCGCTGGCTTCTGTTTCCGTTGCGGGAAAGCTCAATTCCAGGCAGGTCGCGTTACAAATGGGCTCCACGTTGTCGCACTCCTGCTGTTGTCACCTGTCTGATTCCGACAGGGCGTCATCCAGTGTTGCAAACAACCTGAACACGGTATCCATGCGCGTCAGGCGAAAGACCTTTTCCACCACGGGCTGCGGGCCTGCCAGATCAAGCCTTCGGTTCAGACCCAGTTGTTTCATGGAGGCCACGATTGCGCCCAGTCCGCTTGAATCGATGAACTCGACGCCTGACAGGTCCAGAACAACCCGATCGGCGCAGGCCTCGGTTTCTGCGCGCATGTCTTCTTTGAACTGAATGGCCATCGCAGCGTCGATCCGGTCAGAGTGAACCGTGATAATCTGTGTCGTACCGTCTGATGTGCTGGTCAGCCCCATGGTCCGGCCGCCCTCCAATCTGAAAATGAGTCGTAGAAATACGCTAGACGCGAATTCTTACCATTCGGTATTCAAGGGCCGGACGACAGGAGGATTATCCGGATGAGAGATGTTGTTATTGCAGGTGCTGCCAGAACGCCAATGGGTGGTTTTCAGGGCATGTTCGACGGTGTCGCAGCATCCGAGCTTGGCGGCGCAGCGATTCGTGCCGCGTTAAAGCAGGCAGGGGCGCAGACGGTTGACGAGGTGTTGATGGGATGTGTCCTGCCCGCAGGCCAGGGGCAGGCACCGGCGCGCCAGGCGGGTTTCGCGGCGGGCTTGGGCGAGGAGGTTCCCGCCACCACGCTGAACAAGATGTGTGGTTCCGGGATGAAGGCGGCGATGATGGCCTTCGACCAGATCGCATTGGGTCATGCGGAAACAATGGTCGCCGGAGGGATGGAGAGCATGACCAACGCGCCCTACCTGCTGCCGAAAATGCGGGGCGGCGCGCGCATCGGTCATGGTCAGGTGATCGACCACATGTTCCTTGATGGGCTGGAAGACGCCTATGACAAGGGCCGCCTGATGGGAACCTTTGCCGAAGATTGCGCCGAGGCGTATCAGTTCACCCGCGAAGCGCAGGATGAATATGCCTTGAAATCCTTGTCCAACGCACTTTCCGCGCAAGAAAGCGGTGCTTTCGAGGGCGAGATCGTCCCCGTCACAGTGCGCACGCGTAAGGGTGAGGTCGTACAGGTCGCTGATGAGCAACCCAAATCCGCCCGTCCCGAGAAAATTCCGACACTGAAACCGGCTTTCCGCAAGGACGGGACAGTAACCGCCGCCAATTCCTCGTCAATTTCCGACGGCGCGGCGGCGCTTGTTCTGGCGTCGGCTGAGGTGGCAGAAGCGCAAGGACTGACAGTTCGGGCCCGGATTCTGGGACATGCCAGCCATGCGCAGGCACCCGGACTTTTCACGACTGCACCGGTTCCGGCGGCGCAAAAGCTTCTGTCCCGCATCGGTTGGAACAAGGATGATGTCGACCTGTGGGAGGTCAACGAAGCCTTCGCAGTTGTGCCGATGGCTTTCATGCACGAAATGGGATTGCCGCGCGACAAGGTAAACGTAAATGGCGGGGCCTGCGCCTTGGGCCATCCTATTGGCGCATCTGGCGCCCGTATTATGGTCACTTTGTTGAACGCGCTCGAGAAACGAAATCTCAAGCGGGGGGTTGCTGCAATCTGTATCGGCGGCGGTGAAGGAACAGCTATCGCGATCGAACGCATTTGACCCTTCATCTTTTTCGAAATACTCCGGGGGTTCGGGGGCGGCGCCCCCGAGTTTTCCAAGGGGTTCGGGACCTATGACCGTCGATTACAGCGCGCTGGCAAGTACAATTGCAGCATTGACCGAAGGCGAAACCGATCAGGTTGCCCTGATGGCTACCGTTGCTTGCGAGGTCCACTATTCCGACGACCGTTTCGACTGGACCGGGTTTTACCGGGTGACAGAACCGGGCTTGCTTAAAATTGGCCCGTATCAGGGTGGCCATGGCTGCCTCGTCATCCCGTTCGAACGCGGCGTCTGCGGGGCGGCAGCGCGCACCGGCGAAGTGCAACTGGTGCCGGATGTGGATGCGTTTCCGGGTCACATCGCCTGCGCCTCGTCCACCCGATCCGAATTGGTTCTGCCGGTCCGGAACGCATCGGGCGAGCTGATTGCAGTTTTCGACATCGACAGCAATCAACCCGACGCGTTCTCAACCGAAGACGCGGATAACCTGTCCGCGATCCTGTCGAAGACCTTCACACAAGCCTGATTGATTTTCGGTCTGTACAAGGTGCGTCTACCGGTTTCCTCTTTTCGATTTCGCTCAGGGTTTGATAAAACAGGAAAGCCCGAACCGTATTGGATTAACCATGGTCCCAGGCCATTTCCGAACTCCGCGCCTCTCGGTTCGCAACTGGAAGGTTGAACTCGCCGATCCGCGATTGCGGGTTCGGCTTGAAGATGATCTTGCAGCGCTTCTGACCCCTGAGGTCCTGAAACACCTGCCGCCCCCGATGCAGTTGCAGGGCCAGAAGATTTCGAACTGGATTGATGACAGACGTGCTGAAAGCGATATTCTGCTTGCGCGCCAAAGCCGTGGTAACCACCTGATCGGCCTCATGGTGTTGGCCATGAGTTCTGACACCGAAGCAATTCCAAGCCTTCACATCGGCTATCTGATTGCTCAAACCGCTTGGGGGAATGGTTACGCCCCCGAGTTGCTGCAAGGCTTGCAGGACGCATTGACGCCTGGGCCTGCCGTGCGTCTCATTGCCGGGGTCGGGCGTGACAATCCAGGTTCAGCCCGCGTTCTGGAAAAAACAGGCTTTACGCTTTGGCCGGAGCGCGCCTCGGACACCGCCGATATTTATGTTTACCATATTAGCTGAGTGACCGAGCCGTCAGGGCATTGCCAGTCCGAAATATGGATTCACGTGAAAAAATGCTTGGAAATTTCATGAAATCGAGTCATCGTGAAAAAAGAGGTGAAATTTTCACGAACGTTGGAGCTATCCTTGAACAGTCAGGCCCCGCAAAGTGCGACACTCGGTGCTGATATCCGCGCGCTGCGCAAGGCGCGAGGATTGACGCTGAGTGATATTGCGATCCGGTTGGACAGGTCTGTGGGCTGGCTCAGCCAGGTTGAGCGTGACATGTCCGAGCCGTCGATTTCGGACCTCAGGCAGATCGCGGAATGCCTTGGCGTCCCCATGTCGATGTTGTTTGCGCATTCGGCGGCACCGGCGGACGAGCAGGGATATGTCGTGCGTGCCGGCTCGCGCCGCCCCATGGGGTCGGGCGAGGAAGGGTTGATCGAAGAGCTGCTCTCGCCGGATCTGACCGATGATTTTGAAATGGTGCATTCCACCTTCAAACCCAACTCGCAGATGCAGACACCGGCCAATCGCCCGACACAGGAAGTCGGATACATAATCTCGGGCAAGCTGGACCTGACAATCGGGGGACGCGCGTTCACGGTTGGGCCGGGTGACAGCTTTCGATTCCGACATGAACCCTATCAATGGGCCAACCCTTATGATGAGCCCGCTGTAGCCATCTGGGTTATCGCCCCGCCGGTTTATTGATGTCGTTCGAGGCCTGGACCATATTCGCGTTGTTCTGGGTGGTTTTCGTGACCACCCCGGGTCCGAACGCGGTCAATTGCATCTCGAACGGGATGAGCCTTCCGTTTCCAAAGGCAATGCTAAGCGTATTGGCTATTCTCACGCAGGCCAGCGCCTTTCTGATCCTGTCTGCGCTGGGTGTGACCGCCCTGATCGCCGCATCGCCGACCGGGTTCTTTGTCGCCAAGTTGATTGGCGCGGGATTTTTGATCTGGTTGGGGATTCGCGGCTGGATGAATGCGACAAAACCTGCACCAGCCTCCGAGCGTCCTGCGCGACATGTCTATCTGCACGCGCTTGCAGTGGCCACGATCAATCCCAAAAGCGTCGCCGGATATCTGGCCGCGTTTTCGCAGTTCGTTCAGCCCGAGGTCCCAATCTGGCAGCAGATGGGGGTTATCATGCCGACCGCGCTGGTCATCACCACACTCAGCTACACCGGCTTTACGGCGCTGGGCGCCTTGATGGGCAGGGCAGCGCTGGGCGCGGTGTTCAATATCTGGGTGCGCCGGATCATGGCGGCCTGTTTTGTCATCTACGGTGTGTTGTTGGGGACCAGCACCACACCCGCAATAAGGGGGTAGTCAGATGCACAAAGGATCCTGCCTTTGCGGCTCGGTCGCGTTCACGATCGACGGAGACCTGTCGCCACCTTCGGTCTGCCATTGCGGACAGTGCCGCAGACAGTCGGGCCATGTCTGGGCTTCGACTTCGACCCATAAGGACAACCTGAGTTTCTCGGCCAGTGACACACTAAGCTGGTATTGCGCGTCTGACATCGCCCGGCGCGGATTTTGCAGCAAATGTGGCTCGTTCCTCTTCTGGCAACACAACCAGGAAGATACGATTTCGATTTCCATGGGCGCGCTGGACGCACCCACAGGTCTTTCGCTCTCGAAGCACATCTTTGTGGCTGACAAGGGCGACTACTACGACATCACGGACGATCTGCCTCAAGAGGCACAGTAACAAGGATCAAAAACGCATGAGTGATTTTCCAACAAAAGCCCGCGTGGTCATAATCGGTGGCGGTGTGGTGGGGGCTTCCTCGCTGTATCACCTTGCCAAGAAAGGCTGGACCGATTGTGTTCTGCTGGAAAAGAACGAACTGACTGCCGGGTCGACCTGGCATGCGGCAGGGAACGTTCCGACCTTTTCGACCTCATGGGCGATCATGAACATGCAGCGCTACTCGACCGAGCTGTATGCGCGTCTGGGCGAGGAAGTCGATTACCCGATGAACTACCACCAGACCGGTTCGATCCGACTGGCGCATTCGAAAGAACGTGTGCAGGAGTTCGAGCGCGCCATGGCGATGGGCCGCTATCAGGGTATCCCGATGGAAATGTGGACCCCGGAAGAAGCGAAAGAGCGCTATCCCTTCCTGGAAACGCATGACCTTGAAGGTGTTCTCTACGACCCGACGGATGGTGATATCGATCCGGCGCAGCTGACCCAGGCGCTGGCCAAGGGCGCACGCGATATGGGGCAGAAGATCATCCGTTTCTGCCCGGCGACTGGCGTGACGCAGCATGATGACGGCACCTGGACCGTGCACACGGACAAAGGCGATATAGCCTGTGACTATGTTGTGAACGCAGCCGGGTATTATGCGCAGCGCGTGGGCGAATGGTTCAAGCCCTTCGGTGGCCGCACCGTTCCGGCAATGGTCATGAGTCACCAGTACCTGCTGACCGATGAAATCCCCGAGATCGAAGCA
The DNA here is from genome assembly GCF_059613825.1 of Ruegeria sp. SATB027. Classification (NCBI taxonomy): domain Bacteria; kingdom Pseudomonadati; phylum Pseudomonadota; class Alphaproteobacteria; order Rhodobacterales; family Roseobacteraceae; genus Ruegeria; species Ruegeria sp. SATB027. The sequence continues at coordinate 92,229 of NZ_JBXWTH010000049.1, forward strand.
TGGACCAAGCAAAGCGGTGCCAAGCTGCCGCTGCTGCGTGATGTGGATGTCTCGTACTACCTGCGGCAGGAAAAGAACGGCTTCAACCTTGGTCCTTACGAGCCCAACTGCAAGGGCCACTGGATGACCGAAGACGATCCGATGCCGGATGATTTCAGCTTTCAATTGTGGAATGACGATCTGGACCGCATCGAAGATATCGTCACCGATGCGATGGAGCGGGTGCCGCTGATGGCAACCTCGGGCGTTGGACGCGTCATCAACGGGCCGATCCCTTATGCGCCGGACGGGCTACCGCTGATCGGCCCGATGCCCGGTGTGAAAAACGCGTTCGAGGCGCATACTTTCACCTTCGGCATCGCGCAGGGCGGTGGCGCAGGCAAGGTTCTGGCCGAGTGGGTCGTTGATGGCGCGACCGAATGGGACATGTGGGCCGTCGATCCGCGGCGCTACACCGATTACACCGATCAGGATTATTGCAACCAGAAAGGCATGGAAGTCTATGGCAACGAATATGCCATGCATTTCCCGCACCATGAATGGCCTGCCGCGCGCGACAAGAAACTGTCGCCCGTGCATGACAAGGTCAAAGCGCTGGGTGGTGTAATGGGTGCCTATAACGGCTGGGAACGCGCCAACTGGTTTGCCCAGCCCGGCGATGACACCTCGCTCGACGCGACCCACACTTGGGGACGGTCCGGACCGTGGGAACAGCGGATCAAGGAAGAATGCGAGGCCGTGCGCGATCATTGTGGCGTGTTGGACCTGCCGGGCTTCTCGCGGTTCATGGTTAAGGGTGACGGCGCTGCCGAAGCTCTGCGCGGCCTTGCAACCGGCGGGCTGCCAAAGGTTGGCCGGATGAACCTGATCTATATCTCGGACGACCGTGGCCGCATCCTGACCGAAATGTCCTGCATCCGGCTGGGAGAAGAAGAGTTTATCATGATCACGGCGGCAACTGCGCAATGGCATGATCGTGATATCTTGATGAAGGCACTGCCTGCCGGGGTCTCAATCGAAGATGTCACCACCACACGCGACACGCTGATTGTGACCGGCCCGAAATCGCGTGAGATCCTGTCGTCTATGGCCGACGCCGATCTGACGTCGGGATGGCTGACCCATCAGTCCGCCACCGTCGCCGGCCAACCCGCCTATCTGATCCGCGTTTCCTTTGCCGGTGAACTGGGATGGGAGGTGCATGCACTGAACGAACACATGCCTGCGATCTACGACGCGATCATCGATGCCGGTGCCAAGCCGTTCGGGATGTATGCGCTGAACTCGCTGCGGATCGAAAAAGGGTACCGCGCCTGGAAGGGCGATCTGTCGACCGACTATTCCCTGCTTGAAGGCGGGTTGGAACGGTTCGTCAAGCTGGACAAACCGCAGGACTTCCCGGGCAAGGCCGCAATCCTGAACGAAAAGCAGCAAGGCGTGAAAAAGTCCTTCGTCACCCTGACCGTTGATGCGGGCGATTGTGACGCGCCGTATATGTCCTGCATCTGGCATGGCGATGAGATCGTGGGCGAAACCACATCCGGCGCATGGGGCTACCGTGTTGGTAAATCCATCGCGCTGGGCATGATCCGGGCCGAGCTTGCCAATCCCGGAACTGAGCTAGAGGTCGAAATCTACGGTCAGAAATGCCACGCTGTTGTAGAACTGGATCAACCGCTCTGGGATCCCGAGAACGAGCGGTTGCGGGCGTGACGCTTCCGGCGACCATGTCCGGCGTCTATCTGACCGGCCATGGCGGGCCGGAGGCGCTTGAATGGCGCGACGATATCCCAGTCCCGGCCCCTGGGCCGGGGCAGGTACTTGTTCGGGTCGCCGCGGCAGGTGTCAATAACACGGATATCAATACGCGGATCGGCTGGTATTCATCGGATGTCACCGGCGGGACGGATGCCGTCGATCAGGATGTTGAAGCCGGAGGGTGGGGCGGTGCACTGAACTTTCCCCGCATTCAGGGCGGCGATCTGTGCGGGATCGTTGAAGAGGTCGGGTCAAACACGGGGTTCAAAAAGGGCCAGCGTGTGACTTGTCCGATCAACCTGCCGCGTCCGAGCCCAAGAAACCCTCAGGGCTTTATTGCGCTTGGGTCTGAGATTGATGGGGCCTTTGCCCAATACTGTCTCGTTGAAGCAAATGACCTTTATGACGTAAGTGCTTCACCCCTTTCAGACGTGGAAATTGCGGCCATTCCCTGTGCCTTTGGTACTGCCGAAAACCTGCTGACCCGCGCAGGCGTGACGGCGGGACAAAAGGTTCTGATCACCGGCGCGTCAGGCGGCGTCGGTCTGGCGGCGGTGCGGCTTGCTGCGCTGCGCGGCGCATCGGTTTGGGGTGTGACGGCTGCAGCGAAGGCAGAGGTCGTCAAATCCCAAGGCGCGTTGGGCACATTTGGCCGGGATGAGCTGCCACCGCAGGATATGTTCGACGCGGTCATAGATGTGGTTGGCGGGCCCGCATGGGCATCGCTGATCCTTGCCTTGAAACCCGGCGGGCACTACGCCGTTTCTGGGGCGATCGCCGGTCCGATTGTCGAGGCTGATCTGCGGGACATCTATTTGCGGGACATCACCATTCACGGCTGCACGCATCAGGCACCCGAAGTCTTTGGCCGCCTAGTGGAGTTGATGAATTCCGGACGGATCAAACCACTGGTTTCCCGAACCTACCCGTTGAAGGATATCGCCCGCGCACAGGCCGATTTTCAGGCAAAGACCCTTCCGGGTAAACTCGTACTGCTGCCTTAAGGAGCAAGGACATGACAAAGATCACTCTGTTGGACGGTTCAATCGGACAGGAACTGGTCAAACGCAGCGGAGATCGGGCGACGCCGCTATGGTCCACGCGTGTGATGATCGACCACCCTGATCTGGTCGGCGCGGTGCATGGCGACTATTTCCGTTGTGGTGCCACGGTTGCCACCACCAATACCTATGCAGTCCACCGCTCTCGCCTTGTACGGGTGCGGATGGAGGACCAGATGCCCGCCCTTGTCGACACTGCCCTGACACAGGCCGAACGTGCCCGTATTTCGACCGGGGGGCGGATCGCCGGGTCTCTGGGGCCGCTTCTGGCATCTTACCGACCCGACCTGAACCCGGACCCGGCAGACGCAGCGGAAAAGTTTGCTGAACTTGTGGCTTTGATGGCTGCGCGCGTCGATCTGTTTCTGATCGAGACAGTGTCCTCGGTGCAGGAGGCCGAGGGCGCGCTGCGTGGAACGACCGGATGTGGCAAACCGGTCTGGCTGTCATTCACGGTCAATGACGACGATGGCAGTCGCCTCAGGTCCGGCGAACAGCTCAGGGATGTCGCGCCATTGGTTGAAGAGTTTTCGCCTGACGCGCTGCTGATCAATTGTTCGCGCCCCGAAGCGATCCCGGCTGCTCTGGGCATCCTGTCCGGAATGAACAAGCCCTATGGCGCTTACGCCAACGGCTTTACACATATTTCGGATGAGTTTCTAAAGGACGCGCCGACAGTGGATGCGTTGGATCAACGCCATGATCTTGGTCCCGATGCCTATGCGGATCACGTCATGCGTTGGGTCGATCAGGGGGCTACGATTGTCGGCGGGTGCTGCGAAATTGGCCCGGACCACATCGAAGCGCTGGCCAAGCGGTTGCGTGATGCCGGGCACGAGATCGTCTAAGGTGACAGCGATGAGGAAAGTTGCTTCTGAATCACCGCAGGCGATACAGCAACATTTCGATATTCTGGTCGCCCCGGGATTTGTGCTGCTTGAACTGGCCTCATTGGTCGAGGTTCTCAGGCTGGCAAATCGTGTGTGTCCGAAGCCGCCGTTCACTTTTGCCTATCGGTCGCTCAAAGGGGGCCCGATCTCCAGCAGCAGCGACGCGGTGGTGCAAACGGAACCCGTGCAGAACCAGCCCAAGGCGAATTATCTTTTCGTGATCGGCAATTCTGACCCGGATCACCCGGACTTGTCTTTGGGGCGGGTGGTGTCGGACTATACTTTCCGCGATGCCAAGGTGTTTTTGCTGGCGGAAGCGGCCAGCCGGTATATCGACGAACAGGGTTCAGACGATTTGGCAACCCATTGGGAGAATGCCTCGTTCCTGCGGGAACGCGGGGCCCGGTTCGAAGCCAAGCTGTCGATTGCAACCGAACAGGGCGCCGTTGTGACCTGTGCCGGAATGGAGGCGACAACAGATGTCGCGCTGGCAGTAATCGGTCGCCATATCTCAGGGCCTGCAAAGATGACCGTGGCGGACATCATGTTGCATGAAAACATCCGGGATTTCGCCTCGATGCAGCCATTCTCGGGGGTAAAGTTGACGGCGACCGGAGATGTGAAGCTGGATCAGTGCATCAAGCTCATGCAGGCCAATATCGAAGACCCTCTGCCGATCAATCAGATCGTCGATTCGCTACAATTGTCGAACCGCTCGCTTGAGCGTAAGTTCAAAACCTTCTTTGGCACCACGCCCAACGGATTCTATCGCGAAATGCGGCTCGCCAAGGCCAATAACCTGCTTCTGAACACCACTATGAGCGTTCGCGAAATCGGATTGGCCTGTGGTTTTCCGAACGGGTTTTCCTCTGTTTACAAAAGCTTCTTCGGGGTCACGCCTTTTGTCGTTCGGCGGGAAAAGCGGGCCGCGACACATCGGTGAAAACTGCTGATCTTGTGACGTTTTTGGTGCATTTGTTGTCGATCTTCCGTGGCAGTTTACGCCAAACCTGACACAGCGGAGATTTCAGGATGGTTGATCTTCCCAGCAAGGCCCGAGTGGTCATCATCGGTGGCGGCGTCATCGGATGTTCGGTCGCCTATCATCTGACCAAGAAGGGCTGGACCGATGTTGTTCTGCTAGAACGCAAGCAACTGACCAGCGGCACCACCTGGCACGCGGCGGGCCTGATCGGGCAACTGCGCGCGTCTTCCAACATGACCAAACTGGCGCGTTATTCCGCAGAGCTCTATCTGGGCCTTGAGGAAGAGACCGGTGTCGCCACCGGCCTGCGTCAGGTCGGGTCCGTTTCGGTCGCCCTGACCAGTGAGCGGTTGGAGGAGCTTCACCGAAATGCGGCAATGGCCCGCGCCTTTGGCGTGCCGGTCGAAGAGCTTTCTCCGACCGAAGTCAAAGAGCGATATGAGCATATCAACCTCGACGGCGTGGCAGGTGGCGTTTGGTTGCCAACCGATGGCCAGGCGGATCCTGCTAATATTGCCTTGGCGTTGGCCAAGGGTGCGCGTCAACGCGGTGGGGTGATCAAGGAACGGGTGAAGGTGACCGGGATTTCCCGGCACGGACGGCGCGCGACCGGTGTCGACTGGGTCAGTGATGACGGGCAATCCCAAGGGCATATCGCCTGTGATATGGTTGTCAATTGCGCGGGAATGTGGGGGCGCGAGGTAGGCAAGATGGCCGGCGTGAATGTGCCGCTGCACGCCTGCGAACACTTCTATATCGTCTCTGAACCCATTGAAGGGTTGAGCCAAATGCCGGTTCTGCGGGTGCCAGATGAATGCGCCTACTACAAGGAAGACGCGGGCAAAATGATGTTGGGCGCATTCGAGCCCAATGCCAAACCCTGGGCCATGAACGGTATTCCCGACAACTTCGAGTTCGACCAACTGCCCGAGGATTTCGATCACTTCGAACCGATCCTCGAAGCGGCGTGCAACCGGATGCCAATGCTGTCCGAGGCGGGTATTCACACCTTCTTCAACGGCCCCGAATCCTTTACTCCCGACGACGCCTATCACCTGGGTCTGGCGCCCGAGATGGATAATTTTTGGGTCGCGGCCGGGTTCAACTCGATCGGTATCCAGTCCGCCGGTGGCGCGGGCATGTCGCTGGCCGAGTGGATGGATACCGGTGAAAAGCCCTTTGATCTGGGCGATGTGGATATCGGTCGGATGCAGCCGTTTCAGGGTAATAAGAAGTACCTATTTGAACGCTCAAAAGAAACGTTGGGATTGCTCTACGCCGACCACTACCCCTATCGCCAGAAAGCCACTGCACGCGGTGTGCGCCGAACCCCGTTCCACCATCACCTGAAAGAACAGGGCGCCGTTTTTGGAGAAATCGCAGGTTGGGAACGGGCCAATTGGTACGCGAATGAAGGGCAGGAGCGCGAATACCGGTACAGCTGGAAGCGCCAGAACTGGTTCGAGAATTCCGCTGCCGAGCACCGAGCCGTGCGCGAGAATGTGGGCATGTATGACATGTCTTCCTTCGGCAAGATTCGTGTGGAAGGCCCTGATGCCGAAAAGTTCATGAACTATATTGGCGGGGGTGACTACTCGGTCCCTGTCGGCAAGATCGTCTATACGCAGTTTTTGAACCGCACAGGCGGGATCGAAGCGGATGTCACCGCAACCCGCCTGACCGAAACCGCCTATCTGGTCGTAACCCCCGCAGCCACGCGCTTGGCGGATCAGACATGGATGATGCGCCATGTCGGGGATTTCAACGTGGTCATTACAGATGTCACAGCGGGTGAAGGCGTTCTCGCTGTCATGGGGCCAAACGCCCGGGCTCTGCTGGAAAACGTCTCGCCCAACGATTTCACAAACGCGACCAACCCCTTTGGTACTGCCCAGCAGATCGAGATCGGAATGGGCCTGGCCCGTGCACATCGCGTGACCTATGTGGGTGAGCTTGGGTGGGAAATCTATATTTCCTCAGACATGGCGGGCCACGTCTTTGAGACCCTGCATGAGGCTGGTCAGGACATGGGGCTGAAGCTGTGTGGTATGCACATGATGGACAGCTGCCGGATCGAAAAAGGTTTCCGGCACTTCGGCCACGATATCACCTGTGAGGATCACGTGGTTGATGCTGGTCTTGGCTTTGCCGTCAAGGTGGACAAAGGCTGTGATTTCATTGGGCGTGAGGCGGTGATTGCACGAAAAGAAAGCGGCCCCAAAAGCCGTCTGGTACAGTTCCGTCTGACCGACCCTGAACCGCTGTTGTTCCACAACGAGCCGATCGTGCGTGATGGCGAATATGTCGGCTACCTGAGTTCCGGCAATTACGGTCATAGCCTCGGTGGTGCCATCGGAATGGGCTATGTCCCGTGCGAAGGTGAAAAGGCCGCAGACGTTCTGGGTTCAACCTATGAGATCGATGTTTGCGGCGTGAAGGTCAAAGCCGAAGCATCGCTTAAACCGATGTATGACCCGAAATCCGAACGGGTGAAGGTCTGACAGACAGGGGAGGGGGCGCTGCCCCCGCCGCCTGTGCCGGGCGACTCCCCCGGGATATTTTGGGCCAGATGAAGTGCGGATCCCTTGCTTCACCTGGCTCTAAATATCCCGGAGCACTAGGCAGAGCCTCGCAATTTTGGCGGCAACAGCTGCGGTCAGCAAACTTATCACAAATCGTTATGTGACACTTCACTGTTTTCAGAGTTTTCAATCCGTTCAGTTCTGCCGTAAACGGAACCGGTATCAACCGGAGAGCCTTCGTGACACCCACGCCATTACCACCTCAGAATGTGGATACCCCCAAAGGTTTGGCTTTGGCTGTCACGGCGTACGTCATGTGGGGATTCCTGCCGCTTTATATGAAGGCGATGGATCACATTGGACCTGTCGAGGTGGTGGCGCATCGGGTTATCTGGTCTGTTCCGGTTGCAGGTTTGCTGCTGGTCGCGCTGGGGCGCACCCGGGACTTGAAAGCTGCACTGGGCAATCCCCGGATGCTGGCCATGGCGGCTTTGACGGCGGCGCTGATTTCCGTGAACTGGGCGATCTATGTTTGGGCGATCTCGACGGGGCACGCGCTGGACGCGGCGTTGGGGTATTACATCAACCCGCTGTTCAGTATCGCGTTAGGCGCGATTTTGCTGCGTGAGCCCCTGACGCGGACCCAGCTGTTCGCGGTGGGGCTTGCCGCGCTGGGCGTTCTTGTGCTTGTGCTTGAGGCTGGGCGACTTCCCTGGGCGGCGCTGGGTTTGATGGTCAGTTGGGGTTTCTATGCATTCTTTAAGAGATCCCTTCCAATTGGTCCCAACCAGGGTTTTCTGCTTGAGGTCCTGATCCTTTTGATCCCGGCCCTGGCCTATGTCACCTGGCTGGGTGTGCAAGGCACAGGCCATTTCGGCGCAGCGATGTCCGATACCGCATTGTTGTCCTGCGCCGGTATCGTCACGGCGGTGCCATTGCTGGTCTATGCGAACGGAGCCAAGCTGGTGCGCCTGTCGACCATGGGCATCCTACAATACATTGCGCCGACTATGATTTTCATTACAGCCATCACTCTGTTCGGTGAGAAGATCGACACCGGACGCATGATCGCATTCCCCCTGATCTGGGTGGCTTTGGTCATTTACTCGATCCCATTGATCCGGCAGGCGCGGGCTCAGGCCTGAAGCAACAGGCGTGCTGCAGCATCTGCCCACAGCGCATAGGCCCGGGGGCTTGGGTGATAGCCGTCCGGTGCCGCCAGGGCCGGGTCGTCGGGCAGATCAAGCCTCAGGTGCAGCACATGGGGATGGACGGACACAACCTGTTGCAACGCATTATCCAGCCGCGCAGCCTGACGGCCAAGCACCCAGGCCAATGGATGTGGCAGGGCCGGAAACCTGTTCATTTGCGGAACGCCGGTGATGACTATTCGCCGCGCCCCCAGTTCGTTTGACAGGATGTTGATAAGCTGCGCCTGACGATCCGCAAATGTGCGGCAAGAGACGGCGCGGGTGACGTCATTCACCCCCAAAGCCGTGACCACCGCATCGAATTCGCCCTTTATGTCCCTCAGGCGGTCAATCGTATCCAGCGTCGTGTACCCTGTGGTGGCCTCAAGTTGCCACTCAACCGTGTGATGTCTGGCCAACCGGTCCGCAAGCTGCCCCGACAAGGCCTGCGCCTGAGTTCCCGCGCCCACTCCGGCCGCCGAGCTATCGCCGGTGATCAGCAGACGCAGGCGGGGGCCACGCCCTGTTCGGCCCTCTCGCGGGCCAGTGGGCTCTGGCAAAAGCCGGGCGTTGCGGCGCACCAAAAGGGCTTGCGTGGCCAGAACGGGCAACAAGGGCACACGTAGAACCTGGTCGGGTGCTATCAGGGTGCGCATCATCAGGTCACGTCAGGGAGTTTTTGAATTCCAGAAAACGAGCGTCAGTCATCACGCGCGCCATCATCGCCTCGCGCAAAGCGCCGACTGTTTTGTAGGGGCGCATGGCGACTTCGAAGATTTGGATCAAACCGTCCTCGTTCAGCGTAATGAGGTCAACGCCAATGCCGTCCAGATCTCCAATCTTGCATTGAAACTCCAGCGCCCAATCGTTGCCAGCGCCCATAAACCGGCGATACCGGAAGTCGGAAAAGACCTGCCCGACATGGCCAAGTACGGCCGCCACAGGTGCGCGCCCGGTCCACGTGCTGTAATAGGTTGGTGGCAGGAACTGCACATCTTCGGCCAGCAGATCGTGGATCAGCGCCTCATCGCCCTTGGCGACAACCTCTTGCAGTCGTTCAATTGTCGGGTGCATGTCCTGTCCTCCTGCGCAGAAGTTCACCGAACATGACCGGGCGCGCAAGGACGACGTTGCGGGAAGGTGCGCGCTGAGATAGGCAGGCCCGCATGAGCGAAACCTATGCCCCCCCGCAAACCGCCCTGGACGTACTACACGAAGATGCGCAGCTGATTGTGGTGAACAAACCGTCGGGCCTGCTTTCCGTGCCGGGGCGGGGCGATCATCTGGCTGATTGCCTTCTGACACGCGTGCAGGCGGCTTTCCCTCAGGCGTTGCTTGTGCATCGACTGGACCGGGACACATCAGGTGTCATGGTTTTTGCCCAAACACCCCATGCGCAAAGGCATCTGAGTATGCAGTTCGAGAAGCGGCAGACCCGGAAAACCTATATTGCCCGTGTCTGGGGGCGGATGGAGCCAAAGACCGGCACGGTTGACCTGCCGTTGATCGTGGACTGGCCCAACCGGCCCAGACAAATGGTGTGTCATGATACGGGCAAACCTGCGGTCACCGATTGGCGCGTTGTGAAACATGAGGGCGAGACCTCTCGCTTGCGTATGTTTCCCAAAACTGGGCGGTCTCATCAGCTGCGCGTTCATATGCAGGCATTGGGTCACCCGATCCTGGGCGATCCGTTCTATGCAACAGGTGCGGCGAGGGAGTTTCCCAGATTGATGCTGCATTCCGAAGAATTGCGCCTGAAGCATCCCGAGGGCGGGCATTCGATGAAGTTTCGCGCCCAGCCCGATTTCTGATCTCAGGCAATTCTGGCCCACAGCATCTTCAGGTTGCCCAGCGAAATGCGTCTTGTTCGTTTCGTCGAAACCGATTGGCGGCGATGGCGCTCCTGCGCGATCTCACGTTCAATCTCGAAGGCACGCAGTGTGTGGTCCTGTGACCATTGGCCAAGTTTCAGTGTCATCATGACGTGGTTGTCGAGGTGCGGCATTTCTTGGCTCCTTGTGTGATATCCACCCATTATCGCGCGTCACTGCTGACAGCATGTTGTCAGTGGGGTGTGCTAGGGTGTCAGCAGAGTGTCAGGAGAATGCGATGCGCCGTTCGACCCGTTTGTTTGAAATCATCCAGATCTTGCGGGCCGCAAGTGCGCCGGTCACGGCAGAAGCACTGGCCACCCGGCTAGAGGTGTCCGTTCGCACTGTCTATCGTGACATTGCCGAATTGCAGGCCCAGCGAACACCCATCGAAGGTGAGGCCGGTGTCGGTTACATGATGCGGCGCGGTTACGATCTGCCGCCGCTGAATTTCGACGCAGAAGAGGTTGAAGCCCTGTGGGTTGGCCTGTCTCTTCTGGCGCGCACCGGCGACAGCCACCTGCAGCGCGCCGCCAGTCGGATCTGTCAGAAGATCGATGCTCTGCATAGCCCGACCGATTGGTTGCAGGTTTCACCCTGGGGGGCTCCGGCGGATGATCCCGAGAAGGGGTGTGTTTCTGTTTCGCATTACCGCGAAGCTATTCGGGCAGAACGGAAAATCCGTATCACCTATATAGATGGTGAAGGCGAACAAACCATCCGCGTGGTGCGCCCGCTGGCGCTGATCTATCATGTCGAATGCACGTTGCTGGCAGGGTGGTGCGAGATGCGAAACGGCTTTCGCCATTTCAGAACCGATCGCATCTGGTCCAGTGAATTCACTGACGAAGGATTTCTAGGGCAAGGTAAATCTTTGCGCGATCTTTGGCAGGAGCAACAGCTCGCGGGCACCTTTGCGGAACCGGTATGAATGGCCTTTGGCGGGTAATCGCCGATTTCACCGCATTGTTGCTTGAGCCTGTGAGCAAGCGCAGTGATATACTGGGTGAAATGGATCAAGCCCGAAGAACGGGTACCGGAGCAGAAGGTGATATCATGACGATTTCAAAGTTTTTCCTGGCGACAGGCTTGTGTTCAATCATGGCCGTGACGGCCTGTACCGATCCGGGCACCCTGACCGTGCAGAACGACCCCAACAAAAATACCAAGCAGGGTGCGGTTCTGGGCGGCCTTATCGGTGCGGGTGTCGGCGCGATTGCCAATAATTCGAACCCGGGTCTTGGGGCGCTGGCCGGCGCCGCCATTGGTGCCGCCGGTGGCGGTCTGATCGGCAACCAGTTGGACAAGCAGGCTGCCGAGTTGCGCCAACAACTGGCGAATGACGGGATTACAATCGTCAATGCGGGTGACCGGCTGATCGTGACTGTCCCGAATGACATTACATTTGACACAGACAGCTCGACCGTGCGCCCGGCGCTGCGGGCGGATCTGGTGAAAGTGGGCCAGAACCTTGTCAACTATCCCAACTCGAACGTTCAGATCATCGGTCATACCGACAGCGATGGTGACGCGTCTTATAATCAGGGTTTGTCCGAGCGTCGCGCAAACGCGGTCGCGGATATCCTGCAAGCCAATGGTGTCAGCTACAGCCGTATCAGAACCTACGGTCAGGGTGAAAACAACCCGGTCGCGTCCAACCTGACGCCGCAAGGAAAAGCGCAAAACCGTCGGGTTGAGATTGTTGTGGTCCCCAGCGGAAACGCGTGATCCTGAAACGCAGGACCGTTCGGGCCCGGCCCCTGTTGCGCAATGACTGTGCGTCAATGGGGGTTTGGTCAGGGCCAATCTCGGTCTAACTATTGGGAAACACTGAAACGGAGTTGTCCCTGATGTCTCAACCGACCCTGCTTGGCCTGTCCGGCTCCCTGCGCAAGGACGCGACGAACCGCAAACTGCTGCGCGAAGCGGCCCGGTTGTTCGACCCTGTCAGCTATACCGAAGCAGACCTGAACCTGCCGCTTTATGATGGCGATCTGGAGGATGCCGAAGGGATACCGGCACCTGTTCAGATGCTGGCCGACCAGATCGGGCAGGCGGATGCGGTGATCATCTCGACGCCCGAATACAACAAAGGGCCTTCGGGTGTTCTGAAAAACGCGCTGGACTGGGTCAGCCGGACGAAAGGCAATCCGTGGGCGGGCAAGCCGGTTGCTGTAATGTCGGCTGCGGGTGGCCGCGCCGGCGGGGAAAGGGCACAGATGATCCTGCGCGCCTGCATGGTGCCCTTTCAGCCCCGTATCTTGCAGGGTCCGGAAATTCACCTTGCTGACAGCTCGAATGAGTTCGACGATCAGGGTAGGTTGTTGTCCGAGCGATACGAAAACTCGCTGCACATGCTGATGCAGAAACTCAGGGCCGAGGCCGGTTTCTAAGCTTGGACTGCCCATATGTTGGAACAGCGTCAAAGCGATATCCTTGATCCGGCCCGTGCCGCATCGCTTCAGGTTGCTTTGGGCTCTGAGCCAACAATTGCCAATGGTTCAGCTCTGCCGCCATTCTTCCATCAGCTCTATTTCTGGGCGCCGCAACCGCCTGCTGCGCTGGGGCGGGATGGGCATCCCAAGGTGGGTGGCCTGATCCCGGATATGGGATTGCCCCGCAGAATGTGGGCCGGTGGGCAATTAGAATTTCATGCACCGCTGATCGCGGGTATACCTGCTGACAGGACATCGGTTCTTGATAACCAAAGCACAAAAGAGGGGCGGTCCGGCCCGTTGGGTTTTGTCACTTTGCGGCACGAGATACGGCAAAGTGGCCAACTTTGTCTGACCGAATGGCAGGATCTTGTTTATCGTGAAGACCCCACGCCGGGTGTGATGACTCAGACGCCGCCCCGATCGCGCACGGATGAAACGGATATCCGTGCGGTTGCGTTCGATACCACCCTGCTTTTTCGCTACTCGGCGCTGACCTTCAACGGCCATCGCATTCACTACGATCTGGACTATGCACGCGATGTGGAAGGATATGAAGGGCTGGTTGTGCACGGGCCACTTCTGGCGCAGCTTCTGATGCTGTTTGCAGTTGATCTTGGCGGACCACTCAAATCGTTTTCTTTCCGTGCGACCTCACCGTTGATGCATTTCGAGACTGCCCAGCTGTGCCGGAACGGTCAGGACATGTGGGTGCGCGGCCCGGACGGGCGGGAATGCATGAAGGCTGTGGCCCTATCACAGTGAGGCTTTGGGGCGGAAGTCATCGGGGATCGAATCCCGATCCTCCAGTATCAGATCAGCCATGACCTCGGCCACTTTCGGAGCCATGCCAAATCCGATCTTGAAGCCGCCATTGGCGATGAATTGACCCTGGTGCAACGGATGCAGGCCCAACATCGGGGCGCGACTTTTGCTGCGGGGACGCACCCCGGCCCAACGTTCGATCACCTCGGCCCCGTGCAAAAGCGGCAGCGCGCGCGTGGCGCGGTCTATGACATCGTCCAAAGCACCGTCTGTGCTGGTCGGGTCGTCATAATCCCGTTCAGACGTTGATCCGATTGCAAGCGTTCCGTCCGCATGTGGCACGATATGGACCGCATCTGCGAATAGCTGTGGCATCTCTCCTGCATCAAAGCGCAACAGGGCGGCCTGGCCTTTGACACCGTTTCCGACGGTTTTTCCGTAGGCGTCGTTCAGTTCCAGTAATCCTGCTAGGCCCGTGGCGTGGACAACCTGTCCTTTATCATCAGCGTTACTGACAACGTGAACGCCCATCACCTCAAGGGCTGCAACCAACGCAGCGCAGGCCCGCCGGGGATGCATGCGCGCTGTCAGTGTATCGCGGATGACAAAGCCGGTGGGGCTGGGCGGGCACCACGATCCGGCCTGCGATGTGCTGATCACCCGCCACTCTGCCTGCCCCTGCCAAAGCTGATCGGCTGAACCTTCGCGTTGCCGGGCCAGATCAAGGCTGCGGGCGTCAGGAATGGGTTGAAGACGGCCCAGACGGCCATAGCCGGGGGAAACGCCGCCGGTACCCTCGACCTGCTGCCAAAAGGGTTCGGCCATGATCAGGCTGTCGAACTGAAAAGCTTTCTTGGCATTCCAGTTTTCAGGCACATGCGGGGCCAAGGCTCCCACCAGGCCGCCGCTGGACCCGGAGCCCGGCCCAAAAGGATCGACAACCTGTACCTTCGCGCCCCGCCGGGCGCTGATCCAGGCGATGGACAGGCCGAAAATTCCTGCCCCGCGAACCGTCACATCGACCATTGCCAATTCCCTTTTCCTTGTTCAGTGTCGCGCCGCTTAGCTACAGGATTCCCCGATGGCAGACCAGCATGCCGAATTGACGTGGACCGAGGATCAGATACCGGTCTCGGACCGTTTCGACGATCCCTACTACTCGTTGCAAAACGGGCTGGAAGAGACGCGCCATGTGTTTCTGGCAGGCAATGGTCTGCCAGAACGCTTTGCGCCGGGGTTTCATATTGCCGAGTTGGGCTTTGGGACCGGTCTGAACCTGCTGACGGTTTGGTCTGAATGGGAGAAATCCGGCCAAACAGGCCCGCTTCGGTTCACCAGTTTCGAAGCCTTTCCCATGGCCACGGATGATATGCGTCACGCGCTTGAGGCCTTCCCCGAGTTACACCCGTGGAGCAGCCAGTTTCTGGCCCATTGGACAGGTCACGCCTGCGATCTTGAAACCCTTCAATGCGAAGTGATCATCGGCGATGCGCGCAACAGCCTGCCGCAATGGGCAGGCATGGCCAACGCCTGGTTCCTTGACGGGTTCTCTCCGGCTAAGAACCCTGAATTGTGGGGGGCAGAGCTGATGCAGCAAGTGGCGGCGCATACTGCCACCGATGGCACGGCAGCCACATATACGGCCTCCGGGTTTGTTCGCCGCGGGCTTCAGGATGCCGGTTTCACCGTCACCCGTACATCCGGCTATGGCCGCAAGCGGCACATGACGCGGGCGCTCAAGGCATGACGCAGAAAAACAATGCAGGTGCGGGTATCGCCCTGATGGTGGGCGCGACGATTGTCTTTGCCTTGCAGGACGGTATCTCACGCCATTTGGCCGGAACCTATAACACCTACATGGTGGTGATGATCCGCTATTGGTTCTTTGCGGCCTTTGTCATTGCACTGGCGGCGCGATCTTCCGGCGGGTTAAGGGCGGCCATGCAGACGAACCAGATGGGGCTTCAGATACTGCGGGGCCTGCTGCTGGCCACCGAGATCTGCGTCGCCGTGTTCGGTTTCACAGTGCTCGGTCTGATCGACAGTATGGCCGTTTTCATAAGCTATCCCCTGCTTGTCGCCGCGCTGAGCGGTCCGGTTCTGGGTGAAAAGGTTGGATGGCGGCGCTGGGTTGCGATCGGTGTCGGTTGCATTGGTGTTCTGATCATTCTGCAGCCGGGCGTTGGTGTTTTTGATCCTTGGGCCGTCATACCGCTGATCTCGGCGTTTTTGTTTGCGATTTACGGCCTGCTGACGCGCTACGTCGCACGTCAGGACAGCACGGCCACCAGCTTTTTCTGGACCGGCGTTGTTGGTGCCATCGCCATGACCCTTTTTGGAATGTGGTTCTGGGAGCCAATGGCCCGCAGCGACTGGCTGTGGATGGCGTTGCTGTGCGTCAGCGGGGCAACGGGGCACTGGCTGCTGATCAAATGTTATGAGATGGCCGAAGCCAGCGCCGTCCAACCCTTCGCCTATTTCCACCTGGTCTGGAGCGCGATTCTGGGTATTTCGATCTTTGGTGAAAAACTGCGCCCCGAAGTTGTCACGGGCGCAGCGATTGTTGTGGCCGCAGGTCTGTTTACCTTATGGCGCGAACGCCGCCAGCGATGATCCGATCAGTTCCTGCGAAAACGGAACCGGCAGGGCGGGCTGCCCCAGACGGGCGCGGTAGACCGGCAGGCTTTCGGTCACGCGCATCACATAATTGCGCGTCTCATTGAACGGAATGGTCTCAATCCAGTCTACGATATCCACCTCACCGGTGCGCGGATCACCATAGCGTTCCATCCACGAGATCGGGCGCTTTGGACCGGCATTGTATCCGGCCGCCATCATGACGACATTCCCGTTGAACTCGGTCGCAAGGCCCGAAAGATAGTTGGCGCCAAGCTTGGCATTGTATTGCCAGTCCGACGTCAACCGACCGGTCTGATGGCCGCTGAGTATCCCCAGTTCTCCAGCCACCAGCTTGGCTGTTGCAGGCATCACTTGCATCAGGCCGCGCGCCCCCGCGCCGCTGACGACAACCGGATCAAATTCGCTTTCGCGCCGCGCGATGGCCAGCGTCATTTCCTTGGCCATTGGCAGGCGCATGTCGGCCACCGGATGAACCGGGTAATAGGCCGCAGGCAAAACGGTGCCCGTGGTCGCTGCCCGCTTGGCGATCATCACGGCCAGATGTGGCTGTTTCAGCTCAATCGCAAGGTCGCCCAACTGATTGGCCTGCACAGGGTCAAGACCTTCGACAAGATGGGTCAGGAACCTCTCGGACAAGTTGTCTTCGCCGGCCTTGAGCAACAGCAGCCCGGCTTCCAGAACGCTGGAATCGGCGAAATCTGCCTGACGCCAATGCGGGGCGCGACGCGGATTGGCCAGTTCCTTGTCAAATGGTCGTCCGATCCGTTCCGCCGCCAGAAGACCATAAAAAGAGGTCTGATGGTCCGCGCCCATGGCGTAGGCCTCATAGGCTTTGTCTGCGTCCCCAAGCTCGGCGTAAGCCCGCCCCAGCCAATAGCCGCCGCGCCCTTTCGAGATTGGCGATTGCACGGCATCCGAAAAATTCTGGAAGTGTCGCACGGCTGTGGCGGGGTCATTCAGTTTGCGCAGGGCCAAAAACCCGGCCAGCCACTCCAGATCCGCATAGGAATATCCCATTTCGGGGGTCATATGGTGCTTGGCCGCTACGTCATAAGCGCGCGCTGCCCGCCCCGATCGCATCTCGAGCCGGGCCAGACGGCGGCGACCCTCGGCCCATTTGTCAGGCTCGCCCAGGGCTTCCGGTCCGCTTGACCGTGCCAGCATCAGGTCGACGGCGCTGTCATCCAGTTCTTTCTTGTCCCGCCAGACAAAACGGTCGAATGCCAGCCCCGGCGTATCTGCCAGCGACTTCGGCACCGCCGCCACCTTGCCGTCTACGCCTGGCTGGCGTTTCTGCAATGCGATCCGCGCTTCGGCCAACTTGCGCTCGTCGGTGCTGACCAAGGGCAGCATCTGTTCTGCGCTGACCAAATGGCCATCCCACAGCATCCGGTCCAGCCGCGCGGCATGGTGCGGCTTCAGCAGTTTGGCAAAATTCTCCAGATAGTCCTTTTGCAACCCCGACCCCATCGGCAAGGTACGCCAGGCTGTCACGATATCGGCCTCCGCCTCGCCAATGCGCCCTTTGGCCTTAAGGGCCACCGCATAGTTCAGCGCGCCTTCAGCAGTCTGAGGGGGCAAGCCAGCGTAAAACTTCAGAACCCTGTCCGGATCAGCCCCGGTAAAGACCGGCTCACTCTTGCGGCGCAGCCAGTCCAGCCCGGGCCAGTCCGGGCGGCGTTCGAGAAACACCAGCACATCGCCCGAGCTGCCAAATCCCTCACGCAACCAGTGCCAGACGATGACATCGCGCGAGACCGAGCCGCGCTGGCCCGATACGCGCAGCGCCGCATTCCAGTCGCCCTTGCGCATTTCATACAGCCCGGTTCGCAAATCATCGGCCGCATCCGCGCGTGCGGCTTGCGGTGTCGTCACTGCGTATAGAATCACTCCAGTCAACAGTGCCAGAAAGCGTGTCATCCCTTGCATTTCCCAACCAACCGAGGATAGAGCCTGTGAGGATAAACCTTGCGCCGCCGGGATCAACTCACAAAGCTGGAAACGTGAGTGACCAGGGCGCAAAAAACCGCAATATGCACCTTAAGGAGCGTGTCATGTTCAAAGGCTCGATGCCAGCCCTCGTCACTCCGTTCAACAACGGCGAGTTGGACCTGAAGACGCTTAAACATCTGGTTGAATGGCAGATCTCCGAAGGCTCGACCGGGCTGGTGCCTGTTGGAACCACCGGCGAAAGCCCGACGCTCAGCCACGACGAACACGAAACGGTCATCGAAGAAGTGGTCAAAACGGCTGCTGGCCGTGTTCCGGTTATTGCCGGTGCCGGGTCGAACAACACGGTCGAAGCCGTCCGGTTCGTTCAGTTCGCCGAAAAAGTTGGTGCCGATGCGGCGCTGGTTGTCACGCCTTACTACAACAAACCGACTCAACGCGGCCTGATCGCGCATTTCCAAGCCCTGCACGAGGCTGCGGATATTCCGATCATCATCTACAACATTCCCGGGCGATCGGTCATCGACATGACCCCGGCCACCATGGGCGAACTGGCCCGGTTGCCGCGTATTGTCGGGGTCAAGGATGCGACGGGCGATCTGGCGCGCGTCAGCCAGCAGCGTGCGATCTGTGGCAAGGACTTCTGCCAGCTATCCGGTGAAGACGCCACTGCACTGGGTTTTAACGCCCATGGTGGTGTCGGATGCATTTCAGTCACCGCAAACGTGGCTCCCAGGCTATGCGCCGAATTCCAGCAGGCCACATTGTCGGGCGATTATGCAAAGGCACTGGAATACCAGGACAAGCTGATGCCGCTGCACGAAGCGATCTTTATAGAACCCGGGTTGGTCGGCGCCAAATACGCGCTCAGCAAACTGGGTCTCTGCAGCACCGAAGTCCGCTCACCTCTGACTGAGCTGGAAGACAACACAAAAGCCGCGATTGATGCGGCAATGGCGCACGCGGGCCTCATCTAACCCGGCCTTCAGAAACCATTAAAGGCGGCCTCGACTACCGAGTGCCGCCTTTTTGGTTTTCAGGATCCAAACTTCATCTGGCCAAAAATATCCCGGGGGAGCTGCGGCTTGCCGCGGGCGGGGGCAGAGCCCCCTCAGCGTTTGCCGTAATAAAGCCCTACGACATGTTCAGCCTGCGCAAAGAACAACCAGCGCGAGGTCGCGATGCCTGCCAGATGCGATGCCACTGCCAGCAGGGCCAGGAAATGGTTGAATGGCAGGACCAGAAACAGAACCGGCAGGACAAAGGCCAATACAAACGAGATCACCCTTAGCTTATCGGCATGTTTGCGCCCGACCACATGAACAAACTCACGCAGTAGATAGTTGGTACCGGTATGCGGTGGCTCGAACGCTCTGACGGTACCCCGGTTACCCAAACCTGTGGCTGTGCCCAGATTCGTTCCGGATGCTTCCAGCGCTTTGTCGCTTTTCTTCCAATACAGGATTTGAACCAAAGCGGCGATCAGCAGAAGCGGAATGGCAACCCGTGTCTGGCCAGCCAGCAACGCACCACCTGCCAGGCTGAAGCTCAGGAACATGGCGGGGGTCAGGTTCATATTCCAGCGCGGGATAGTCTTGAGTTGCGTGTAGATCATCGAAGTCGTGAACACGGTCGCCAGTGACATCAACGCTCCGATCCAACCCAGCAGGCTCCATTGCCGATCCAGAAACACCACGCCAATCGCGTAAAGCCCCATGACGACCAGGGCGAGCACGGCACACCAGCCCTCACGGCTGAGCCAGCTGGTTTTCCATTGAGTAAAAGCCTTCCAGGCCCGTTCCGGGTGGCCGAGATGGAAGGTCGAGGCCATCAGCCCTCCGACGGCCAAACCGTAAGCAATGGCGAAGAACACAAAGGCCACCCAGCCCGAGACAGCCGGAATGCCAAGACCAAGGAAAAAGAGCAAACCGAAGCCCAGACCGGACAGGGTGGTGAAGAGGATGACGGAGGGTGCAGGATGCATCAGAGTTTCTCCAACGTCTTGTCGAGCCAGCCGAGGAAGCCCTTGGGCTCTTCAGCGACAGGTGCCAACAGGGGGGCCAGGATGTCGATCTGATCTTCCACCGTGTCTTTCGGGCGCGGCGGCAGATATTTATTGACGGGTTTGGTGCCCATTTCGGGCATCAGGTCCATTCCGCCGCGATCCGCAACAAGCTTGCTGACGTCGCTGTCCGGATCGCCCAGATCGCCAAAGTGCCGCGCGCCCGCCGGACAGGTTCGGACACAGGAGGGAATCCGGTCCACCTCGGGCAGGTTCTCATTATAGATCCGGTCGACGCAGAGTGTGCATTTCTTCATCACCCCCTCGGCCTTGTCCAGTTCACGCGCGCCATAGGGGCAGGACCAGGCACACAGGCCGCACCCGATACAGTCGCTTTCATTAACCAGCACGATGCCATCTTCGACCCGCTTGTAGCTGGCCCCGGTCGGGCACACGGTAACACAGGGCGCATCTTCGCAATGCAGGCAGGATTTAGGGAAATGGATCAGTTGCGCGTGCCCTTCCGCCGGTTGCACCTCGTAGGAATGCACGCGGTTCAGGAAAGTGCCCGAAGGATTGGCGCCATAGGCATCCTGATCGGACAGCGGCGCGCCATAATTTTCCGTGTTCCAGCCTTTGCAGGAAATCACGCAGGCATGGCAACCAACGCAGGTGTCCAGGTCGATCACCAGACCCATCTTGCGCTCGGTGGAGTTCGGTAGCTGGGTCATGTCAGGATACCTGTGCTGTTGAGGACGGGTGAGGGGGCCAGCCCCCTCTTGAGCCTGCGGCTCAATTCACCCCCGGGATATTTGTGGCCAGATGAAGTGCGGATCCGGGTCATTTGCCCACCTTCCACGCCAAATTCGCAGGGCCAGTTCCTACAGGTGATTTGATCGGGTCAAAATGAGGCTGGCTTTGGGCATCGGCGGGCGCGTCGGCCTTTTCGATTTTCACCTTCAGGTCAAACCATGCGGCCTGACCAGTAATGGGGTCGGAATTGGCCCAACGTAGCCCGTCGCCTTTTGGCGGAAGCAATTCGTGGATCAGGTGGTTGAGCAGGAAACCCTTGGTGGCCTCGGGCGCGTCCTCTTGCAGGGCCCAGGCGCCTTTGCGTTTGCCGATGGCGTTCCATGTCCAGACGGTGTTGTCGTTCAGCGCGGCCATTTCCATCACAGGGACCGTAATCTCACCATGAGGGGATGTGATTTTGGCCCAATCTCCGTCGTTCAGGCCGTGCTTGCGCATCAGCCTGGTCGGTACATAGAGCGGGTTTCGCCCGTGCAACTGCCGCAGCCAGGCGTTTTGCGTGCCCCAGCTGTGATACATCGCCATCGGGCGCTGGGTCAGCGCGTTGACCGTGAAGCCGTCGTTGCCGTGCTGATCGGTTTCGTACCAGATCGGAAGCGGGTCCATCGTGTCTTTGATCCGCTGGCGCAAATGATCAGGCGGCTGTCGGTCGCCATGACCTTCGGCTGCCAGCTGAAACTTGCGCATCGGTTCGGAGTAAAGCTGGAATAGGTATGGCTGCGGGCTGTCATAGAGCCCCATGCCCACGGCCCATTCCTGATAGGCTGCATTCCACGGTTTGTAGTAATCCGCGCCCTGCGGGATATGCGCCACGTAGAAGCCGCCGTTTTCGATATAGCTGTTCAACTGATCCGGGTTGACCTCTCCGCGCCCTTCTTTGTCGGCGTTTTCACCGCGGAATCCGGCCAGCGGGCCAATACCCGGTTTGCGTTCGTGATTGACGATGTAGTCGGCGTAATCGACCCATTTTGCGCTGCCGTCTTCATGGGTGAAACCCGGAAGTTTCATGCGGTTAGCGAGATCGATCAATACTGACTGAAATCCGCGCACGTCGCGGTCCGGTTCGATCACAGGCCAGCGGATTGCGTCAGCGGCCGCATCCGCCTCGCAAATCGGGCGATCCAGCAGCGAGATACAGTCGTGGCGTTCGAGGTAGGTCGTGTCCGGCAGGATGAGGTCCGCGTAAGCCACCATCTCGGAAGAATAGGCGTCCGAATAGATGATGCGCGGGATCACGTAATCGCCGTTTTCATCTTTGTCCGTCAGCATCTCGATGACACCCTTGGTGTTCATGGTCGAGTTCCACGACATGTTGGCCATGTACATGAACAGCGTATCGATCTTGTACGGGTCGCCCGCATGTGCGTTCGAGATCACCATATGCATCAGCCCGTGACTGGACATCGGGTTTTCCCAGGTGAACGCCTTGTCGATCCGCGCGGGGCTGCCATCTTCCTTCAGTGCAAGGTGTTCCGGGCCGCGGACGAACCCCAGATGCGGGCCATCCAGCGGAGAATTGGGCGTCACCTTGCAATGCGGTGTCGGGTGCGCCTCGACCGGTTTGGGGTAGGGGGGCTTGAAGCGGAAGCCGCCGGGAACCTCGACCGTGCCCAGGATGATTTGCAGCACGTGCAGCGCGCGGCAGGTCTGGAATCCATTGGCATGAGCCGATACGCCGCGCATCGAATGCATTGCAACAGGGCGGCCAACCATCTTGGTGTGTTTCTCGCCCCGGAAATCGGTCCATTCGTGATCGAGCTCAAACGCCTCGTCAAAGGCGACGCGCGCCAGTTCCGCTGCAATCGCGCGAATGCGATTGGCGGGGATACCGCATTTTTCGGCAACAGCTTCGGGCGCGTGTTCCTCGGACAGGTATTTTTCTGCCATCAAGTGAAATACAGGGCGATGAACGACACCGTCGGTTTCGTAGACCGCCGACAAATCCGGGCGAACGCCCGGCGTGTCGAAAGCCGTCAGCTTGCCTGTATTCCGGTCGATGACCAGGGGCTTTCCGTCATCGTCGCGCAGGAACAGGCCCTTTCCGGCACCTTCGGACGCGTCCACCAAAACCGGGGCATTGGTGTAGCGGCTGAGATAGTCGAGATCGATCTTTCCGGCTTTCATCAGCACATGGATCAACGACAGGATGAACAGCCCGTCAGTTCCCGGTGTGATGCCGACCCAATCATCGGCGACGGCATTGTATCCGCTGCGGATGGGGTTGACGCCGATAACGCGCGCACCGCGCGCCTTGATCTTGCCAATACCCATTTTGATCGGGTTGGAGTCGTGGTCTTCGGCCACGCCAAACAGCATGAACAGCTTGGTGTGATCCCAATCAGGCTGGCCGAATTCCCAGAATGCGCCACCCATCGTATAAATGCCGCCCGCAGCCATGTTGACCGAACAGAAGCCACCATGCGCCGCATAGTTGCAGGTTCCGAAATTTTGCGCCCAGAAGCTGGTGAAGCTCTGGCTTTGGTCCCGGCCGGTGAAAAAGGCAAGCTTTTCCGGGTTGTCTTTGCGGATTGGCTCCAGCCAGCTAACCGCCAGTTCCAGCGCTTCGTCCCAGCTGATCTCCTCAAATTCACCCGAGCCACGCGGGCCGACCCGTTTCAGTGGCTTGCGCAGGCGCGAGGGGGCGTTGACCTGCATGATCCCGGCAGACCCCTTGGCGCACAGGACACCCTTGTTCACCGGGTGGTCGCGATTGCCTTCGATATAGGCAACCTTGCCGTCTTTCATGTGGACGTTGATGCCGCATCGACAAGCGCACATGTAGCAGGTGGTCCTGCGGATTTCGTCCGAGACTTTCGGTGACGTATCAAGGATCGGCTGCTGATGGGTCATTTGCGGGTCCAGTTGGTTATTGCGGGAGGATATTGTCAGTTTCCTCGGTATTTTAGAACATCATTCCGGAGGCGGTGCGTAAATTCAGTGTTACAGTCCATTTGCCTGTAGCGCGGTCACGGCGATCATCTGGGTCACATCCTCGGCGCTGCATCCGCGGGACAGGTCGTTGGCGGGTTTGGCCAGTCCCTGTAAAACCGGACCGATAGCGGTGTAGCCCCCCAACCTTTGGGTGATCTTGTAGCCGATATTACCAGCATTAAGGTTGGGAAAGATCATCACGTTGGCCTGTCCGGCGACAGACGATCCCGGCGATTTTCGCTCGCCAACCGAAGGTACAAAGGCGGCGTCAAATTGCAATTCACCGTCGACATTCAGGTCCGGCGCGGCTTGGCGCAGCGCCTCAGTGGCCTCGATCACCTTGTCCACGTCGGGATGCTTGGCGCTGCCCTTGGTGGAAAAGCTGAGCATCGCGATCTTTGGATCGACCTGCAGCAGCGTCCGGGCCGATGTGGCGGATGCGATGGCGATCTTGCTCAGCTCGCTCGCGGTCGGATTGATGACCAGCCCGCAATCGGAATACAGCATCGCCCGCGCCCCGGGCTGAGCGTTTTCCGGCGGGTACATCAGGAAGAAAGACGACACCATTCCTGCATCGGGGGCCATGCCAATCACCTGGATCGCCGCACGGACGATTTCGCCGGTCGTGTGAACGGCCCCTCCTACGGTGCCGGTGGCACGTCCGCTGCGCACCAGCATGGCGGCATAGACGGGGGGTGTTTCAACGGCGGCACGGGCCTTGGCCCGATCGACGCCTTTATGCCGGCGCAGTTCGAAAAAGGCCTCGGCAAACTCTTCGGTCAGGTCCGAAGTCTTGGGGTCATGGATCTCAACGCCCCGAGAGGCAGCAGCCCCTTGATCTTTCAGGGCTGCTTCGACCTCGGCGTACGGGCCAACCAGAATGATATCGGCCAGATTGGCCCTCTGCGCGTTGATGGCCCCTTTTGTGATGCGGGGGTCGTTGCCTTCGCTGAGGGCGATTATGGGACGGGTGGCC
>NZ_JBXWTH010000050.1:0-1189 GCF_059613825.1 Ruegeria sp. SATB027
ATCGCGCACTGATTTGAGGCTGTAGTCGGCAGCTGAGCCTTTCTTTCTTCCACCTCGGTTAGAGGGGTAGCCAGCCGTCAGTTCCAACTTTCTCAGCTTCCAGTCCAACAAAGCGGGACGGCTCCAAATGTATTCTTCGCCTTTTGAGAGCATGTGCCAGATGACCACTGTCAGCTTTCGTGCTGTTGCCACCGCTGCGATCTGACTGCCGCGCTTTTCCCTGACCCGCTGAAAGAAGGCTCTGAGCGGTCCGGGTGTACGGGAGATCGACCAGGCCGCCTCCACCAGCATCGCTCGCGCGTGCGACCGGCCCTGCTTTGTGATGCGGCCATGATACGCGGCTTTGTCACCAGATTGGCGTACCCGAGGATTAAGACCGAAATAGCTGACGAGTTTCTCCGGAGACAAGAAGCGCCCGATTTCGCCAATAGCGGCCAGAACACTCAGCGCGACGATCATGTTGACGCCTGTGATTGTCATCAGCTGTTTCACGCGCGGCTCCTGAAGCGCCGTTTGTGCGAGATCTTCGTCGATCTGTTTGAGTTCGCGACCGAGACGATCCAATTCGACGGCATGGCGGAGGATGACGCGTCGCTGGTCTTGCGCGACAGGTTGGGACTCCAGCCAATTCCTGCCCCGTTTTGAAAAAAGAGACGCATTGTATGGCGGGATCAGATTGGCATGCAGCACCGAATGGATGCGGTTCTTGAGACGGGTCATCTGGGAAACCAGCTGCACCCGCTCGGCCACGACCCGACGCAGCCGCTCTGTTTCCTCATCCGGCATCCAGACTTCCGGCAGAAAGCCGCTGGCGTGAAGCTTCGCCAGAACGCTTGCATCGATCTTATCGGTCTTGACTTTGGCCCAGGCGATGGCGCGAACGAGCAGCGGGTTGGAGATGACAACACGGTTCACAAAAGGCGACAGCAGCCGCACGATGGCCTTTGTGTTGACTGTCGCTTCCAGAACGATCTCATCCTCCGCATTCAGTCGCTCTGCAAACTTCAGGATGTGTTCTCGCTCAAGCTCGAGGCGACCGGCATCCCGGATCTTGCCATTCTCCAGGATCGCCACTTGTGCAAAGGTACGATGCACATCAAGTGCAATGATTTTCATGATGGGCTCCTTTCCAAGGTCAGTAACCAAGGGAGCCAGCGGGCCACACGACAACTACGGATTCGCGCTCGCA
>NZ_JBXWTH010000051.1:0-1712 GCF_059613825.1 Ruegeria sp. SATB027
CGAACAAAACACCTCAGCACGCTAACTGGGGAATTTTACCTCGGCCGTTTTGGGGAGAATTCATCCGGCAGTCACAGAATCTAAATGTAGTGTGAAAGTTATCCACAACACCTATAGGTGTTGTCGTATAAAAAACTCAGCAAGTCATTGATATAGATATATTAAATGCAGATCTAACCGAATCGAGCCGCTACTCTGTTGAGTTGGCACATTAGCAGCTAACCCCAAGCAACTATTGGCACTTTATGCCTCCTGCGGAGTTTTCTCCCGGTGAAATTTTTTGGATTCGGGTCAGAAGCTACATCTGATCTTGGCTCGATTCGTACGGCATGAGGCCAAGTCGTTCCGCCCGCTCCAACAGCATTTTCACCGAAGACGGCTGCCATCTTGTTCGGCCACGAGGCGTGCGTTCGCGCATAGATTCCAGCCGTTCACAGATCGCTTGAAGCGTGATGTCGGGATCTGCGCCCTTGATGCCAGCAATAATTGCGGGCAGGCGGTCGTCGGTTTCGCGGCGCCCGGCGCGGGCCAGCACCTCTGCAGGCAGGAAGCCGTCGCGGACATAGGCCTTCACAGCGCGCAAGAGACGGCTTTGGGTCCAGCGACGCGCCTCGGGCAGGGGGCCGTTGATGATGCGCACAACGTCTTCCCAGGCCAAGTCGGGGCGCAACCGGCGCACTTGGGGCACCCAGTCTTGAGCCGTCTCGTTCAGCCGCTCCATGTAGCCGTCCTGCCGCGCGAGCCGCACCTTGCGAAGAGCGGCAGGGTCTTTGGCCCGCAGCCCAGGGTTCCCGCCCACGCGGCCCTTTGTGCGTGCGCTGGCAAGGCCGGCCTTGGTGCGTTCCCGGATCAGGGCACGCTCGAACTCGGCCGCAGCGCCCAAGACCTGCAACGTGAACTTGCCCTGGGGGGATCCAGTGTCGATCGGGTCCTGAATGGAACGAAAGAACGCACCCTTGGCCTCCAGCCGCTCGATCACCTCCAGCAGATGCGACAGGGATCGCGCGAGGCGGTCAATCCGCACGACCACCAGCGTGTCGCCCTTGGATACGCGTTCCAGCACCCGCGCCAGCACCGGCCGCGCAAGATTGCCGCCCGAGGCTTGTTCTCCATGGATCTCGGCGCAGCCCGCGGATTTCAGGGCCTGCGACTGGGGCAGGGGGGTCTGATCCTCGGTCGAGACCCGAGCGTAACCTATCAGGGGCACCAAAACAGTCTTTCTGCAGTTTCATACATCGCTATTAAACGACCGTTTATAAACGAATGCAAGTAAGTGTTCTCTCGTCGAGCTGGCGCCCAATCCCTTGGTTTCCTTGCACTGAGCGCGATCTGAGAGGTTCCTTCGGTCGTCGCGCGCGCGTACTAAATAAAGAACGCGCAGAGGAGCCAGAAAATCTCTTGGGTAATGTGCAAAGAATCAGTATTTTGAACATATGAAACCGCAAAAACCTACTTTAACTGATGATTTTTACGACCCCCTCATCACAATCGATGGGGAGGAAGAGGCTCGCGAAGACGATCTGTGGTTTCTACCTGGGCCACTCGAGGAAGAACCGAATGATTCGCCTCCCGGGCCACGGGCGGAACCGCCCGACACTGCTGTCATCGAAGACTGGGCAAAGGCAGAAGGCGTTCACGGCTCTGTTGCACAAATCGGATTTTGAGCGCAGTTCCCCTTTCCCCGGACGGACTTATCCTACGGGCTCTGTGAC
>NZ_JBXWTH010000052.1:0-10724 GCF_059613825.1 Ruegeria sp. SATB027
CTTTCACGCGGACCTTCACATTGTAGTCAATCACGCGTTTGACAGGTACCAGTACCTTCATTGTAGCGCTTTCTCCTTTTCATACGTCGTTTGGTTTTCTCCGAGAGGGGCCTCGGATACCCCTTCGCACCAGGCAACAAGTTGCGGGCTAATGGCTATATACGAGAGAGGTAGAACCGGTTCATGAGGGCACCGCCCTGTCGAGCATTGCCACCGGAGATAGAATCTTGTCCAATTCGCTCTCAGGGACCAACCCTTCTTCGATAACAACATCGCGGATTGATGCACCGGTGGCCAAAGCATGTTTGGCAACGCGCGCAGTGGCATCGTACCCCAGATACGGAACAAGTGCGGTGGCAAGAACTAGGCTGTTATCCAGCAGATCCTTGCAGCGATCCGCGTTCGCTTCGATACCGAGAACACATTTCTCGGTCAGGACTTTCGTACCATTGATCAGAATCTTCAGCGACTTCAGGAGATTGTAGGCAACGACGGGCTCCATCGCATTCAGCTGCAGCTGACCTGCTTCTGAGGCCATCGTCACTACCAGATCGTTTCCAATGGTCTGATAGCAAATTTGGTTGACCACTTCCGGGATGACTGGGTTGACCTTGCCGGGCATTATGGAAGACCCGGCCTGTACTGCAGGCAATGTGATCTCGCCCAGTCCGGCACGCGGGCCAGAAGACAGCAACCGCAAGTCGTTACAGATTTTCGATAGTTTTACAGCCAGACGTTTGAGAATGCCCGAAAAGGTGACGAATCCTCCCAGGTCGGAAGAGGCCTCGATCAGGTCACTGGCATGTTTGAGGTCGAAGCCCGAAATCTCTGCCAGGTGGGCAACGGCGCACGTGTCATAGCCGACTTCGGCATTCACACCGGTGCCAATTGCAGTGCCACCAAGATTGATTTCCGTTAGAAATCGCCCAATTTCGCGGATTCGATCAATATCCTCACCGACGGTGACGGCAAAAGCTCTGAATTCGGCGCCCAGAGACATGGGTACTGCGTCCTGCAATTGGGTTCGACCGACCTTAACGATGTCGGCGAAGGCCCCGGCGCGATCTTCAAATGCAGATTGCAACCCCTTTAATGCGGCGCAAAGCGGCTCGACATGAAAAAGCACAGCAAGCCGGACGGCAGTCGGATACACGTCATTTGTGGACTGACCGTGGTTCACATCGTCATTGGGGTGGAGATGCTCGTACTCTCCGGGGGCATAACCCAGCTTTGTTAGGGCGAGGTTTGCAATGACCTCATTGGCATTCATGTTGGTCGAAGTTCCTGCGCCACCCTGAATCATGTCCACCACGAAGTGTTCGTGATGCTTGCCGTCGATGATTTCCTGGCAGGCCGCATCTATCGCTTTTGCCTTTTGCGTCTCAATGCCACCAATTTCGGAATTTGCCCGAGCGGCGGCCTGTTTGACCATGGCCAAGGCAACGACGATGCTGGAAAAATGTGACAGCGGCACGCCGGTGATCGGAAAGTTCTGCCGTGCACGCTCGGTCTGAATTCCGTGCAGAACCCCAATGGGCAGGTCTATTGACCCGATCGCATCCGCTTCACTTCTTCTAGATTGCATAGACAGTATTTTCCCCGTGTTTGCCCACGTCGACTAGCTCAACCAGCAGGTCGATCAAAAGACAGGCTTTCCACAGCGTTGGTTAGTTTGTCACAAAGCAAACATGCAGGAGCGTTATATCTACAAATCAAAAGGTGAACCCAAGGGTTAGGTATTTGCTAACGAACGCTAAGGAACACAGTTCTTAACGCCTCAACACTGCTTTTCTATCGTTTCAAAAAGCAGATGCGCGTAAGGGAGGTTCCTTTTGCCACACAACCCAAAAGATGCGATTGATGTGCAGAGCGCCGTGAAACGCTATGGCGATTTTACTGCGTTGAAGACAATCTCACTCACGATCGCCGATAACGAATTCTTCACGTTGCTTGGCCCGTCCGGGTGCGGCAAGACAACCCTTTTACGAATGATCGCCGGGTTTGAATCCGTCACTGAAGGCGCAATCTACCTTTACGGAGAAGAGATCGAAAACCTGCCGCCAAACCAGCGACCGGTGAACACAGTTTTCCAGAACTATGCGCTGTTTCCGCATATGACTATTCTTGAAAACGTGGCTTTCGGCTTGGAAATGCGAGGCAAACCCAAGAGCGAAGCACGCAGCCGTGCGGGCGAGATGCTTGAACTGGTGCAACTATCTCAATTTGCGGCCCGCAAGCCGTCGCAGCTTTCGGGCGGTCAGCAGCAACGCGTTGCACTGGCTCGGGCGCTGGCTCCACAGCCCAAGGTATTACTTCTGGACGAACCTCTCTCGGCGCTGGACCTGAAGCTGCGCAAGGCGATGCAGATCGAACTGAAACATTTGCAGCGCGAGACCGGGATTACCTTCATCTTCGTCACGCACGATCAGGAAGAAGCGCTGACAATGTCAGACCGGATCGCGGTAATGTCCGCCGGCGAACTGCAACAGCTGGGTACGCCGACCGATATCTATGAACGTCCACGCAACATGTTTGTGGCGGATTTCATCGGAGAAACCAACCTGTTGGAGGTCTCGGTCGATGAGATCCGCAATGGGCGCGCGATCTGCCATCTGGGCGGCGGGCACGAGCTGACCTGTGATCAGGTCGAAGGGATCAACCCCGGCTCCAAGGTTCACATGTCGATCCGGCCCGAGCGTCTTTTCATGTCCGACAAACCGGTTGAAACCGAAAGCCTGAAAGGCCGCGTCAAAGAAAACATCTTTGTCGGCACCGATATCAGCACAATCGTTGATTTGCAGGATGGCCCGGATTTCGTGGTGCGCACGTCAAACTCGGATCGTGGTAACAAACGTATCTTTGAGCCTGGCACGGACATGTTCGTCAACATGGAGCTGGGGGCGGGTCGCCTCCTGGTGGACTGATGGCAGCAGGTGCAGCAAGCGGCGGCAGCGCAACAACCGACACGTACAAAGAAGCCAGAAACTGGCTTTTGCTTCCGGCCTGGGCTGTTCTGACAATCTTCGTATTGGCCCCGGTTCTGATGATGCTGGTCTATTCCTTCCTGACCAAGGAATTCCGGGGCGGCGTGATCTGGGAATTCAGCCTTGCAGCTTACGATCAGTTCTTCTTTGACCGCGGTCTTTTCGGGGACGAGCCTCCCAAGATCGAGTGGACCTATATCACTATTTTCTGGCGGTCGATCTGGCAAGCAGGTGCGGCGACACTGCTGAGCCTGGTGATCGGTTTTCCAACCGCATATTTCATTGCGACACGTCCGGAAAGCGTACGCCCGCTGTGGGTCTTCCTGATTACAATTCCCTATTGGGTAAACCTGCTGATCCGCACCGTGTCGATGAAATTCCTGTTAAGGGATCAGGGGCCGTTGAACGACTTTCTGATCAATATCGGCCTGATCGACAGCCCGATCGCCATCGTTAACACCAATTTCGCGGTTCAGTTGGGTTTGTTCTATTCCTACTTGCCCTTCATGGTTCTGCCGATCTACGCAGCTGTCGAGCGGTATAACTTCTCGCTGAGCGAAGCTGCTGCAGATCTCTATGCAAGCAAAATGACAACGCTGCGCCGGATCGTGTTGCCAGCTGTGAAGCCGGGTGTGTTGGCGGGCTGTATTCTGGTCTTCGTGCCTTCTATGGGTTCGTTCCTGGCACCTGACCTGCTGGGCGGTGCAAAGAACTTCATGATCGGTTCTTTGATCGAGGAACAGTTTAAGGGCAACGCCGGGAATTGGCCGTTTGGTGCGGCCGCCTCGATGATCCTTCTGACTATGGTGTTGATCATCCTGGTGATCTCGGCCCGTCAGCAGGCCAAAGCCAGCAAGGCGAAGGGGTAAGTCATGGCGCAGGTGAATGAAAACATCAAGTCCTACAGGGGCTTCAAAACCGTCACTCTGGCTTGTCTGGTGATCCTATATGCCCCTCTGGTCATCGTGACGATCTATAGCTTCAACGCATCCCAATCGATCACCAACTGGGAAGGTCTTTCGCTGCGCTGGTATACCGATGTGTTTACCGGTCCTGAAAGCGCCAAATTCAAAGCTGCGGCGTTCAACAGCTTTACCATTGCGATTGTCGCGGCCACCATTGCAACAACAATTGCGACGCTGGCTGCCACAGCGATGGTTCGAGGCGGCAAGTTCAAGCTGCGTGCGGCAACATTTGGGCTGATTTCTCTACCGATCATGGTCCCCGAAATCGTGCTTGCTACGGCCACACTGATCTTTTTCAACTCGATCGGATTCACCCGCGGCTACACAACGATCCTGGTCGCCCATATTTCTTTCTGCATTCCCTTTGCATACCTGCCAATCTCAGCCCGGATGCCGGGGATCGAGGACAGCTACGAGCAGGCAGCGCTTGATCTTTACGCCACCAAACGACAGGCGTTCACCAAGATTTTGCTGCCGCTAATGATGCCGGGGATCATCTCGGGTTTTCTGCTGGCCTTCATCGTCTCGCTTGACGACTTCATCATCACCAACTTCGTCAAAGGTGCGGGTGTCGAAACATTGCCCACCGCAATTTTCGGGTCGGTCAAGCAGGGCATCAAACCAAACATCATGGCGATTTCAACCATGTTGCTGAGCGTATCGATCATCATGGTTACGATCAGCTACTTCGTCAGCAAGTCTGACAACACAAAATAACCCAACAAGGAGCAAATCCATGAAACATCTTCTGAAATCCAGTGCTGCAGCTTTTGCCCTTGCAGTTTCAGCCAATGCGGCCGTCGCTGAGGGTGAACTGGTGGTCTATCACTGGTTCGAATACGTACCGCAGGAACTGCTGGACAAGTTCACCGAGCAAACCGGTATCGCCGTGACAATGGACACCTACGACTCGAACGAGGCAATGCTGGCCACGTTGAAAGCAGGCGGCATCGGCACCTATGACGTGGCTGTTCCCGGCGATTACATGGTCAAAATCATGGCTGGCGAAGGGCTGCTGGATACCATCGACGAGGGCGAGTTGGTCAACAAGGGCAACATCTCGGCCGAATGGGCCGACCCAAGTTTTGATCCGGGCCGTACTCATTCGATCCCGTATCAGTGGGGCTCGACCTCGTTTGCGGTGAACCGCGATGTATACAGTGGCGACATTCAGACTACGGACATCCTGTTCAACCCACCCGCCGAACTGTCAGGCAAGATCAACATGCTGGACAGCCAAGGTGACGTGATGGCCATGGCCTCGCTACACCTGGGTATCCCGCAGTGTTCGAACGATCGTGAGCAACTGAAGGCACTGAACGATATGCTTCAGAACGCCAAACAGCACTGGGTGTCGTTCAACTCGGATACCGCCAAAGAGGTGCTGGTGTCCGGTGATGCGGCAGTCGGTCAGATCTATGACGGCTTTTCCGCAAAGGCTCGGGAAGAAGGTGCCAACGTCGAATATGCCTTCCCGGCTCAGGGCTACGTGGCGTGGATGGACAATGTTGTTCTGCTGAAAGATGCGCCGAACCGCGATAATGCCCTGAAATTCATGGACTTCCTTCTGGAACCGGAAAACATTGCCGCAGTGACCAACTATGCGCAGTATAACGCGGGCGTTAATGGGGTGACCGAGTTCCTTGATCCGGAACTGGCAGCGCAGCCTGAAAAGAACCCTCATGCGGGCGCGGGACAAGGCGTGTTCCTCGAAGTCTGCGACGAGGAAACTCAGGCGGTCTATGACCAGATTTGGACCAATCTCAAGAAATAGGTCGGTGTAAGCTAAGATTTGGCGGCGCTTTTGTTAAAAGCGCCGCCGAACAAACCTATTGAGGCGAAAAGCCCCATAAAACGCGTTACAGCCTTCAGTATTTTAAAGCTTCTCTGAACCAGTCTGCATCATAGCCTCGGTTTCCGAAAGCCACTCGACATTTGGTAGAGTCCTTAGCAATGCCCTCGCCCCGATGTAAGCGCTGACCTTTCCAGCGGTGGCGAACAGGTTGATCGGACGCCCCTGACTGTCGCAGACGCGTGCAGCTTTATGTTCATGACACCCTTGGTCCGATCAATCAGGCGTCTACGCCCCCAGTTGTTACGCCCAAACTGATCGCTGCCCGATGTACCTTCAGGTAGGTTGCGTCGATCTGTTTGGTCAAAGCCTTGTCCGGCAATCCGGCATGCCCTTCCAAATGACACGCGGCGTTGACGCGAAATAACCTCACAGGAGACTGCGTTGCGTTTGAAGTCAGCGACGAGCACAAGCGGCTTGATGTCGTGTTATTCCCAAAGTTTGACTATAGGTGTCGCGCAGTTATCGGGTGCTGCCCACCGTTTACCTGTCGATCTTCTCGCTACCAAAAGGTGCCATATTCCCCCTTCCGACCCTGATAACGTAATCAAATCCAGATGCGCTTGACGTCAAGTGTATCTCGTCTTAATAAGTTAGTTATTACTCACTAACATAGTGGTTTCGAATGCCCGCCCGGAAGCCCGCAGATGAACGCAAGACCGAGATCGTACAAGCCATGCTGCGCCTCGCGGACGAGTTGGGCCCTGATCGCCTGACCACACAGTCGGTTGCTGATGCAGTCGGGCTGACGCAGCCCGCAATCTTCCGGCACTTCGCGACCAAACAGGATTTATGGTTGGCGGTAGCTAACGAGATTTCTGAACGCCTCCGAACCGCGTGGGGTGACGCGCTTAGGACATCTGCCGATCCGGCAGAGCGGATCAAAGCACTGATTTTGGCTCAATTGCACCAGATCGAGACTATGCCGGCCATCCCGTCTATACTTTTCTCGCGCGAGCTACAGGTAG
The DNA here is from genome assembly GCF_059613825.1 of Ruegeria sp. SATB027. Taxonomy (NCBI): domain Bacteria; kingdom Pseudomonadati; phylum Pseudomonadota; class Alphaproteobacteria; order Rhodobacterales; family Roseobacteraceae; genus Ruegeria; species Ruegeria sp. SATB027. The sequence continues at coordinate 6,770 of NZ_JBXWTH010000052.1, forward strand.
AAAACGACGATCTCCGGCAAGCTGTTCTTACGCTGATGACTGAATTGGTCGCATTGCTGTCCATCGAGCTGACCAACGGACGGAAAGCGGGCCTCTTCGACGCAAACCTGCCGCCTGAAGACGGAGCGCTACTGTTGATCTCGCTGGTACAAGGGTTGGCGATCCGCTGGACTCTGGGGAAACGCGGTTTCGCATTGGAATCCGAAGGGCACCGATTGCTCGACGCTCAGATGCGGCTATTCCGAATAGAAAGAACAGAGGTTTCGCCATGAACCGCCGTATCATCTTCGGTGTTACCCTTGCTGTCGGCCTCGCCGTCTTTGGCTGGCTTGTCCTTACAGAGCGCCCGGTTAATGTTTCCACTGCCGCAATTGAAAAGAATGTCCCTGTTCGTGTTTATGGGCTGGGGACGGTCGAGGCCCGGATCGTCTCAGATGTCGGATTTGAAGTTGGTGCCACGCTGACAGAACTTTCGGTCGACAGTGGTGACACGATCAAAGCGGGGCAAGTCCTTGCCCGGCTTCATCCGACGGAACAACAAGCAAAAGTCGCGCGCGCCAAAGCCGGGATTGCCGCCGCAGAGGCCACTTTGGGCAAGGCTGAGGCAAATGTGATCCGCGCGCGTGCCATTCTTGCGCAACGGCAGTCGACAAATGCGCGCCAGCAGGAACTTGCCGGGCGCAATGCCGTCTCGACTCAGGCTGCAGAAGAGGCGCAGCGGGATGTCGATGTTGCAGCCGCTGATCTGGCCGTAGCAGAAAGTGATGTTGAGGTTGCCAAATCCATGCACAGTGACGCCAAGGCAGCCCTGCAATACGAGCGTGTGCTGCTTGATCATCATGTGTTGCGGGCTCCCTTTGACGCGGTCGTTGTTGAGCGCCACGTGGAAGCAGGTACAGTTGTTGTCGCTGGTGAACCTATCTTTACCCTTTTGGACCCGAACACTGTTTGGGCTTTGGCCTACATAGATGAAGAGAGGGCCGGGCCCCTGCAACTCGGACAAGTTGCCGAAGTGAGGTTGCGGTCTTTGCCGCATAAGGTCTTCACCGGCAAGATCGCGCGGATCGGTATAGAAAGTGACCGGGTGAACGAAGAACGCCGGGTCTGGATTGCATGCAATCGGTGCCCGGAACAGGTTTTTCTTGGCGAACAGGCCGAAGTTTGGATCACAGTGACAGAGCTGGTCGATGCGATGTTGGTTCCCGAGATCGCAATAACCGGTTTTGACGGGCATGAAGGTCTTATATGGGTCGTGCAGGATGGGCGTGCGCATCAGGTGTCGGCAGTCTTCGGTCACCGGACCGAGGATGCGCGGGTCGAACTGGTCGGTGGTATTCCCGACGGCTCGCAGGTCATCTTGACACCCGGTAAAGGGCTGTCCGAGGGACGCATGGTTCGGGTCGTCGAGAGGGATGCGCCATGAATCTCGCCTACCGCGATGTGCGTCACAATCTGTTCCGCTTCATGCTGACTTGCCTCGGCCTCAGCCTTCTGATGGCGGTCGTGCTGGCAATGATTGGTATTTACAATGGGCTGGTTGCGGACGCGCTGAACATCGTCAAAGCACCGCGAGCAGATCTTTGGATTGTTGAATCTGGTACACGCGGACCGTTTGCAGAAGCCTCGAAAATTCCCGACGGCACCCGTGATGCCGTGGGGCGATTGCATGGTGTGTCCGAAGCGGGCAGCATCACATACCAGACCGTCGAAGCGCCCTTTCGCGGCGAAACGCTACGCCTGTACGTGATCGGATACGAGCCAGGTCACCCCGGTGGACCCGAAGCAATCTCGGTAGGGCGTAGGATCAGCCAGTCCCATTTCGAGATCGTGGCAGATGCCAAATCCGGACTGTCCGTCGGCGATGTGATCCGACTGGGCCGCGATCCTTTCACAGTGGTCGGGTTGGTCGAGGATACGATGAATTCCGCCGGTGATCCGGCGGCGTTTATCACCTTGCGCGATGCGCAAGTGCTACAGACGCAACTGGCCCCGTCGGCTCAACGCGTCCAGGAGGCACGAGGCGCGGGGTTGCTCGAAAGTCAGGAAAGCGTTGCGGCTGTGATCGCACGGCTTGAACCGCTTGCAGACCCGCAAGCAGTGGCGCAGTCGGTGCGCCAATGGAAACATCTTGGGGCCCTGACACAAGCCGATCAGGAGTCTATCTTGCTAATGTCTGTGGTGGATCGGGCAAAGCGGCAGATAGGTTTGTTTCTGGGCATCTTATTGTCCGTTTCAGCCGTTGTGATCGCATTGATTATCTACACGATGACCATGGAAAAGCTAAAGCAGATCGCCACACTCAAACTGATCGGCGCCCCCGACCGCACGATCATCGGGCTGATCGTGCAGCAATCCATTGCACTTGGTACGGTTGGCTGGAGTTTCGGTCTGATCCTTATCCTGCTTGTCAAAGACTACTTCCCCCGCCGGGTTGTGTTGGAGCCGATCAACGCCGTCGCGCTGGCAGGGATCATCCTCATTGTCTGCATCGTCGCCAGCGGCCTTGGCGTTCGTGCAGCACTCAAGGTCGATCCGGCCACAGCAATCGGAGGGTGACGTCATGCTCAATGATCCGCGCCGCGTGATTGTAGATGTTACCAATGTCTCAAAGCACTTTGGCGAGGGCGATGCTCGTGTCGACGCACTGAAGGGTGTTGATCTGTCAGTCGAGGCGGGCGAAGTGGTGGCACTACTCGGCCCGTCTGGATCGGGCAAAACGACGCTTCTGAATGTCATTGGCTGCATCATTGCTCCGAGTACGGGGAAGGTTACGCTGGACAATGAGGTGGTTTACGACAAGCAATGGCTGCGAAACGATTTGCGTAGGCTACGGCTCGACAAGATCGGGTTTATCTTTCAGTTCCATAATCTTCTGCCATTTCTCGATGCCAAAGATAACGTTGCTCTGGTGCTGAAACTGGCTGGAAAATCGACGGTCGAGGCGCAAAGGCGCGCTGTCGAACTGCTGGACTATCTGGAGGTCGGTCACCGCAGGGATGCGATGCCCGCACTTCTGTCCGGAGGTGAGGCGCAGCGTGTGGCCATCGCACGCGCCCTTGCCAACAGCCCGCGCATCATTCTGGCAGATGAACCAACTGCGGCGCTTGACAGCCAGCGGGCCGGGATCGTGATGGACCTGATGCGCAAGCTCGCAGCTGAGCAAGATGCCTGCATCATCGCGGTAACGCATGATGAAAAGATCTACGACCGGTTCGACAAGCTGTTCCACTTACGCGACGGCCGACTTGATGGAACGAAAGGGGCGTGACATGAAAAATGCAACCACTGGCAACCGCGCCCTGAACATAGCGGCGAGCTTGGCAATAGTGTTCGGCGCGTTGACTGTTTTCTCAGGCGGACGGGCCTTGTTTGGTGGCGATGAAGCACGCGCCGCCGTTGGTAATGCAGTGCCCTTCGTGCTGTGGTTCAACTTTCTGGCAGGATTCGCCTATGTCGTGGCCGGCTTTGGACTGTTTCTACGGCACCGGTCAGCGGCCTGGATATCAACAGGCATTCTGGTTGCCACCGTTCTGGTTTTTCTGGCCTTCGGCGCTCATGTGCTGCAAGGCAATGCCTATGAGATGCGCACCCTCGGCGCGATGACCTTGCGCACGGGTGTCTGGTTAGCCATTTCCGTTGTGGCTTGGGTGCATATCTGGCGAGCAGAATGACTCGCCTGTAGATATGCCGTTACTCGCGGGACATTTCCTTTAACCTCGCAGTCGGGGACAAAGGAGATGTTTATGAATCAGGACGTACGCGGGTGTTGTCACGTTAACGTCCGGTCGACGAAGGAATGCTGATGGTCGGGATTCAAGCGGCTCGAGTGGCAGCATTCCAGGCGTTAGTTGCCTCGAGGCGGTGACAACGGATTGTTAGTGCGGAGCGACGACGTGCCGGGACGCGGAAGCAATTTCTAACGGCTGGTGGGTGGTTACGAACCGCTGCAAACCTC
>NZ_JBXWTH010000053.1:0-2585 GCF_059613825.1 Ruegeria sp. SATB027
TGCGCAATCCGGACGTATTCGGCCGGTCAATCCGACAGCATCCGGCCACCCATTCCGATTTGATCCGGCCACCGATTCCGGGGCATCCGGCCACCCCTGATCTGGGGGATTTGGCGGTCGTTTTGAGGTGATCTTTCACCGGCTACCTTTGCGTTCTTTTTGAACGCGAGGGAGCCCCATGAAGAGATTGCCAATGAGGAAGATCAAGGAGGCCTTGCGGCTTCGAGCAGATGGATTGTCGGGACGTCGCGTGGCGCAAAGCCTGACGATTGCGCGAGCGACGATCTCGGAGTATTTCCGCCGCGCCGATCTGGCCGGTCTGTCCTGGCCGCTTCCGGATGATCTGTCTGATGCAGAGCTTGAAGCGCGGCTTTATCCTCCGCTGGCTGGGCAATCTACGCGTCAAATCCCGCAGCCCGATTGGGGCTATGCTCATTCCGAGCTGCGGCGCAAAGGCGTGACACTGGCGCTGCTCTGGCAGGAGTACCGCGAGGTTCACCCCGACGGCTACGGTTACAGCCAATACTGCGCCCGCTATTCGGCCTGGGAGGGCAAGCTGAGCCCAGTGATGCGCCAACGGCATCCTGCCGGGGAGCGGCTGTTTGTCGATTATACCGGTCAGACGGTGGATGTGACCTGCCCTGAGACCGGCGAGGTTCGCACGGCGCAGATCTTCGTCGCCGCGCTTGGTGCTTCAAATTACACCTACGTTGAAGCCAGTTGGACGCAGAGCCTGCCCGACTGGATATCGAGCCATGTGCGCGCTTTTGCCTTCTTCGGCGGTGTGCCCGCGATGATCGTCTCGGACAATCTGAAGTCGGCGGTGATCAAGGCCTGTTTCCATGATCCCGCAATCAACCGCACCTATGGCGACATGGCGGCGCATTACGACACCGCTGTTGTGCCTGCGCGGCCCCGCAAACCCAAGGACAAGGCCAAGGTCGAGAACGCGGTGCAACTGGCCGAGCGGTGGATCTTGGCGCGCCTTCGCAACCAGACATTCTTCGGCCTGGACGAGTTGAACGCGGCGATCCGGCCCCTGCGCGACCAGTTGAATGCCAAGGTCACCCGGCATCTCGGGGCCAGCCGCCGCGCATTGTTTGAGGACCTCGACAAACCGGCCCTGAAGCCGCTGCCAGCCGAGCCGTACGTCTACGCCGAATGGAAGCAGCGCCGCGCCGGGATCGACTATCACATCGATGTGGACCGGCACTATTACTCGGTGCCGCATCAGCTGATCAAGCGGAAGCTCTGGGTACGGATCACGGCCCGGACGGTGGAAGTCTTCCATAAAGGTCAAAGGATTGCCTCCCACGCCCGCACATCCGGCAACCGTCAGCACTCCACCGTGCGGGAACATATGCCATCGGGTCACCGTCACCGCGCTGACTGGACGCCAGAGAGTATCCGCAGGCAGGCCGCCCGGATCGGCCCGAACGTCGAGACCTATGTCGATGTCGTCATGCGCCGCCGTAAACACCCCGAACAGGCCTATCGCAGCTGCATGGGCGTGCTAAAGCTGGCGCGCTCCTTTGGACCGGCCCGCCTCGATGCCGCCTGCGAGCGGGCGCTCGAGATCAACAGTTACACCTACCAATCCCTGCATTCCATTCTGAAGAATGGTCTGGATCGCCAACGCCGAGAAGCGCCCACGGACGGCCCCGCGATCACACATCCCAACATCCGTGGCGCCGATTACTTCCATTGAAAGGACAGCACATGCTGACACATCCAACGCTCGATCAGCTCAAGACCCTCAAGCTCGACGGCATGGCCGAGGCCTTCGCCGAGATGGACGGCCAGGACGGAACCGCCGACCTAACCCATGCCGAATGGCTGGGCCTTCTCATCGACCGCGAGGCCGCCAGCCGTGAGACCAAACGGTTCGAAGCCCGGATGCGCACCGCCCGCCTGCGCCACGTCGGGGCCGCCCCCGAGGACGTGGATTACAAAACCCGGCGTGGCCTCGACAAAGCCCTGTTCCAGCAGCTCCTGACCGGCAAATGGATACGCGACAAACGCAACCTGATGATCACCGGCCCCTGCGGTGTGGGCAAGACCTGGCTGGCCTGTGCGCTGGCCCAGGCGGCCTGCCGAGAAGGGACAACCGTGCTCTACAAGCGCGTGCCGCGTCTCTTTGACGAGTTGGAAATAGCCCACGCAGATGGACGCTTCCCGCGCCTCTTCCGCAGCCTCACCAAAACCCAACTCCTCATTCTCGATGATTGGGGGCCAGATCGCCTCAACGCAAACCAGCGCCGCGACCTGATGGAGATTGTTGAAGATCGCTACGGCGCGGGATCAATCCTGATCACCAGCCAACTGCCGCTCAAGACCTGGCACGACGTCATCGGAGAACCCACCTTCGCAGACGCCATTCTCGACCGGCTCGTGCACAATGCCTATCGCCTCGAACTGGAAGGCCAGTCCTTCCGAAAGCTGGCCGCCAAAACGGGTGACAAAACGACCGCACACTGATAGAGAAAACTTCAGGCCTCACGACGCCATGCCAAGGGTGGCGGGATACTCCGGATCAGGTGGCCGGATGCTGTCGGATTGACCGGCCGAATGCTCCGGATTGCGCA
>NZ_JBXWTH010000054.1:0-33035 GCF_059613825.1 Ruegeria sp. SATB027
GCTGACGACCCAGCTCAGACCGGATCGAGCCAAAAAGCTCAGGATCGCGGTCCGACAAGGACTGGGTGAAAAATCCGTCTGTTCGATGCGGGGCGTTCACAGTTTTGGTCTCCTGAAAATGGTTAGCCGGTCCAGCCAAGGCCAGCGGAAATGGCGTTCATGGATTGCAGCAGGGGCACGGGAACTGACCCTGCCTGCGGTTCGTTGCGGGCGTGTTGCAGCAGTTCGACCTGAAGAGCATGAATGCGGGCCAATTCGGCCTGTTTGCGGTCAAACCTCTCGCAAAGGCGGGGAAAGCGATGGCCGATGACCTGGCCACCGGTCAGAAACCGGATCGCTTTGCAGGCACGATCGTATTCCGCCTTGATCACCTGCGATACACGTTGGCGGATCTCGATATCAGAGACCAATTCGCCATACTGCGCTGCGATTTCCATATCCGTCTGATAGAGCGATTTTTCCATCTCATCGACGGCAAGGCGGAACAGGCGGGAGTGTCGAAACATGTCGTGCAACACGTCATCACCGCGCGCGCCGCGAAACTTGCGAAAACTGGCCATGGCGGTGCCGAACCCGTACCAGCCGGTGATCAGGTGGCGGTTCTGCGACCACGCAAAGACCCACGGAATGGCCCGCAGGTCATCCAGACTGGCCGCGCCAAACCGGCGGGTCGGGCGGGATCCCATTTTCAGGCGGGCAAGTTCTTGGACGGGGCTCGCCTGCTGGAAATAGTCCAGAAAACCCGGCATCTGCAAAAGCGAGACATAGGCTGTCTGTGACAACTCTGACAAAGCATCCAATGCGTCATCAAATTCAGGCCGTGAAGGCGCCTCGTCAAGGGTCGCCGTATGGCGCATCGTGCTTGACAGCAACAACTCCAGATGCGCCGCAGCCGTGCCCCGGTTGGCATATTTGGCCGAAACCACTTCGCCCTGTTCGGTCACGCGCAGCCGCCCGGCAACTGTTCCGCTGGGCTGCGCGGCGATGGCGCGTCCGGTCGGTGCACCGCCCCGACTGACCGAACCGCCGCGACCATGGAAAAACGTGACCTTGAAACCTTGCGAGGCCAGCGCCGAGACGATCCGGCGTTGGGCGCGCTCCAACTCCCATGTTGAGCAGAAATAGCCCCCGTCCTTGCCGCTGTCCGAATATCCCAGCATCACCTCGATTACCCGACCGTCGGTTTTGAGGCTGCGACGGGCAAGCGGGACAGCCAGAACGTCCAGCAGGATCGATGGGGCATTTCGCAAATCGGCAATCGTCTCGAACAATGGGACTACCGAAAGATCCAAAGTTTCGGAGCCAAACCCGGCATAGCGGGCCAATAGGTAGATACCGAGAATGTCGTCGGCCGAACGGGTCATGGACAGGATGAAGGGCCCTATTGCCTTGGGGTCCGGTCCCGATCGCACACCATGGACCAGAGCCAGAAGAGCAAGCAGTTCCCGCGCCTGATCGCTTAACGCATCGCGGTTTTGATAGGGCAGGTTCTGATCGGCCAGTTCGGTTCGCAAGCGGGCAGACCATTCGGCTGTGCCGTAAACCGGCACCTTTCCGCTATGCGACCAGATTTCGGCCAGAACGTCGGTTGTGACGGTCGAATTCTGGCGGATGTCCAGCGTTGTGGTCCGGAACCCGAAAACCGAAGCAGCCCGGCGCAGCGGACGGATATGCTGCCGCGCCAGAATATCCGCGTTGACCGCACATAAAGCGGTATCAAGCGTGTCGAGATCGCCTACGAATTGCGAGATGTGATCATATCCGTTGTTTGTCAGCCGATAACGAATGGCATTGAGTGCTTGCCTGAATGGTTCGTTCCGATTGCGCCCGGCGGTCGGGGCCCGGTCGACTATCGCTTGTACTTGCGTCCTGACAGGTTCAGGTAAAGGCAATATCAGCGCGCTGATGCTTAACCTGCTTGCGGCACGTTCGAGTGCCTGGCGGTATAGGTCCAGAACTGTTTCGTGTCCGCGTTTCAGCGCCAATGCGGTCATCTCGGTCGTGACATTTGGGTTGCCATCCCGGTCGCCGCCGATCCAGCTGTGAAAGCGGATATCGGGTGTATCGCTCAGCGTACGGCCCAGCACTTGCAGGCAGGCCTGATCGAAGCGGCCCATAACCTGCGGGACGGCGTCAAAGATTGCATCGCGGAAGAACTGCAACCCCCATTCGATCTCGTCGTGCAGGCTTGGGCGCGACAGGCGGAGTTCGCCGGTCAGCCATAGGAGATCAATCTCTCCTTCCAGACCATTCAGCAATTCGGCGTGTTCTGTCGGGGTCCAGCGTTGCGTTTCAAGACTGACGAGGTTGCGGTAGATACGCCGGTGAATTTCCAGAACCGTAACCCGCTTGGCTTCGGTCGGATGCGCGGTCAGCGTGGGACCGGTACACAGGTTAGCGGTCAGCTTTTCAACCTGGTTATAGGTCAGGGACAAGTCCGTCAGGGCTTCGGCAAAACCGCCTTCTACCGCTTCTGCGCCGTTTTGGGTTTCGGTCAATCGACGGTCCCGAACCTCGGCGTTTTCATCGATGATGCACAACAATTGGAACCAGATCGAAAGGGCCTGCAAATACGGCGTTGCTTCGGGTCCCGTGGGAATGGCTTGCAGCGGCGTGGCCTCGGCCCATGCCGCCACATGTGGCGCCCGTTTCAGCAATATGTTCCGCCACAACGCCCGCAATTCCGAGCGCAACCCTTCGGCATAGCTCGAGGGGTTGGGAGTGGGCTGCATATTCGGGGCCAGCGCTTGCATCAGATCACGCGGTCCCGGGGTTCGCGGCCTTCAAAGAAATCATTCAGGTTATCGAGAACCCGAAACCCCATCGCCTCGCGCGCTTCACGGGTGGCGCTGCCCAGATGTGGCAGCATCACGAGGTTGTCGCATTGCAGCAGGTCCGGGCTGATACGGGGTTCACCATCGAACACGTCCAGCGCGGCCCCGCCGATCATCTCGAACATCAGGGCCTGTATCAGCGCCCATTCGTCGATCACCTCACCGCGCGCGGTGTTGATCAGAAAGGCGTCGGGCTTCATCAGGCCCAGTCTGCGCGCGTTGATCAGATGGCGGTTTTCAGCCCCGCCGGGGCAATGCAGCGAGACGAAGTCGCATTGCGGCAGCAAGTCGTCAATCGAGGCCACCTGCGTTGCATTGCACCTGGCCAGCACATCCGGCGCTATCTGACTGCGGTTGTAGACGAGGATGTCCATGCCAAAGCCATGATGCGCACGCCGGGCCATCTCTTGCCCGATGCGGCCATAGCCGATGATGCCCAGCGTTTTGCCGCTGACCTTGGTTCCAACCAGATGCGTGGGCCGCCATCCGGTCCAGTTGCCGGACCGAAGCTCGCGCTCACCCTCGCCCGCGCGCCGGGCCACCATCAGCAGCAGGGTCATGGCGATATCAGCGGTGCATTCGGACAAAACATCGGGCGTGTTGGTCACGGTCATGCCCAGCTCACGCGCCGACGGTTCGCAGATGTGGCTGTATCCGACACCGTAATTGGCCAGGATCTTGGTCTGCGCACCAGGGACGTCCATTGCCTCGGCGCTCAGTGTGTCCGTTACAGTTGGCAGCACCGCGTCATAAGTTTTCAAGGCTTGCCGGATTTCGGCCGGGGACATGGGTTTGTCCCCGGTGTTCAGAACGGCGTTATAGGTCTCGGCCAGCTGCGCCTCGACGGCGGCAGGCCAGCGACGGGTCACAAGAACCGAGGGTTTGACCATCACGCGGCCTCCATCACACGGGCAATTGTTTCACCGATCACCGCGGGGTTTTCGGCAACGGTCACCCCGGCGGCGGACAGGATCTCGACCTTTTCGCTGGCGCTTTCGCCAAAGGCCGAGATGATCGCACCCGCGTGGCCCATGGTGCGGCCTTTCGGGGCGGTCAGCCCCGCGACATAGGCAATCACCGGCTTGGTGATGTGGTCGCGGATGTATTCGGCAGCTTCAGCTTCCTGTGGGCCGCCGATCTCGCCGATCATGGCGATGACATGGGTGTCCTCGTCCTCTTCGAACCGCTGCAGGATGTCCTTGAAGGATGACCCGTTGATCGGGTCGCCACCAATCCCGACACTGGTCGAGACACCGATGCCGCGTTCTTTCAGCTGCGCCGCAGCCTCATAGCCCAGCGTGCCCGAGCGGCCGATGATGCCGACATGGCCGGGCAGATAGATGTGACCCGGCATGATGCCCAGCAACGCCTTTCCGGGCGAGATCGTACCGGCACAGTTCGGCCCGGTCAGCACCATGCGTTTCTCTTTCGGATAGCGGTACATGTACCGTTTCACCCGGATCATGTCCTGCGCCGGAATCCCGTCGGTGATGCAGACGCAGTAGCGGATACCGGCATCTGCGGCTTCCATGATTGAATCAGCCGCAAATGGCGGGGGCACAAAAACAAGACTGGCATCCGCGCCGGTCGCCTCGACAGCCTGTTTGACGGTGTCAAAGACCGGAACACCTTCGACGGTTTCCCCGCCTTTGCCGGGTACGACGCCGCCCACGACATTGGTGCCATAGTTCAACATGTCCTTGGTATGGAACCGGGCCATGCGGCCGGTGATGCCTTGCACGATGACGCGAGAGTCACGGTCGAGAAGAATGCTCATTTCACAGCCCTCATCTTGGTGCCTTGAGTTAGGTCGTTTTTCCATGCGCCAACAGCGCGTTCTGCCGCCTCCATCAGCGTTGTGGCGCGAATGATCGGCAGGCCGGACTTGGCCAGAATCTTCTGACCCTCTTCGACGTTTGTTCCAGCCAGCCGCACGACGACGGGCAGATCGAGGTCAAGTTCCCGCAGCGCCTGAACGACGCCTTCGGCCACCCAGTCGCAGCGGTTGATACCGGCGAAGATGTTGACCAGAATGGCCTGAACATTATCGTCTGACAGGACCAGACGAAAAGCCTTGGCCACACGTTCGGGTGAGGCCCCGCCGCCGATGTCGAGGAAGTTTGCAGGCTCGCCACCGGCCAGCTTGATCGTGTCCATCGTGGCCATCGCCAGACCGGCACCGTTGACGATGCAGCCGATATTTCCGTCCAGCCCGACATAGGACAATCCGCGGTCGGCCGCGCGGCTTTCGCGCGGGTCTTCCTGGCTTTTGTCACGCAGTTCAGAGATTTGCGGATGGCGGAACAGGGCGTTGTCGTCAAAGCTCATCTTGGCGTCAAGCGCCAGCACCCGGTCGTCACCCGTGATGACCAACGGGTTGATCTCGACCATTGTCGCGTCAAGCTCGCTAAAGGCGGCATAGCAGCCCTGTAGCGTACGAACCATTTGCTGGATCAGCCTGGGTTCAAGCCCGAGGTTGAATGCGATCTCGCGCGCCTGAAATTCCTGAAGCCCAACCGCCGGTTCCACGATGGAGCGGACGATGCTTTCCGGGCGGTCAGCCGAGATATCCTCGATCTCCATCCCGCCCTCGGACGAGGCCACGATCATCACCCTTTGGCTGGACCGGTCGAGGACAAAACCCAGATAGATCTCGCGATCAATCGGCACGGCGGCTTCGACATAGACGCGATAGATGCCTTTGCCTTCGGGGCCGGTCTGGTGCGTGACCAGCTTGCGGCCAAACAGATCATCGCAGGCCTGATAGATTTCGTTTTCGGTGTTGCACAGCTTGACCCCTCCGGCCTTGCCGCGACCGCCTGCATGGACCTGCGCCTTGACGATCCATTTGTCACCGCCCAGCTCACGCGCCCGATAGGCCGCTTGTTCCGGACTGTAGGCCAGTGCGCCGGACGGTATGGCGACACCGAAATTCGAAAGAATTTCCTTTGCCTGATACTCGTGAATATCCATCTGATCCGCTCCTGTTTATGCAGCGATTGAGGTGCCGTAACGGCTTTCCAGCAGGTCTTCGATTGCGTCTTGGTCGACCGTTCCGCCCAGTTCTCGGATGGCTTCGGCGAACAGGCGCACGATTCGGCTGACGGCGTCGCGGTTCAATTGGTTGAGGATGCCGATGCGCACCTGCACGGGTGCGCTGAGCGTCGGCCAGATGCCAAACCCGCGCGCGCGGCAGTTCTGGACCAGCTCCATCTCGCGGCCAGCCAGTTCCGGGGGCAGGTTCAGCACGATCAGGCTGGGCATGTCGGAGGTGACCTCGCAGCCCATTTCGGTGACGGCGTCCCGCAGAACCTTCTCGTGCGTCTTGTACGATGCGGACCGCTTGGCCAGACCTTCCTGAAGGGTCAGGCGCAGGGATTCATGGAAGGCCGCAACGGCGTAGCCCGAATGGGTGCGGTGATAGGTGCCCTTTTCAACATCCTGCCCATCGACAATGCCCCAATGGCGGGCCTCAAAGATGGGATTGTGGACATAGGTATAGGCACCGGTGGTTTTCAGTGAGGTGATATAGGCGTCGGTAAAGCTGACAGGGGCATAGGTCAGCGGCAAGCAACACAGACCTTTCTGCGGGCAGGACGCCCATCCGGCGATACCCGGAAAATCGTCTGTCGAGAAGTCATCGACGCCCAGAGACGACACCGCATCGATCAGACCCATCGCGCCATGACGTTCGCACGCGTCGGAAAATCCGCGCAGGTCATTGATGCGACCCGATCCGGTTTCCCAATGCGCCATGAAAGCCCATTTCGGTTTGTGCTGCGCCAGCGTCGATTCGACCAGATCACCGGTGACCGGCTGGCCGTGCGGAACCTCGATCATGGTGACGCTGGCGGCCTGAGGTGCCATCGGGTTGGCTGCATGTTCTTCGGGCGTCGCCGCCTTGATCCGCAGGGTCAGCGCGTCGATCCCCGAGAATGTGCCGTTGGCAAAAGCAACGACCTTATCGCCAGGCATGACGGCCGAAAACATGGTGTCCAGGGCGCTCCAACCGGTGCCGGCAACAGCAAAGGTATAGGCGTTTTGGGTACCCCAGATTTTCCGCAGCATGTGCTTGCATTCGACCATCCCCCTAAGGACGTCACCCTGCATGTGATCGGCAACGCCTGCATCGGCAAAGGCCTTGAGGACGCGCGCATCTGTGTTGCCCGGCCCCGGCCCCGCAGCGAGGGTCTGAGGGATTTCGAGCGGAGGGAAAATCTGAAAAGTCATGGTCTGGCATCCTCGGCTGTTGGCCGGGCATTGCGGCCCGTTGTGTCAAGTTACCGAGCAGGAAACGCGAGCTTGCCTTATGACGCAACGTAACTTACTACTGCTTTTGGATGGCCAATAGGATGGGTCAGCTCCTACCCGTTTTGGTAAAAATACGAAGGTATACAAAGAAACGCCCTATCCTTATGGGTAGGTTTTTCCGGAATCGGGGTAAAATCATATGGTTGAGACACCGAACAAACCCATCGACATCATGCTGGCGGACGGCAACCCGCTGGTTCTGTCGGCCATGTCCGAAATATTCGAGCGAGACCCCCGATTCTCGCTGATGGCCACGTCAGCAACGGCCGAAGGGTTTCTGGGAACGGTGATGCGGGTTCCCGTTCAGGTTGGTGTCGTCGACTGGACACTTCCGGTTTTAGGGGCCGCCAAACTGATCGAGGTTCTGCGCGATCAGCCCAACGCCCCGCGCTTTGTCGTTTATGGCGACACTGGCGGCGATGTCCCGCGATTGGCGATGCAGGCGGGTGCGGCTGGATTTGCCGCCCGCACGGGCGAGGTTGAGGGTCTGCTGGAAACCTGCGCCAAAGTGGCAGCGGGTAAGATGGTGTTCCCGTTCATCGATATCCGTAAAATGCAACAGGACCCGATCCAGAGCCTGTCGCGTAAGGAGCGTGCGATTCTGGAGGCGCTGGCCCAGGGAATGTCGAACCGGGATCTGTCGAAGGAACTTCAGATTTCGACAAACACGGTCAAGTTTCACCTGTCCAACATCTACGAAAAGCTGAGTGTCAAAAACCGCACGCAGGCCATTGCGTATTTCTATTCGTCTCAGCAGTCACGAAACTAGACCGAAGGCGATTTGGATGCCGATGTTTCCGGGCAGGTTATTCGTCCAACTCTGACCAATTCTGGATACCGTCAGCAGCAAGAAACACAGTGCTTGTCCTGAGCGCTTTGCCGCGCGTGGCGGTATGCACAACCCTGCGTTGCTTCCGCGAATCCCCCAAACATGTTACCTTGGGTCACCTTTAATGATTTGACTTCTTTTTCTGACATCTCGTTTTTTTCAGCTCTTTCTTGAGAGGTGACGTTCATGTCCGACTCCAGCAGTGAGCCCCCGCGCATAACGCTGTCCATACCAAATCTTCGGCCAAACCCATCGATATCAGCGGAAATTTCCGGCACTGTCGCGGCTGGTGCGCACAGCGTTGAGGATCAGAAGCGGGTTGAGGCGGAAAAGCTCAAGGCATTGCGCCGCGGCGTCGGAATTGAGCTGTCCACGGAAGTGATCAACGATCTGGTCGACCGGCGTGTTCAGTCGACAGGCGCGGTTTTTCGCCAGCTTGCAACCATTCGCGAAGATCTGGCCGGAGGCTTTCTGGGGGCGGTCGTTCCCACCCTTGCCCCGAAACTGCGGGGGGAACTGATCAACCCGGACGGGACCCCTGCCGAACGCGTGATCGTCGAGGTCCTGCGCCCCACCTTTACCGCCAATGAAGGGATCGACAATGCGGATTTCTCGTGGGCTGTCAAAGCCGCCGTCACGGACGCGCGCGGTCTCTTCTCGGTTGATCTGCCCAATCTCCGCCTGCCGCAGAACGGCCTGCGGTTGCGGATCAGGGGTCAAAACACCACCCTGACAGAAGCCGTGCCGCGCGTTGACGCGCTGGACGGCGAAATGGGTCTTGTGGTGCTGGATCGCACGCTCCTCCCTTTGCAGCGTTCGATCGTCGGTGAGCTGGCCGATATCTTGCCTGTGGATCCCGAGGATGCTGAAGAAAACATATCCGATTTCACCGGTTCACAGGCCCCTATCGTGCTGGGCGAGGGCGATTGCGCGTCGGAGTACCGAACCGAAGGCGGCACGGTTTCACGGCGGCGCTATTCGGTTCTGTACCGACTGATTGATCCGCTCGTCGGGCCCAAGAATATCGTTCGAACGCGCCCCGTAGGCGGTGGCCGCTTTGTGACGACTATTCCGGGTACAACCTTTGCTCAGGCCAATCTGTCAGCCGAAACGCTGCTGGCCGCGTTCAACAATGACGGGGGTGATTGGGATTTTCGGGACCGGATTCCGATTGATGAACCCATTGATATTGAAGATTTCTTTGAAGATCTTGAAGAACGGCCGCAGGATGTGCCCAAAGCGTCAAGCCTTGCGCTTGGCTATATTGCCAAGATGCGGTCGACGGCTGTCCACGCTGGCATGTCTTTGGGTCGGCTGGTCTATTCCCTGCCGCTTGCCCCGGGAGAAGAGCAGCGGATAGTCGTGTCGGAACAGCGCGAAACACTGAGCGTACGTGAACGAGAGAGCCTGACATTTGAAGAACAACAGGAATTCGAGGAAGCCCGCGACACGTCCTTTGACAGTACGTTTGAAAGCGCGCTGGATGAGGTGATTCAGGGCACGTCCTCGTTTTCGACCCGCGCATCTTCAAAAAGCTTCGGGGGCGCAGGTGGCGTTGGTGGCGGCCTGTTCGGAGGCATCGGGGCCATCGTCGGCGGCGTGGGCTTCAGCGGCGCACGGTCCAGTTCGAATTCTTCCGGCAATTCGTCCAACACGCAGAACACGTCGCGCGATTTTCTGTCCGACACGCATGAGACATTCTCTGCCGCGCTTGAACGGGCGGCTTCGGTCAAGCGTAACTCGGCACGGACCAGTGTGCGCACTGCAACTGCGACGGATCGGCGGACGGCCACAACGAAATTCGTGGCCAACCGCAATCATTGCCACGCAATGACCATGCAATGGTTCGAAGTTCTGCGCGACTTTTCCCTGGAAACGCGTATCGAGGGGGTGCAGTTGGTGGTCTTTGTGCCCATGCAACTCATCCGCTTCCGCCGTCTGGGGCAAGGCGATCAGTTGCCGGGCAATGTCACCCGGTCCGGATTGCTGAGCCGGTACAAGGTCATCCTGCGCCATGCCGAAGTGTTCCGGCGCGTGTTCCGAAGCCGCCGCAGATTCCGCAGCGCACTGAAGCTGCTGGAAGAGTTTTATGCGGACAAGGACGCAACACCGCAGAACGCGCCCGGCGTCGCACAGGACATCGTCAGTTTCGAGGCGCAGGGCACGTTCATGCCCAATGATGACATTTCTGTCGTGATCTTCACGCAGGATGGCGACCGGGTCGGACCTGTTCCGCTGACCGGATCGCCGATAGACATCGACAACCTGCATGACCTGCCAGCGGAAACACGCGAGAACCTGCTTGTCCGGCTGGCTGATGCGCGGCGTGATCCGACCAAGCGCCGGACCTATACCGGGTCTGTGGCTTTGCCCCGTTCGGTCGAGCGGTCGGATATCGCGCGTGTCGAGCTGCGCAGGCGGACGGGTTCGTTTGCCTATTCGTTCTACACCGGTCCTGATCCCATCAACATTTTTAACATCTGGGAACATCTGGCCAATCTGGAAGATGCCGACGATCTGGATCGGGCCACCCGCAATATCAACCGCAGCCTTCGCACCACGATCTCGGGCTCGGACTTTGACGATCTGGTGGGTCCGCCCATGGTCAGCGAGTTTGAGGCGCGTATGAACGAAAACGCCCAGACCGTTGTTGATGACAATACGTTCCAGGCGCTGCCTGCCACCCTGCCCTATTCGGTGCAGGAAGTGCCGGACGTTCTGTCACGCCGGGATCTGCGCCGCATCGAAGAGATGTACCAGCATATTGTGGCCAACACCGTTCGCTATTCCCGCGTGATCTGGGCCAGCATGACGGACGAAGAACGTGCGATCCTGCTGGAGCGTTTCACCATCGGGGTACCGGAAGGTGGACTCGACGATGCCTCAAGCGAGATATCGCTGCTCAGTACCGTCCAGAACAAGGTGCTGGGGTTCTATGGCAATGCCATGATCATGCCCTTCTCGATCCCGCCCGATCTGGCCGACCGGATGGAGATGCGGACCGGTGACATTCAGGACAGTCTGCTGGCCTTCCATCGCGAGGATTTCCGGCCACCGCGCCGCACGATTTCACTGCCGACCAGAGGACTGCTGGGCGAGGCCGTTCTGGGCCGCTGCAATTCCTGCGAGATGATCGACCACCGCCGCTTCTGGAACTGGCAGGACAGCCCGACACCGCCACCGGTTGGCGACGCGCCCGTCCTGCCTGCTGACAGTGACGCCATCTTTGGTACACGTGCGCCGTCAGACCTGCCGAACAACCAGCCTTCGAACACGCTGACCATTGCAGGGGGCGACATTGGCACCGGCCAGGCTGTGCCCACGTCGCAACTGGCCGAAATCCTCAAGGCTGCGCCCGATCTTGCGCGGGCGGGAACCGATCTGACGGGCCTGAAGGAATTGCAAGCGCAGTTGGCGCTTGAAACGCAATCGGTTGCCGCTGGTCGGGACAAGGCCATCGACACGGCGACGGATCTGACCAAGGAGCTGGTTGGAAAGGCCACGGAACTTGCGGGTAAAGGTCAGGAAATCGCTGCCGCCCGCAAAGACGAAGAGGCCAAGAAAGCCGCTGCTGACAAGAAAGCATTCGACGCCAGCAATGCCGCTAAGATCAAGGGGTTTGAGGATATCGCCAAGAACGCCTCGGGTGTTTCAGCGCTGATCGGTGGGCAACCGGATGGCAACCGGGCCGGTTTCGTTCAAAACCTGTTCAAGGATTTCCCCGGCGGGGCTGCTGCTTTGGCCAACCCATCCAACACGCTGCTTCTGGCCAAGCTTTTCGGGGCCTTCACCAAGGCAAATGCGGATGCTGATGACGGCAGCGCGACCAAGGCCGGCAGCCAGTCGGTGCTGGATTTCCTCAATGGCCTGAACGCTCCTGCGGAGGATGACAATGAGTGACACGAGCACAAATGTGACGGACAAACCGGGAATCGATGAAAGCCTTGCCGAGGCGATCATCAACATTCTTGAAACGACCAACTCTCCGGCGATCCAGCGTGCCCGTGAGGTGATTGCCCATAGGCTTGCCATTGCGGGCGATATTGCCCCATCGCGCATCCCTGCGCCGCGCAACATCACCGAGATCGGCGGCTATATCAATCTGCTGAGCGAGTATGGTGAGGCCGAACAGCGCGCACGCATGATCGCGGCCGCTTTGGGTATTGCGGGACCGCAGATTTCGCTGCCGCAGCCGGGTGCCATTCCGCCGATGTCTTTCATCACCCGCGACGGGGCAAGGCCCGTAGGTCCGCAGCAGGCCAGTTTCCCGCTGAGCTTCACGATCCGTAGTGATTTCGTACCGGCCTTCGACAATGCGTTGCAGGAGATCGCGATACGTGGCGGTGCGGTGCCGATCCTGACACCTGTCAGGGTCCTGCCGGCCGCCGGATCGGGGCCTGTGACCGACGGTATTGCACAGCTGGCTTTGATCGGTCGAACCCTCAGCCTCGCACCGACCGCGGCGCTGCATGCCGTGGCCACCGACCCCCTGTCGCTCAGCCGTCCGACTGCGGGCGGCGGGTTCGAGGTTCTGGCACGGGTCATCGACGCCACCGCCCCGATTGCCGGGACCATCGCGGCGGCAGACTGGACAAGCTGGGAATGCGATGCTGCTGCCTGTTCCGAGGTTGACAGCAACGATGCGCGCTTTGCCCTTACACCGATCCTGAATGCGGCCGGTTGGCACCAGGCGGCTGATCCCGGCAATCCCACCAGCCTGTCCGATCCCGGCAGCTGGGCCGCGTGGCAGAACATCACCGGGCTTGTACCCGGCGTCACGCGGTTCGCGGATGAGCTGCAATTGCTGTACCCCGCGGAGATGCTCATCACCTCGCCGGTTTTCAATCAACTGGACAATGTCTGGACGGGAAGCGCATTCGCAGCGCCATAGCACCCCCCTGTGGCCGCAGCAAAGTGATTTGGCGGCACTAGGCTTTTGCGGTTACGCTTGAACAGGAAGGGCGCCATGCAAAACCCGGAACGTTTCGAAAAATTCTACTTTGCCAAAGTTGGCATGGGCGAAGCTTGCGGCTGCGCCGAGCGCATCATCGACGTTTTCGAGTTCAACCGAAAAGGTGGCGCGCAATCAAAACACCCGGTGAAACAGGACCGGCGCAGACGTCTGTCGTTTCGGGCATGGGCGGTCAGATATGGGCTTATGAGCCGAAAGCGGCACGGCTGAACCCGGATTGGTCCTGTCAGACAGAAACCAGTTTTCCGTCTCGCAAATCGAGCGCATCCGGTGCCAGTTCGGCGCGGAAGGCCGGGGAATGGCTGACAAGAAGGATCGCTTGCGGCAATGCCCGGAGGATTTCCAGCAGCCGGGCCTCGTTTCGTGGGTCCAGCGCGTTGGTGGGTTCATCAAGCAGCAGAACCTCGGGCTCCATCGCCAGAACGGTCGCCAGCGTAACCAGCCGTTTTTCACCCCCTGACAATTTGTGGGTGATGCGGTTCTTCAGATGCATCAGGTCCAGATCACTCAATACGTTTTCAACGATGGCAAGCGCTTCGTCGCGCGTTCTGCCCAGGTTGAGCGGGCCAAAGGCGATATCCTCGGCGACGGTCGGGCAGAACAGTTGATCATCCGCATCCTGAAACACAAGGCCCACCCGGCGGCGCACGTCGTGAAAATCGGCCTCTTGCACCCTTTGCTGACCAAAGATCGTGACCGTGCCGGACCGTGGGCGCTGCAAGCCAAGCGTGATGCGCAGCAAGGTCGATTTTCCCGCCCCGTTCGGACCAGTCAGCGACAGGCGTTGACCGGTGGACAGGCTGAGGCTGGCACCGTCAAGAACGGGTGGCTGACCGGGGTAGGCAAAGCAGATATCTTCAAGCGCAATCAGTGTCATGCCAAATCCAGTATGATCAGACCCGCGCAAAGGGCACCAAGACCTGCGGCAAAAACGATGTCCCTTCGGGTCAGGGCAAAGTCCTGAAGCAGCAGCATACGGCCTGAAAACCCCCGGCATTTCATCGCATCAAGTATGCGTTCGGATCTTTCGATCGCGCGCACCAGCATCATGCCCACGAGATAGCCAAAGCTGCGATAGGTGTGCCAGTTTGTTGCCGGGCGAAATCCGCGTACCTTCATGGCCGCGCGCAGGCGCAGGTATTCTTCCCGCAGAACCTCGATATAGCGGATGGTGAACATCAGAAGGTGAACCAGCTTTTCGGGGCAGCGCAGGCGGTGCAGGGCGTGGCCAAGAGTGACCGGCTCCATCGTGCCGACCAGCACCATAAGGGACAGGATGACGGCGTTGGCCGTCAGAGCAATCTCGACCGCTTTCCAGAAACCCTGCCAGCTTGCGGGAAACCCCCAGAGCGTGAACATCGGGTCGCCGGGCATGGAGAATGGCAACAGCACCAGCATGAAAAGGATGAACCCATCCATCATGGCCATGCGTTTCAACGTTTTCCGCCAGGGCAGACGCGACGCGGCAAGAAGCGAAAGGGACACCGCCAAAGCCGCGCACAGCGCCGTCAGCGAGGACACCGCCACAGTCACCACCGCGAAGACAACCGTCATCACGATCCGCATCCTTGGATCAAGCGGGTTGATCGCGCCGCGCCGCTGCGCGCCCGCTTTGACCAGCGTGTTTTCCTGTTGCCCCAGAACGTGAGCCATCAGGCCGCCAGCTTGCGGCGTGCCGCAAAATAAAAGCCCAAACCGAACAGACCGACGATATATCCGATCCCACCCAGAACAGTTTGCAGGTCATTTTGTTCGCGGTAGGCGGCGATTTCCCGACGCAGCGGGCGCAGCTCATCCCGCACGGCCCTGGCAATGACCTGTTGTTGTTCATCGCTGAGCACCGCCGCTGTCTGGGCAGGTGCGTTTGTCGGCGCGGTGTCGGGTTCCGCTTCAACGCCCATGATCCGGGCGACATCCGCAGCGGGCATGGTGACCTCGGCCACATGCCCGGCACCAAGGTTTGCAAAGAAAGTATGGGCCACCGGCGCGTTTGGCGTGTAGATAAAGAACCCGTCTGCATCTGTTACGATACGGCCCAGCTCGACACCGTCCGGGCCGTTGACGATGACCTCGGCCCCGCTTGCCATGTCGCCGTTGGAAAAGCCGATTTCGCCTTCGATGGCGTCACCGGATTCAAACACTCCGGCGATGACCTTATGCGCCAAGGCAGGTACGGGTGCGCAGCACAGCACCAGAATGATCGCCAGGTACCTCACGCGACCGCTCCTTTGACAAACAGCTCGGGCTTGACCTTGCGCGCCAGCAAAACCGCGAACCCGGTCAGGATCGCCTCGATCGCCATGACAGGAATATGTGCAAAGAAAACAAGCTTGGCCGCTGGCAGGAATGCATCCCCGGACAGGGCCAGTGAAAACGCAACCATGCCGGTTGTGGCGGCGATGGCAAAGGCACCGCCGACCCCGCCCCATATCGCACCTTGCAGAGGTGAGTCATGGGCGATCAAGCGGCCAAAGATCAGCCCGGCCAAAACCGCGGGCAACGCGATGTTCAGGGTGTTGATCCCCAATACCGTCAACCCGCCAAAGCCAAAGAAGACGGCCTGCAGCAAAAGCCCGACGAACAAGGCCGGGAATGCGGCCCAGCCCAACAAAAGCCCGGCCATACCGTTGAGGATCAGATGCACTGACGAAGGGCCAATCGGCACATGAATCAGCGATGCCACGAAAAAGCTGGCAGACAGCACCCCCGCAGTGGGGATGCGATCAAGATCCAGCGACCTGAGGCCCATGGCAATTCCACCCGCAGCAGCGACTGCACCGCCGATCACGACCGGGTTGGACAAGGCTCCGTCAACGATGTGCATCTACGGTTACTCCAAATCCCAGGCGCGGATCCAGATGACCGCGTCCTGGCTTAGTTCTTTGCCGTTGTGTTCGGTCACGGGACCGGCGCCGAGCGCTGCAAAACCCCAATAGCCGGCTTTTGGAACGCCGAACGTGAAATACCCGTTATCATCCGAAATTGCGACCAATGCACCACCCGGCATCGGCGAGACCGTCGGAGCCGAGGCGGCAGCGCTTTCCATGTCCGGTTCTGCGGCCATGTACTCGATCTCGATCTCGGCACCCGCAACCGGTTGGCCTTCGGCCATAACCCGACCTGTAAACGTCGAACCCGCGATGATGTTGGTTGGTTTGGTGAGCGGGATGATCTCAATCGGCAGGCCCACCGGGTTCATCCAGTCGGTCGGCAGTTCGTTGCGGTTCAGGAATGCCTTGGCGATCTGCTGGATATAGATATCCTCGGATTCCTCATAATAGGGCTGGGGAACAGTCACCAACACATAGTCGCCCGACCGTTTGACGGGAACATAACCTTTGAATGCCGCGCCTTCGTTTTCGCCACCGGCGAAACGTACGGGTTCCAGGGTATCCAGCAGGTCGGTTTTCTGACCGTTGTGGATCACGTAGAATTCCTGCGGCTTGCCCAGATCCATGACATGCCCGTTCGAGAACGGATGCCAAAAGATCAGCTTGACCGGAACATTCCCCGGTGCGTCGATCATGGTGTCAGCGGTGTATTCCAGCAGGAAATGCGCATTTGCGATCGCTGGAAGCGCTATCGCCACAGCGGCTGCGGAAAGCAGCTTGGTCATCAATAGTCGTCCTTGTCCCATCGCACCAACCCCGGTACGAGATGCGTTTTGACTGCGGGGATGTCCAAGCTAAGCTGCTTTTTCAAGCATCCTGCTCCGACGCACATCCCGTCGCCGATTAGGAGTGCCCTTGTCAAAGGCACATGTCCGGCAGGTATCCTGACTTGCGGGTCAAAGCGTTGGGCTGGCCTTCCCGGGTTAACACCAGTGGCACTTCAGCCCTGCTCGCCGCTTACAGTTGCGGGTGCAGTTGCGGAATTGGGCCAAAGCCCGCACCGCATTCCCTATTGATTCCTGAGCACGCCCCGGAACCGGACATGCCGAGCGGCTTGCCAGACTTCTTCGGCATCCGTCAACGATCAATTGCGCTGGCTGTCAAAAAGTTTAGCGGGCAATGCCCTTTTTCCGACGGATCTGCTTTGGATAAAGGTCGGGGTTTTTCGGGAATGAACCTACCCTTCGAGCAGGTATCTTTCCGACAATGGCAAACTGGCCGCCCCCAATGAGCGGGCATCCGGGCCTGCCGTCCCCACCTGCACCAAGGGCCGTTCAAGCCCGGTCAGGTTCATGTCAGATAGTTTGACCTCAACCAATTCCACCAGCCGCGCCTTGATGCCTGCGGGCATCCAGCCATCAATCTTGACAGATTCGAAGTCGATCAGGCTGCAAGACGAGACGATGGCATGTGCGATCCCGTGCGCCGCCTGTTTCAACCAGTTCTCAAGGTGGGTTTCCGGTATGTCCCAATGCTGTGTCGTTTCCCAGATTGAGCCGGCTGTTTTGGCATTCCCACCAACTGCGCGCTCCAGCACATAAAGACTGGCGACATCTATCAATGGTTTCACTCCGCCTGCGTCGTCCGGCACAGGCAATGGACCAAGCGCACCGGCGTTTCCCCGCCCTGAAAAGATGGAACCGTTCAGAACCACCCCGCCCCCGATGAAGAAGCCCACATAAAAATACAGGAAATCTCGTGGGCCTTCCGCCGGGCCAAACACCAGCTCGGCACCGCAAGCGGCCGTTGCGTCGTTCTGCAGGAATACCGGCAAGTCATAGCTTGCGGCCAGTGCGCCTTTCAGGTCCGCGTCACGCCACGGATCCATTTTCTCCTGCGGAACCTGCAATGTCTGCGCCCAGTCCCAAAGGTAGAACGGCATCGCAATCCCAAGACCCGCGATCCGGCTGCGCGCCTCGGGCGACAGTGACGCCATCACTTTGTCGAGGCTTTCTTTGGAAAAGCTCAATGTCGCCTCGGGCGTCGGAAAATCATAAGTCCGCCGCTCACGGTGCCTGACATTGCCAAGGAAATCCGTCAGCACCAATTCGGTACTGCGCCGCCCGACTTTGAGCCCGAAGAAATAAGCGCCTTCCGGGTTCAGGCGCATGGGAACCGAGGGCTGTCCGACTTTTCCCCGGA
Organism: Ruegeria sp. SATB027; assembly: GCF_059613825.1. Taxonomy (NCBI): domain Bacteria; kingdom Pseudomonadati; phylum Pseudomonadota; class Alphaproteobacteria; order Rhodobacterales; family Roseobacteraceae; genus Ruegeria; species Ruegeria sp. SATB027. The sequence goes on from NZ_JBXWTH010000054.1 coordinate 17,980, forward strand.
CCGGTTCGCCGCGCAGAAGCAGCCCATCGGTTTCCAACTGGCGCATGATGACCGAGACCGTCTGCGCCGACAGCCCGGTCATCCGCGCGATTTCAGATTTTGCGAGGGCCTGATGGCGCCGGACCAGTGACAGGACAAGCCGTTCATTTCGGGCCCGCATTCCACTTTGGTTGGTGCCGCGCATATCTGGCTCGCGTACGCCAGTGGTATTGTCCAAAGAGTTCATTGCAGACACGGCCATCCCCTTCATGACGACAATGTTGAAACCCTTCCTTTCTGTCAATAATAAATAAGAGTGATTTATTTATTGACTCGAAATTGGAATCTTGTGATGGTTTTCACGTTCGATCGGGCCGGTTTTCGCCCGATCAAACGTATGCCCGGACGGGCATTGGGAAAACTGGGAGGACTACCGATGAAACTTGCGAAACTTGCAGGCGCCACGGCGCTGGCGGTTACGGCCATGGCAAGCAGTGCAATGGCCGAAGGTGAAACCGTTTGCCTGATCACCAAGACGGATACCAACCCTTTCTTTGTTAAAATGAGAGAGGGTGCGACCGCTAAAGCCGAAGAGCTTGGCATGACGCTGAAGGCCTTTGCCGGCAAAGTCGACGGCGACCACGAAACTCAGGTTCAGGCCATTGAAACCTGCATTCTGGATGGCGCAAAGGGTATCCTGCTGACCGCGTCGGATACGTCGTCCATCGTTCCGGCGGTGCAGCAGGCCCGCGATGCCGGGCTGCTGGTGATTGCGCTGGACACCCCGCTTGAGCCTATCGACTCGGCCGACGCGACCTTTGCCACCGACAATTTCCTTGCGGGGCTTCTGATCGGACAATGGGCAAAAGCCACTCTGGGAGATGCGGCAAACGACGCCAAAATCGCCACGTTGGACCTTGCGGTCAGCCAGCCCACTGTGGATGTGCTTCGCAATCAGGGGTTCCTGCAGGGGTTCGGTGTTGATCTGGCCGATCCGAACGTGATTGGCGATGAAGACGACCCGCGTCTTGTTGGCAGCGATGTCACCGCTGGCAACGAAGAAGGCGGCCGCCGCGCGATGGAAAACCTGCTGGCCAAAGATCCGATGATCAACGTGGTGCACACCATCAACGAACCGGCGGCAGCGGGCGCTTACGAGGCGCTCAAGGCTATAGGACGCGAGAATGACGTGCTGATCGTTTCCGTCGATGGCGGTTGCCCCGGCGTGCAGAACGTGGCGGACGGGGTCATCGGCGCAACATCCCAGCAATACCCGTTGCTGATGGCATCGCTGGGCGTTGAGGCTGTCAAGAAATGGGCGGACGAAGGGACGAAACCCGAGAACACACCCGGTAAGGACTTTTTTGACACTGGCGTGGCGCTTGTGACGGATAAGGCCGCCGACGGCGTCGAGTCCATCTCGGTTCAGGAAGGCATGGACCTCTGCTGGGGTTAAGCTGAACGTGTGGAAGGCCGCTACGCGGCCTTCCACTTGTCAAAACCACCCACACGCCTGAAACCTTGCTAAAGTCGTCATAAACCTGACGCTTTGGGGGAAGTTCCATGTCCGATTCTTCACGACAAGCCGACGATTTCGAAACCGCCGCAAAGGGCAGCCCTGAGCAAGTTGCCGAATTTGACGATCACCAACGCGGATTTGTCGGAACGGTTCAGCATTTTCTGCATGTGAACCCGTCGCTGGTCCCGCTGATCGTCCTTGTCGCTGCAATCGTCATCTTTGGTGTCTTGCTGGGCCCCAAGTTCTTTTCGCCCTTTGCGCTGACATTGATCCTGCAACAGGTTCAGATCGTCGGGATCGTGGCCGCGGCGCAGAGCCTTGTGATCCTGACCGCAGGCATCGACCTGAGTGTTGGGGCCATCATGGTGATGTCGTCGGTTGTGATGGGGCAATTCACTTTCCGCTATGGAATGCCACCTTCGGTTGCGATTGTGTGCGGCCTTGCTGTTGGCTCGGCAATCGGGGCCTTGAACGGGTTTCTGGTCAGTCGCATCAAGCTGCCGCCATTCATCGTCACCCTTGGCATGTGGCAGATCGTTCTTGCGGCGAATTTCCTTTATTCACAAAACGAAACGATCCGGTCGCAGGAGATCGAGGAACACGCCGCCATCCTGCAACTGTTTGGTGCCAAGTTTAACGTGGGCGGGGCGGTGTTTACCGTTGGTGTTGTCTTCATGCTGGCGCTGATCCTCGTCCTTGCATACGCGTTGCGGCACACGGCCTGGGGCAGGCATGTCTATGCCGTCGGGGATGACCCCGAAGCGGCAGAATTGTCTGGTGTCAACGTGCACCGCACGCTGATATCCGTGTACATGCTGTCCGGGCTGATCTGCGCCTTTGCGGGCTGGGCCCTGATTGGCCGGATCGGGTCGGTTTCGCCAACCTCGGGCCAGCTGGCCAATATCGAAAGCATTACCGCGGTCGTGATCGGGGGGATATCTCTGTTTGGCGGTCGCGGGTCTATTCTGGGGTCCCTGTTCGGTGCCCTGATCGTGGGTGTCTTTACGCTTGGGCTTCGGTTGCTGGGCGCGGATGCACAATGGACGTTCCTGCTGATCGGCATCCTTATCATCGCAGCGGTCGCGGTCGACCAGTGGATCAGAAAGGTAGCAGCCTGATGGAACCCATTCTCAAAGGACGGAACCTTGTGAAACGCTACGGCAAGGTGACTGCGCTGGATCACTGCGATTTTGACCTGATGCCGGGTGAGATTCTGGCAGTGATCGGCGACAATGGCGCGGGTAAGTCGACGCTGATCAAGGCAGTGTCGGGCGCAGTGACGCCAGACGAAGGCGATGTTTGGCTGGAAGGTCAAAAGGTGAATTTCCATTCCCCGATCGACGCGCGTGAAGCCGGTATTGAAACCGTCTACCAGACGCTTGCCATGTCCCCTGCCCTGTCGATTGCGGACAATATGTTCATGGGGCGGGAAATTCGGCGAAAGGGGCCGCTTGGGTCGTGGCTTCGAATGCTAGACCGTCCGGCGATGGAAAAGTTCGCCCGCGAAAAGCTGAGCGAACTGGGTCTGATGACCATCCAGAATATCAATCAGGCCGTCGAAACCCTGTCGGGTGGACAGCGCCAGGGCGTTGCCGTGGCACGCGCGGCGGCGTTCGGGTCCAAGGTCATCATTCTGGACGAACCGACAGCAGCACTGGGCGTAAAGGAAAGCCGCAGGGTCCTTGAACTGATCCAGGATGTGAAATCACGCGGCATTCCGATCATCCTGATCAGCCACAACATGCCTCATGTTTTCGAAGTCGCAGACCGGATTCACGTGCACAGGCTGGGAAAACGCCTGTGTGTGATTGACCCCAAGGACTATTCGATGTCCGACGCCGTAGCATTCATGACCGGGGCCAAGGACGCACCGCCCGAGGATCAGGCTGCATGACCGGTGGCGGCACCGCCCCTGACGTTCTGGCCGACAGCATCGTCGACGCCGTTGAGGCGCTGCCGCCGGCCCGACACCGGCAACTTGTCGCGATTGCCGGCCCGCCCGGATCCGGGAAAAGCACCATTGCCAGCCTTGCCACAGCCAAGCTGAACCGGCGCGGCGTGTCAGCTGGGCTTGTGCCAATGGACGGTTTTCACTTTGACAACGCGATCCTGAAAGAACGCGGGCTTTTCCCCCGCAAGGGCGCGCCTGAAACTTTCGATCTTGCCGGGTTTCATGCCTTGCTTGTGCGTTTGCGCACCGAAGATGAAGTTGCAATTCCGGGCTTCGACCGAAAGCTTGATCTGGCGATCGCTGCCCGATCAATGATCTCGCCTGATCAGCGGGTCGTTCTGGTTGAAGGCAATTACCTTTTGCTGGATGAACCGGGCTGGGTGGGCCTTCATCCCTTATGGGCGCTCAAGGTGTTTCTGGGCGTCGATCTGGCAACACTGGAAACCCGGCTCACCGACCGTTGGGTTGGGTTTGGGCTGGACAATCAGGCCGCAAGAGAGCGGGCGCTTTCAAACGACATTCCGAATGCCGAGCGGGTGATCCGGAACTCGGTACAAGGTGACCTGAACCTGTGACATCTTAGGGCGAGTCAGTCAGAGCGCCCGTGTCACCTGTCTAGTAGGTGGGCGGCACAAGACCGGCCTGAAACCATGTCACGAAAGATACGATAGAAAACACGGGCAGCCCTGTGGCGCGCTGAATATCGGGCGCGTAAGGGCACATATTCGTGCATTCCAGCACGATCGCGCCAAGATCGGGGTGTTCCGATGTCAGGGCCGTTGCGGCTTCGACATTGTCTTTGCGGGCCTTTTCCACATCAAGGCCAAGCTCATTTCCAAGGATCGCGCGGGTGAACTCCGCCCCGCCTTCGGTTGTGCCGATAGGCGTGTCCAATGGAACATTGGCGGCCAGCAAGTGATCTTGGGTCAGAGTAGAGGCTGATATGGTCAGAACCCCGGCACGTTTTCCCGCCGGCAGGATGCGGTTGACCATTTCAACCTGCATCAGGGACGATGTGGCCACCGGAACAGGCACAGACTGGGCCAATTCTTTTTGGAACAGCGACAGAAACCCGCAATTGGTTGTAATCCCGTCCACACCATCTTTGACAAGCTCCTGCGCCGCATCGATGAACACGTCGAGCATGCCTTCGGCTTTGCGCCGGACCACCCGATCCGGTGAGGCATCACGCACAATGCGGTAGTGAACCGGAAAGGGCCAGGTCCGCGCGTTGCCCATATCGCCGGGAATGCGGGGAAAGCGGGCATCCAGCATCAGAATGCCCACAGACGCGCCGTAGATGGATTTTCCGCCCTGCACGATCATCCCTCAACCTCCTCGATGATACGGGTCGAGATATCGTCTGACCCTTCCATGTAGATGTTCGAAATCCCGTGACGCACGGCATCCTGCACCTGATCCATACGTTTGGAGATATGGGCAGCCAGAGCCCGAGCGGCCTCATCCGCGTTCCGGTCCATCAAAGCCTGCATGACGCGTTTGTGTTCGTCCTTTGAGCGTTGCACGCGGTCCAGGCTCATGGAAATCCAACGGATATAGCGGATACGGTCGTTGATCCGCGTCAGGGTTTGCAACAATTCCATATTCCCCGACAGCTTCGCGATACCCAAATGAAACGCCTCATCCCGGTTGACGGCTTCTTCGACAGTCAGACCGGTGATGTCGATGCCCGTTGCGTAAAGCTCGTCCCGCAGCAATTGCAGGTCGTGGTCCGATGCCTTGGCACAGGCCGCACGCGCCGCCGCTGTTTCGATGATCTGGCGCAGTTCGAATAGGTCGAACACGCTTTGCGCGTCCAGCGGGCGGCAGAAAAAGCCTTGTCCGGGGCGGAAGTCGAAAAGCCGTTCGGCAACCAGACGGTTCAACGCCTCGCGCAGCGGGGTGCGGCTGACGCCCAGATCCCTGGACAACGCCACTTCGTTCAGGCGGTCGCCGGGGCGCAGGCGAAACGAAACCGCCATCGCCTTGACCTGATCATAGATATCATCGACGCGCGGCCCCGCCATTACCCCTGCCCTTCTTCGTTTGAATCACAGGTGCCACACGCTGAGCTTGAAATCAATATACAAAACTGTATACAGGTCTGAGTACAGTTTTAACACAAGGGACTCGCAACCATGACAGGGACAAATTTTCTGACCGGAGCCGAAGCCATGGTGCGTATGCTCGAAGCGCATGGTGTGACGCATATGTTTGGCCTGTGCGGCGATACCACTTTGCCCTTTTATGATGCCCTTGCCCGGATGGATCACGGCATTCAGCACATTCTGACACGGGATGAACGGCACGCGGCCTATATGGCGGATGGCTATGCCCGCGTCACCGGCAAGCCCGGCGTGTGCGAGGGCCCGTCCGGGGGTGGTGCGACCTATATCTTGCCCGGAGTAGTCGAGGCCAACGAAAGCTCGGTTCCGATACTTGCGATCACGTCGGATGTGGCGACGACCAGCCGCGGTAAATACCCGTTGACCGAACTGGATCAGCCTGCGCTGTTCCGGCCTCTGGCCAAATGGAACACATCCCTCGACGACGCAGCGCGGCTTCCGGCCATGGTTCGGGCCGCCTTCAGGGCGATGACGACCGGCACGCCCGGTGCGACGCATCTGGCGCTGCCGTTTGACACGCAGAAGGGGCAGGTAGACGAGGCTGAAATCTGGGCGGATGACAGGCACCGCAGCTATCCCGCTGAACGGGCCGCACCTGACCCGGACGCCATCGAAGCAGCGGCTGCCATTCTTGCAGGGGCCAAATCCGCGGTTGCGGTCTGTGGTGGCGGGCCGGTCTTGTCCCGAGCGACCGATGCGCTGCGCCGAGTTGCAGGCCTGCTGGACATGCCCGTGGCCACAACCGTGTCGGGTCAGGGGTCCATTGCCGAGACCGACCCGCTTGCCCTCGGCGTTGTCGGGTCGAACGGGGGTATCCCGGCAACCCGCGCGGTCGTGGATCAGGCCGATGTCGTTTTGTTCATTGGCTGCCGCGCCGGTTCGGTCACAACGGAACGGTGGAGAAGCCCCGGGCGCAACACCACGATCATCCATATCGACAGCGATCCGATGGTGATCGGCGCCAATTACCAGACCGAAGTGGCGATCTGTGCCGATGCCCGTCTGGCGCTGGAGGCTTTGGCGCTGGCACTGGAAGACCGCCACGACCTGACCAGCCAAGGCGGAGCAGCCAAAGCCCGCGCCGCTTGGGAGGCCAAGAGGACCGCGTTCGCCCCGCTGGCCGCAAGTCGCGAGACGCCGATCCGGCCCGAGGCTGTCATGGCGTCCTTGATGGACATTCTGGATGACGACGCGCTTGTGGTCGCTGACCCCGGCACCCCCTGCCCCTATTTCAGCGCATATTACCGCTGGCGGAAACCGGGGCGCCAATTTATCACAAACCGGGCACATGGGGCGCTGGGGTATTCGCTGGGCGCGGCCATGGGGGCACATGTCGGGCGGCCATCGGTCAAAACCCTGTCGGTCATGGGCGATGGCTCGTTCGGGTTCACCTGCGGCGAATTTGAAACGATGGTTCGGCACAATATGCCAATCACTTCGATCGTCTTCTCGAACTCGGTCTTCGGATGGATCAAGGCTGGTCAAAATGCGGGATTTGGTCAGCGCTATTACAATGTTGATTTCAACCGGACGGACCACGCCGCTGTTGCGGCCGCCTTTGGCGTCAAATCCTGGACCGTCAAAGACCCAGAGGATCTGACGCGCGTGCTGAAACAGGCGATTGAGCACGACGGCCCAACGCTTGTCGACATTCATTCACAGCCGCTTCACGAAGCCGCCGCGCCGGTCTCGGAATGGGTCGCGTAAGCGGCAATTGACGGGGTCAACTGGGCCAGAAATTCCTGCGCAATCGTGGACAAAGGGCGTCCCTTTGCCGTGATGATCGCAAGATCCAGCATGACTGGCGGCGCAAATGGGCGGGTCAGATACCCGCTCTCCTCGTCAAAGGTGACGGTAAAGGGGTCGATCATCGCGACCCCCATACCCTGTTTGACAAAGCTCAGAAGGTTTTCGGACAAATGGGTGTGTATCTGGGTGCGCCATGTGTGACCGGATGCCTGAAAGATGTCGCGGGTCCGGCGATGGGTCTGGTGTTCCGGTCCCATCACGATGAAGGGTTCGTTTTCCAATATCTCTGGCGTCAGAACGTCGTGCTCGGCCAAGGGACTGCCCTCAGGAAAAGTCGCGAGTGTTTCAAACTGAAACTCCTGATAGTTCAGTGTGTCATGCAGAATGGGCATCTCGACAATACCGATTTCAAACAGGCCCGAGATGACCCATTCCTGAATCTTGGATGAATATTGCGATTGAAAGCTGACAGACAGGTTCGGGCGCGTTTTGGCAAACCGCGCGATCTCGCGGGGCATGAAACCAAAGGACAACAGGTGCGGCGCGGCAACCTGCAACTGTCCGGGATGTTTGTTTTGCAAATCGGTTACGGCCTGCGCCACGTGGTCCAGCCCACGCACGACCGTGTCGACCTCGCGAAATAGCATCTCGGCCTCAGGTGTTGGCAGCAATCGGCCTTTTGTCCGTTCAAACAGAGGCAGACGCGCCTCGCGTTCAAGCTGTGCCAGAAGGTTGCTGATGCCGGGTTGCGATATCCCAAGAACCGAGGCCGCGCCGGTCACGGTTCCGGTTTCCATTATGGCATGAAATGCCTGAAGCTGACGAAAGCGCAGGGACAACGATAATCACATCACTTTTTCTGATGAACTTACGAGAATATAATATTTGAAATGATAGCTCGGTCAAGGCAGGCTTTCCCCATCGACAGGGGGCGAAATGAGCAATCTGGCACAGAAAATCATCGGTTATGACCTGTGGCATCTTGAACTGCCGGTCACATCCCGCCGGGATCACGGCATCGGGTCGGTTGAAGGCGTTTGCGAAGTCGTCATCCTGCGCCTGACATCCGAGGATGGCACCCAAGGGTATGGCGAGGCATCGCCCTGGTCGGTATTCACCGGAACACCCGAAGCGAGTTTTGCCGCGCTGGACCGTTATCTGCGCCCTCACGTTCTTGGGGCATGCGTTGGGGATCGGGCCGCAATCATGGCACGTGCGGCTTACGCGGTGGCACATTGCACCGAAGCCAAGGCCGCGCTGGAAACCGCGCTGTTGGATCTGGCAGGCCGGATCAGCGATGTTCCGGTCTGGTCCTTGTTGGGTGGTCGCTACCGCGACAGCATTCCGCTGAGTTGTTCCATCGCAAATCCCGACTTTGCCCAGGACATCGAACTATTGGCACGCCTGCGTGAGGATGGTGTTCGGATTGTCAAACTCAAGACCGGGTTCAAGGATCACGCCTTCGACATCATGCGGCTGGAGTACCTTGCCCAGAACTACCCGGAGCTCTCGGTGCGCGTGGACTATAATCAAGGGCTCAGCATTGATGATGCGTCATCGCAGGTGCGGGACGTCGCTCAGTTCAAACCGGATTTCATTGAACAACCTGTCCGCGCCCATCAGTTTGGCATGATGGCAAAGCTGCGGCAGATGACGGATGTTCCCCTTCTGGCCGACGAAAGCGTCTTTGGCCCCGAAGACATGGAGCGCGCAGCCCGCGAAGGGATCTGCGACGGGGTTTCGGTGAAGATCATGAAGTCAGGCGGCCCGACCCGCGGGCAGACGGTTGCGCGCATCGCTGCGGCCCATGGCCTGACGGCCTATGGAGGTGACATGTTCGAGGCTGGCCTGGCCCATTTGGCGGGCACGCACATGATTGCCGCGACACCGGAAATCTCTCTGGGCTGTGAGTTTTATCAGGCGTCCTATTTCCTGAAAGAGGACATTCTGGAGCAGCCATTTCAGGTCAAGGACGGTCAGGTTTGCGTGCCTCAAAGCCCCGGGCTTGGCGGCAGACCCGATCTGACCAAACTGAATCATTATGCGGTTGCCAAGGCGGTGACAGAATGACGGAAAAGAAAACCATAGCCATCATAGGGGCCGGAATTGTCGGCGTTTCGACTGCGGTTTGGATGCAGCGGGATGGTCACAATGTGATCCTGATCGACAAGGCAGGCCCTGCCGAAGGTACCTCGCACGGGAATGGCGGGGTATTGGCCTCGTGTTCTATCGTACCGGTAACAGTCCCCGGATTGTTGGGAAAAGCACCGAAGATGCTGCTGAGCCCCTCGCAACCCTTGTTCCTGAAATGGGGGTATTTGCCAAAGCTTCTTCCGTGGCTTTGGAAATACCTCAGACATGCAAACGCCGCCGACGTCGAGAGGATCGCCGCAGCACTGACATCCATCGTTGGCGACAGCCTGAATGACCACAAGGCGCTGGCGGCCGGAACGGGGGCGGAAAAGTGGCTGGTTCCGTCAGATTACCTGTTTCTTTACAGGGATCGCGCGCATTTTGAGGAAGATGCCTTTGGTTGGGAGATCCGGCGCAGGAACGGGTTTCGGTGGGACGAATTGGAAGGTCACGCCTTCCATGAATATGACCCGGTTTACAGTCAGGGCATCGGATTTGCCGCCCGGCTTTCGGATCATGGCCATATCACCGACCCCGGCCGGTACGTGAAAGACCTTGCCGCGCATGTTGAGGCGAACGGAGGTCGTTTCATACGCGCAAATGTCGAAGATTTGGTTAGGGAAAACGGACGTGTCACCGGTGTTCGGGCCGGTGGCGAGACCATTGCTTGTGACGCAGCCGTCGTGACGGCAGGGATCTGGTCGGGCCCATTGGCAAAGCGCTTGGGAGTTTCTGTTCCTCTTGAAAGCGAACGTGGTTATCATCTTGAATTGGTAGAGCCTTCCGCGATGCCGCGCAGCCCGGTTATGGTTGTCTCGGGCAAGTTCGTTGCGACACCGATGGATGGGCGCATACGCTTGGCGGGCATTGTCGAGTTCGGAGGGCTGGATGCGCCGCCCTCGCGCGCACCGTTCGAGTTGATGCGCAAAAATGCCCGGGCGGCGTTCCCGGGCGTGACATGGAAGGAGGAAGTGGAATGGATGGGGCACAGGCCCGCCCCGGCTGACTCGATCCCGGTCATTGGCGATGTGCCCGGTATCAAAGGGGCCTACATGGGCTTTGGGCATCACCATATCGGCCTGACAGGCGGGCCAAAAACCGGGCGCCTTCTGGCGCAGATGATTGCGGGCAGAACGCCAAATGTCGACATGAGCGTCTACGCGCCGTCACGATACGCAAAATAACAAACAAACCGGTGAAAAAACGCCGGTGTTTCCAAATTCAACAGGGAGAAGAATGATGAAGAAACTGACGAACCTTCTGGCGGCAACTGCGCTGACTGCCACCGCTGCTGCACCCGCCATGGCCGAAAAATGGGACATGCCGATGGCCTATTCGGCGTCAAACTTCCACTCGGCCACGGGCGCGGAATTTGCCAAATGCGTCACCACCGGCACCGGCGGTGAGATTGAAATCGTCACGCACCCGTCCGGATCGCTGTTCAAGGGCGCCGACATCAAACGCGCGATCCAGACCGGACAAGCCCCGATCGGTGAGCGGTTGCTGTCCGGACATCAGAACGAAAACGCATTGTTCGGGTTTGATTCCATCCCGTTTCTTGCAACTTCATTCGACGACAGCGCCAAGCTTTGGGAAGCGGCCAAACCTTCGATCGAAAGCCTGCTGGCCGAACAAAACCTGACACTGCTTTATGCAGTGCCGTGGCCGCCGCAGGGTCTTTATTTCAAAAACGAGGTGAACTCGGTCGCCGAGATGAAGGGTATCAAGTTCCGCTCGTACAACAACGCCACTTCGCGGCTGGCCGAGTTGACCGGGATGCTGCCGGTCACCATCGAAGCGGCTGAAATCAGCCAGGCTTTTGCAACCGGGGTCGCGGATTCAATGATATCGTCGGGATCAACCGGATATGACCGCAAGGTTTGGGAAAGCCTGAACTATTTCTACGAGGTCGACGCCTGGCTGCCGCGCAACTATGTGATGGTCAATTCCGACGTCTGGTCTGGTGTATCCGATGCCAACAAGAACGTCATCAAGGGCTGTGCGGAACTGGCGGAATATGCCGGGAACTGGCGCGCCAAGGAATACACCGGCTTTACGTTGCAAGGCCTGCGGGATGGCGGCATGACCGTTGGCCCGGCATCGGATCAGATGGTGCAGGAGTTGAAAGAGATTGGCGTGACCATGACCAATGAATGGTTGGAGGCCGCTGGGGACGAAGGCAAGGCCATCGTCGACGCCTTCAATTCGTCGCAGTAATCCTTTCGGAACGGGCGGTGGCATATCCTGCCGCCCGTTTCACATCCAATCAGAACACAGCGGGGACGGCATGGCGGTTTTGCGAGGGCTTCGGTCCGTATTGGATTTCATTTATCTGGCGGCAGGGGTTCTGGCGGCACTCAGCCTGATTGCCATATTGCTGCTGATCGTAGTGCAGATGCTGGCCCGCTGGACCGGCGAAGTGTTTCCCGGCGCACCGGATTATGCCGGTTATGCGATGGCTGCCGCCTCTTTTCTGGCTTTTGCCAACGCGCTGAACCGGGGCAGTCACATCCGTGTATCGATCCTGCTGAACGCAGTGCCGGACGGGGTGCGGCGCATTCTTGAAGTCTGGTGCTTTGCCATTGGCACGGCTGTTATGTGGTATTTCTGTTGGTATGCCTATCGCTTTGTCTACTGGAGCTGGAAGTTCAACGATGTCAGCCAGGGGCAGGATAGAACCGCCCTTTGGATCCCTCAATCCGCGATGCTGATCGGTGCCGTGATCCTTGCCATCGCCCTGACGGATCACCTGATCCATGTCCTTTTCCGCGGTGAACATCGGATCGTCCGCGATCTGGCCGATCAGAGCCACGGGGAGTAAGCGCATGGAAAATCTGTCTGTTATCATCCTCTTCCTCTTTGTGCTTTTTACCCTGTTGGGCACCGGTGTGTGGGTCGGACTGGCCCTGATGGGTGTTGCCTGGGTCGGGATGGAGCTGTTCACGACACGCCCCGTGGGCGACGTCATGATCACGACCATCTGGTCGGCATCGTCCTCGTGGACCCTGACCGCCCTGCCGATGTTCATCTGGATGGGCGAGATCCTGTACCGAACGCGATTGTCCGAGGACATGTTCAAGGGACTGTCGCCCTGGATGGCCCCCCTGCCCGGTGGTCTGGTGCATACGAATATCGTTGGATGTACTGTCTTTGCAGCTGTCTCGGGGTCGTCTGCGGCAACCCTGACGACCGTCGGAAAGATGTCGATCCCCGAGTTGCGCAAACGCAATTACCCCGAGCGGATGATCATCGGCACATTGACCGGGGCTGCGACATTGGGGCTGATGATCCCGCCCTCGCTGACCCTGATCGTGTACGGGGTGACGATCAATGAATCGATCACCAAGCTGTTCTTTGCCGGCATCCTCCCCGGCCTTGTTCTTGCGGCGATGTTCATGGGCTATGTCGCGCTGTATTCCAAGCTGGGGAAGGACTGGAACCCGAACGACGAAAGCAAGCTGAGCTTTTCCGAGAAAGTCAAAAACTCACGCTTTCTGCTGCCTGTGATCCTGCTGATCACCGTTGTCATCGGGTCGATGTATCTAGGCTATGCCACCGCGACCGAAGCCGCCGCTTTCGGCGTGATCGGGGGGCTTTTGCTGGCCGCCGGTCAGGGGTCGCTGACCTGGAAGACCTTTACCGAAAGTCTGATGGGGGCCACGCGCACCAGTGCGATGATCGCCCTCATCCTTGCGGGGGCGGCCTTTTTGTCGCTGTCGATGGGGTTTACCGGGCTACCACGCGGACTGGCCGACCTGATCGCCGGATGGGACCTGACACGGTTCGAACTGCTGATGGTCTTGCTGGTGTTCTACATCATTCTGGGATGCTTTCTGGACGGGATTTCTTCGGTCGTGCTGACCATGGCCGTGGTTGAACCGATGATCCGTGACGCCGGGATCGACCTGATCTGGTTCGGCATCTTCATCGTGGTTGTTGTCGAGATGGCGCAAATCACACCGCCGATTGGGTTCAACCTGTTCGTGATGCAGGGCATGACAAACCACGAGATGAGCTATATCGCACGTGCAGCGATCCCGATGTTCCTGATCATGGTATTGATGGTTTTCATCCTCATCTGGTTCCCGGATCTGGCGACATGGCTGCCGGAAAATCTGCGCCAAAGCCCGGGCGGGTAGAACGGCCTTGAACCCGCTTCATCTGGTGGCGCGCCATGGCCCTCATGTTCTGATCGCCGGGCTGGCGGCTGGGCTTCTGCTGCCGTCTCTGGCCGAGCCGATGCGAAACCTGCTGCCGCCTCTGGTCGTTTTGTTGCTGTTTGTTACCGTCCTCAGGATGAACCCGAAAACCATTCTCGGGTCGCTGAGTGATCTGCAGAAGGTTGCATTCACAGTCATCGGGTTTCAATTCGTGATGCCGCTGATCGTGCTGGCCATCGGGTTCACGGGGGGATGGACTGGAACGCCTGTCCTTTTGTCCCTGCTGATCATGGCGGCGGCCCCGTCCATTTCAGGCAGTCCCAATATGTGCCTGATGATGGGCCATCCGCCTGAACACGCGATGCGGCTGATGGTTGTGGGTACGGCGCTGTTGCCGCTGACCGCATTGCCCGTATTTCTGCTCATGCCCGAACTGGGGGATATTAAATCTGTATTGCTGGCCGGGTTGCAATTGCTGCTGACCATCGTACTTGCAACCGGGGCTGCCATTATCACCCGGCGCACAGTTCTGCGCACACCCTCACCCGCGACGCTACTGAATTTGGAAGGCTTGGCGGCACTTACCTTGGCTGTGTTTGTCATCGGGCTGATGCCTTCGGTCAGTGCCACGGCCCTGAACAATCCCGCCATTGCAGCCTTCTGGATCGCGCTCGCCTGTCTGGTCAATTTCGGGGCACAAGCCGTTGCATTTCACCTGAGCCGAAACCGGCTGCCCGCAGACAAATCGACCGCGATATCGATTATCGCGGGAAACCGGAATATCGCCATATTCTTTGTCGCCCTGCCAACCGATGTCACCGCCCCGATCATGGCCTTCATCGGCGCGTATCAGATCCCGATGTACCTGACGCCCATGATCATGCGACGCCTTTATGGCAAGAACAACCTTACCGCGTAACGGCATCTGCACTTCGGAGCATCTTGTAGATCTTACGTGCAATCCCGGATCACAAAGTGCTTCGTCGTTTCCTCAATGACTTCCCAATAGCCGCGAAACCCGTTCGGGATCAGAAAACTTGCCCCGTCGCGAAAATCCTGTCGGGTGCCGTCTTCGTGGATCAAAGCGCAATGGCCTTTGACAATATAGCAATATTCGTCTTTGTCCGTGAACGCATGCCATTTTCCGGGCGTCGAGGTCCATGTGCCCGCCGACAACTTGCCATCCGGACTGGTAAAATGCATCCCGATCTGGTGATGCGGATCGCCGTCGACAACGCGGCCCGGAAGATCGGCCAGGCGCCGTTCGCTGCGTGTTGCGGGCGCACCGAAGAGATTGAGAACCTGAGATGTCATGACATCATACCCTCCTGCTGGGCGTGTGTTTCAAAACAGCATGACCCCCCCTCTGCGCGTTGATGGCCCCTTTTGTGATGCGGGGGTCGTTGCCTTCGCTGAGGGCGATTATGGGACGGGTGGCC
>NZ_JBXWTH010000055.1:0-33498 GCF_059613825.1 Ruegeria sp. SATB027
CCAACTGCTCATGCACCATTGCTACCCCACTGGATTCAAACAGGGAATCCCTCACGCCATTTGTGCAACAAAGCCCCTATTTAGTCAGGACGTTTCGATAGGGTCGTAGGGCGGGCTTCAGCCCGCCAATCCACCACTCCCCCATTTCCGCGACCTCAAAACCAACGCGCATGGATTGGCTGTGTCCGGTGGCGGGCTGAAGCCCGCCCTATGGGGTGGGGTTGGTTGGGCGGTTGTATCTGCGCTTGCGTCCTTGGGATTCTGGCCGTTCGCGGTCCTCAAATCTGCGGGTCAACCGTCTGACCCGCACCTCACCCGCGCGGCACCAAATGCAACCATTGCATCGGAAAACCGCGCCCTTCGGACAGGATCGGCCATTTGAAATCATCCCCCAACCGGATGATTTCATCCATCTCGGACGTGTCGCGCACGCTTCCGTCCACATAGGCGACATCAAAATACCCGGCGCAGAACGCTTCGATCGCTTTCAGTTTCGCATCGCCATCCTCGACCATCTGGGGGTGCAGTTCGATCAGGAATTCCGATCTGCGGAAATGCGTCAGAAAATCTTCGGTCAACAGGCTGAATTCGACACCCTCGATATCGATCAGAAAGAAGATGTCCGCCGGGTCAGGGGCCACGCTTGTGATGTTTTCGACCGTGTCCGTCAGCGCATCCCCAAACACCGTCACGCGGTCGCCCACGCCGTTATGTTCCGCCGTTTCCCGGATGACATCCCGGCCTTTTGCCGAAACCTCAAAGCACACGCTTTTTTCGAACTGCCCGGCGGCCACCAGCCCGACGCCCCAAAAGCCGTCCGCCGCGCCGATATCCACCAGCACCGGCTTGTCCGAGCTGCTCAGCACCTTCAGGTTCTGCTGCTCATACAGGCCAAAGATTTTCGTGGCCGTATCCGAATGCCCACCCCAGAATGCGTTTTCGACAAAGCGAAACCCCTTCATCGGCCCGCACAGCACCTGTCCGCGGCTTTGTTCCAGCACGAACAGCGAAAACTCGTTGCGGAACCTGCGCACAATGCTCTTGAACTCTCGATGTTGTCGCTTTGGAAATCGCATGTTCTGTCTGGGGCTTTTCATGTTGGGTCGGACGCCCCCGGATGAGGGCAGTTGCCTAAAATCCCTGTTTAAGTTGAGGCGCGCGGTGTTGGAAGGAAAAACGCAGAACGTAATACCGGGCAGGATGGGGATTTCTTCTTGTCCGCCTTTCCCGCGCATAAACCCTTGATGAAGTTTCCTTCACGCAGGTTGCAACCGCCGCGCGCGCATCCAATCTCAATAACAGGCCAGCACGGCCCGCACCCCAACGAAGGGTGCCGATCATCAGATCAGAGAATTCCGTAGCCTGCGCACCGGGACTGTTTTCGACCCCGTTCCGGCCCGTCAGGTGAACCGAAGCGTTTCCGGCCCGGTCGGGTTGTTAAGGGGTATGAGCCGCCATTGCTCACGGATTGCGGCGGAGGGGGTGTTGGTACCACCGCCGGGCCGGAACGCTTCTCAGAGACGGAACCAGCGTCTCCATAGTGAGGAGACAGGCCGGGCGGCCAGTTCACCGCCTGCGACAGGATCCAGACCGCCCCGCGCAAGAATGCGGCGTTCCTCGGCGCGGGTCATCTGGATCTCGCGGATCTTCAGCGCGGCCTCGCGCGCGGTGACATAGCGGCCGTCCGGTCCCGGTTCCATACCGGGGATGTTGCGCCCTTTCGACCACATCCCCCGCAACCCCGACAGCGGGTGCTTCCATCCGATCTCCTCATCATCCTGCAACTGCCAGATCCGGTTGGCCTCGGTCATCGAGACCAGCGCGGCCAGCGGCTTGCCGTGTCGGGTCAGGATGATCACCTCCCGCGGGTCCTGGGCGCGGGTGATCAGCGGCCCCAGATGGGCGCGGGCATAGGAAATGGTGCAGCGCATCGGCGAATCTCCGTCTGTACGATTCGTAATATTGGGGGTCCGAGCGTTGTACAAATCGCACAATTTTGGCCTAACGGGCCGCGCGGAGCGTTTTGCACCCGCAGCATCGCCCGGATTTCGGGGATGAGGGTTATGTCCGGATTTTTCCGCCCTCAACCCTTCGCGGGATGGGCTTTTCTCAGGTTATCCACAAAATTCTCCCGCCGGATATCAACATCTTATCCCCGTCTAATTTCCATGCTGCAGTGCTATTTTCTTGTCGGATGCAGGGCGTGGTGCAACAGTCATCTCACCGCACAGGGTCTTCGGAACCGGGGCGGGACGCAAAGGCCAAGGGGGTCTGGGCAGAGGAAGGCGGATCTTAGGATTTGCGTTTAACTGCAAAGGCTTACCGGTGGGTGATCAGCCAGATATGGGTCTCAGACCCAGGTCGGGTGGCCATCTTCTCAGACGGCCAATGCATGTCGCGATGAACCTTAGGGGACAAAGCGGCGGCTACAGTCTCTCAGGGGGCTGGGGCGACTGGATCGGAGTGCTCCTCGGGGTACGTCGACCCGGTAAGGCGTCAGGGCGTATCCGAAAGGGTACATGCAAAGACCGCGTCTGCGCACCTGACGCCTTTTCCTTTGCCGAAATTCGGTTTCATACAGGCTACCACTCACCCCTGCCGAATGGGAACGGGGCTCTTCTGCGTGCGCGAAAGAGCCCCGATTTAGTGTCAGATATGCAATGCCGCGTCTATGCACCTGTAGGGCTAGACTACTGCGTATGGGTGCACTCTTCAACCATATATTGCGTTAATGTCCGGGTTGCCCGCAAGATAAGCGCGTTTTACAGGCTTTCCTGCACGTCCGAAGCTGCGTTCTGGATTGCATCCCCGGCCTTTTCGATATCTTTGCCCGCGCCTTTGGCGGTTTCGCAGGCGGTCAGTGCAAACAGGCTCAGGCCAATCAGAATTACGCGGATCATGTGTGTCTCCTCAGTGCTCGATACGGATTCGGTAGCACCTTTCTCGACACCAAGCCAGAGCTAGCCTTTGTCCTCACCGCAGAACAGCTCGTACACCACCTCAAGCATCCGGCGCGGGCGGTCATCGGCCAACCGGTAGAAGATGGTTTTGCCCTCTCTGCGGGGTATCACAAGCCCCTCCAGCCGCAGACGGGAAAGCTGTTGTGAAACAGCGGCTTGTCTGGCGGACAACAGCTCCTCCAGCTCGGTGACCGACTTCTCACCGGACACCAGGTGGCACAGGATCATCAGCCGGCCTTCGTGACTGATTGCCTTGAGGAAGTTGGACGCGCGTGTCGCATTATCGACCATACGATCCAGGTCGTGTTGCGACATGTCCTGAGACAGCTGTGGAAGTGCCATCGAATGTGTTCCTTGTGAACCCGTTGACCGGGCGTAGTTTCCGTAACGTAAAGCTCGTCGCCTGCGAGCCACTTCAGTACATGTTTCGATCAATTATTGCTATATGTATGAATCAAAAAACCGTGATGAAAAAAGGGGAACCCGCAGCCGTTTTCCCCGCAGCCCCTTTAGCGGGCGCAATCATGGATAGGGTGCTGCTGCGGGACAGCGGCAGGTGTGACAATCTTATTGACGGCGATCCACATTCATTCCGCGTTCTCACCGACACCCCCTTGCAGCCCCCCGGAGCCAACACTAAGACTCAGGTAACACTTGTTGGGATAATGTCCCGATCCACAGCAAAACAGGCAGGTTACGAATGTTCGATCCCGTAGATACCTACATGAATACGCTTGTCCCCATGGTCGTTGAACAGACCAGCCGGGGCGAGCGCGCGTATGATATTTTCTCCCGCCTGCTGAAAGAGCGGATCATCTTCATCAACGGCCCGATTCACGATGGCATGAGCCATCTGGTCGTGGCGCAGCTGCTGCACCTTGAGGCGGAAAACCCCAACAAGGAAATCTCGATCTACATCAACTCGCCCGGTGGCGTGGTGACCAGCGGTTTGTCGATTTACGATACAATGCAGTATATCAAGCCGAAATGTTCCACATTGGTGATCGGTCAGGCGGCCTCGATGGGATCGGTTCTGCTGGCCGGCGGCGAGAAAGGGATGCGCTTTTCGCTGCCCAACAGCCGGATCATGGTGCACCAGCCCAGCGGCGGATATCAGGGTCAGGCCAGCGATATCATGATCCACGCGGCCGAGACGCAAAAACTCAAGGATCGCCTTTATGATATCTATGTGCGTCATACCGGGCAGACAAAAAAGGCGGTTGAAAAAGCGCTGGACCGTGACAATTTCATGAGCCCGGAAGAGGCCAAGGAATGGGGCCACATCGACGAGATCGTGGAAAACCGCGCAAAAATGGACGCGGATGAGGTCTGAGTTTCGGAGCCTGCACCACCGGTGCAGGAACCATTTTGAGATTGTAGCGGCCAAAGCGCTGGCCTAAGCTGCACGAACAGGCGAAAACGCATCCCCGCCGGGGGTGCTGGGATGAGGCCCGAAAGGTAGATCATGGCGACGAATTCAGGCGGTGACGGGAAAAACACGCTCTACTGCAGCTTCTGCGGCAAAAGCCAGCATGAGGTGCGCAAGCTGATCGCAGGCCCGACCGTTTTCATCTGTGATGAATGTGTCGAACTTTGCATGGACATCATCCGCGAAGAGACCAAGGCCAGCGGGCTGAAGTCTTCGGACGGCGTTCCGACGCCCAAGGATATCTGCGAAGTGCTGGACGATTACGTGATCGGTCAAGCCACCGCAAAACGCGTCCTGTCGGTCGCGGTCCACAACCACTACAAACGTCTGAACCACGCCCAGAAGGCGGGCAATGATATCGAACTGGCAAAGTCCAATATTCTGCTGATCGGCCCCACCGGCTGTGGCAAGACATTGCTTGCGCAAACGCTGGCCCGGATACTGGATGTTCCCTTTACCATGGCCGATGCCACCACGCTGACCGAAGCCGGTTACGTGGGCGAGGATGTTGAAAACATCATTCTCAAGCTTTTGCAGGCCAGCGAATACAATGTCGAACGCGCGCAGCGCGGCATCGTCTATATCGACGAGGTCGACAAGATCACCCGCAAATCCGAAAACCCGTCAATCACACGCGACGTGTCCGGTGAAGGTGTACAGCAGGCGCTGCTGAAACTGATGGAAGGCACCGTGGCCAGCGTTCCGCCGCAGGGCGGCCGCAAACACCCGCAGCAGGAATTCCTGCAGGTGGACACCACGAACATCCTGTTCATCTGTGGCGGCGCTTTTGCGGGTCTGGACCGGATCATTGCGCAACGCGGCAAGGGCTCGGCCATGGGTTTTGGCGCTGATGTGCGTGACAATGACGAGCGCGGCGTGGGCGAGATCTTCAAGGATCTGGAGCCTGAAGATCTGCTGAAATTTGGCCTGATCCCCGAATTCGTCGGTCGTCTGCCGGTTCTGGCAACGCTGGAGGATCTGGACGAGGAAGCACTGGTCACCATCCTGACCAAGCCGAAGAACGCCCTGGTCAAGCAATACCAGCGCCTGTTCGAGCTGGAAGATGTTGAGCTGGGCTTCACCGATGACGCGCTGAAGGCGATTGCCAAGAAAGCCATCGAGCGCAAAACCGGTGCGCGCGGCCTGCGGT
Organism: Ruegeria sp. SATB027; assembly: GCF_059613825.1. Taxonomy (NCBI): domain Bacteria; kingdom Pseudomonadati; phylum Pseudomonadota; class Alphaproteobacteria; order Rhodobacterales; family Roseobacteraceae; genus Ruegeria; species Ruegeria sp. SATB027. Next base: position 5,540 of record NZ_JBXWTH010000055.1, read on the forward strand.
CAATTCTCGAGGATATCCTGCTGGACACCATGTTCGAACTGCCGGGCATGAAGAATGTCAGCGAGGTTGTGGTGAACGAAGAGGCGGTGATGTCCGACGCGCAGCCGCTGTTCATCTATGCCGATGCGGCCAAGGAATCGGCCTCGGCGGGTTGAGGCCGGTCATTTCGCGGCGGCGGGACTACAGTTGAACAGGTTCAGGGGGCTCTGCCCCCGCTGCCCTTCGGGCATCTCCCCCGGGATATTTTTAGCCAGATGAAGCTGGGGATCCGTCGCTCGCACGCGAAGGCATGCGCAATCAGGCGGCGGGAGCTTAAGCAAGTTTTCGAACAACAAAGGTGACGGGTTATGACAGTGAAGCGCATTTCTTCGGGCGGTGAGTTTGAGGCGAAAGTCGGCTATTGCCGTGCGGTGGTTGCGGGCGGCTGGGTTCATGTCGCCGGGACCGTCGGGCAGGGCGAGGACGTGGTGGCGCAATGCCGGTCTGCGCTGGATGTCATCGGCAAGGCACTGGCTGAGGCGGGCGCGGGTTTTGAAGATGTGGTTCGGGTCACCTACATGTTGCCGGACCGCAATGAGTTCGCGCCGTGCTGGCCGGTTCTGGCCGAGACGTTTGGCGCCAATCCACCGGCCGCGACGATGATCGAATGCGGTTTGATTGATCCGAAGTACCGGATCGAGATCGAAGTGACCGCCATCCTGCCGCAGTGACACTGGAAGCCCAAGGGGCACTGGACCTTGGCGAGCCTTTGGTCCATACCTTCTCTCGACCGAAATGCCGGAGGCAGCCGATGGGAATCCTGAACAGTCTTTTACGAGCCGTGACCTGGTGGAACGGGTCAACACTGAACACGCAGCTTTATACGGCGCGCAAGGGTGTGAAAGTGGGCGAAGACAATGAAGGCAATGTGTTTTATCGCACCGCCGACGACAGCAGGCGCTGGGTGATTTTCAATGGCGAGGCCGAAGCCAGCCGGGTTGACCCCGAATGGCACGGCTGGTTGCACCGCACCTGGGACGAACCCCCGACCGACAAACCACTGCCGCACAAAGCCTGGGAAAAACCGCATCAGGAGAACCTGACAGGTACGGCGCTGGCCTATGCGCCTGCCGGGTCGCTGCGGCGGGCCAAGCCGGTTGAGCGCAGGGATTACGAGGCCTGGAGCCCGGAATAAACGAGGCGAAGATGTCGACCCATAACTGGACCGAAGTTCTTGTCGGAGGCGTCGTTTTGGCCGGTGCCATCGCGTTTGGCGTTTATGCCAGCCAATCAACCGGCCTGTCGCAAGGTGCCGCGGGCTATGAGCTGGGCGCCTCGTTCCGGTCGCTGGAAGGGGTCGGCGTTGGCACGGATGTCCGTCTTGCCGGGGTGAAAATCGGCACCGTTACCGGGGTCAAACTGAACCCGGATACCTATCGTGCCGACACGACTTTCTCTGTTGCCGAAGGCGTGCTTGTGCCCGATGACAGCGCCATCGTGATCTCGTCCGAAGGGCTGTTGGGTGGAAACTTTGTCGAAGTCATGCCTGGTGGTTCACCCTTCTTTTTTGAACCTGGCGATGAGATTCAGGATACCCAAGGTGCAGTCAGCCTGATCTCGCTGCTGGTCAAGTTCGTAGCCGGAGATGGCAGCGAATGATGCGCGCCGCCCTGTTTGCCCTGTTGCTGGCTGCAACCGGTGCCGCCGCGCAGCAGAAAGTCAACTCTGGCCCCGGCGCCATGCTGCGGGGGCTCGACAAAGTCAGTGGCCAGACGGTTGATATCGAATTGCAGACAGGTCAGACCGAAGCTGTTTTCGGGCTGGATGTGGCGCTGGGGGATTGCCGGTATCCGGTGGATAACCCGACTGGCGATGCCTTCGCCTATCTGACCATTTGGGAAACGGGCAAAGCGGATCAGCTGTTTGACGGCTGGATGATTGCGACCTCTCCGGCGCTGAATGCTCTGGATCACGCGCGGTATGACGTTTGGGTCATCCGCTGTATCACGCCTTCTGCGGACTGAGTGATCGGCGCGGCAAAGTCAGCGCTCTGGTTCAGGGCTTCTTCCAGTTCTTTCTTGTAAGCCCCACGCGGGATTTCGATCGCCCCAAGGGACGCCAGATGCGCGGTCAGGAACTGCGTGTCAAACAGGTGAAAGCCGGTTTGCCGCAAGCGGTCCACAAGATAAGCGAGCGCGATTTTCGATGCATCCGTGCGGCGCGAAAACATGCTTTCGCCAAAGAACGCGGCCCCCAGCGTCACGCCATAAACGCCGCCCACCAGTGCCGCTCCGTCCCAGACTTCCAGTGAATGCGCATGACCGGACTGGTGCAGCTGGCGATAAAGGGCGTGCAGTTCCGCGTTGATCCAGGTGTCGGACCGGTCAGCGCACCCATCAACAACGCCGGAAAAATCCCGGTTGATTGAAATCCCGAACCCGCTGTTCCGGATGCGGCGGGCCAGACTGCGCGAGATGTGGAACCCGTCCAGCGGAAATATCCCGCGAAACTTGGGATCAACCCAGAACAGTTCAGGATCGTCGCGGTGTTCGGCCATCGGGAAGATACCGATGGAATATCCGTGCAGCAGCAGTTCGGGGGTCAGGCTCATGCCGGTGATAGGGCGACCAGAGGGCGCGGACCCTCTGGCACATGGCCCTTATTTTTCCATGTTCTCCGCAAGCCAGCGCTCCAGCCAGTGGATGTTGTACTCGCCGCTGTGCAGATCGGGCTCCTGCAACAGGGCGTGGAAAAGGGGTACGGTGGTGTCGATACCGTCGACGATCAACTCTCCCAGCGCGCGTTGCAGACGCGCCAGCGCCTCGGCCCGGTCGCGGCCCTGCACGATCAGCTTGCCAATCAGCGAGTCGTAATAGGGCGGGATCGAATAGCCGTCATAAAGCGCCGAATCCATCCGTACGCCCAAACCGCCCGGCGCGTGATAGGCCGTGATCTTGCCGGGGCAGGGCGAAAAGTTCGGCAGCTTCTCCGCGTTGATCCGAACCTCGATGGCATGGCCGTTGATCTTCAGATCGTCCTGACCGAATGACATTGGTTCACCTGCAGCGACCAAAATTTGCTCGCGTACCAGATCGACGCCAAAGATCCCTTCGGTGACCGGGTGTTCCACCTGCAGGCGGGTGTTCATCTCGATGAAATAGAACTCGCCCTTTTCATACAGGAACTCGATGGTGCCAGCGCCGATATAGTTGATCTTGGCCACCGCGTCGGCGCAGATCTTGCCGATCCGGGCGCGCTCTTCGGCGGTGATGCAGGGGCCGGGGGCCTCTTCAAAGACCTTCTGGTGACGGCGCTGCAGTGAACAATCGCGCTCGCCCAGATGCACCGCATTGCCCTTGCCGTCGCCAAAGACCTGAATCTCGATATGGCGCGGTGTGGTCAGGTATTTCTCGATATAGACCTCGTCATTGCCAAAGGCGGCCTTGCCTTCGGCGCGTGCGGTCATGAAGGCGCTTTCCATCTCGTTCGCGTTCATCGCGACTTTCATGCCGCGCCCACCGCCGCCAGCCGTGGCCTTGATGATGACGGGATAGCCGAATTCCTCACCGATGCGCTTGGCGTCGGCCAGCGTGGGAACGCCACCGTCCGAACCGGGAACACAAGGCACACCCAGCGCCTTCATCGTGTCCTTGGCGGTGATCTTGTCGCCCATGACGCGGATATGTTCCGCGGTGGGGCCGATGAACGTGATGCCATGATCTTCGACGATCTGCACGAACTCGGCGTTTTCGGACAAAAAGCCATAGCCGGGATGGATTGCCTGCGCGCCGGTGATCTCACAGGCCGAAATGATCGCGGGCACCGACAGATAGCTTTGCGGGCTGGGCGGGGGGCCGATGCAGACCGATTCGTCCGCCATGCGCACATGCATCGCGTCGCTGTCGGCGGTGGAATGGACGGCAACCGTTTTTATCCCCATCTCGCGCGCGGCGCGGATGACGCGCAGGGCGATCTCGCCTCGGTTGGCAATCAGGATCTTGTCGAACATGGGCCCGCCTTACTCGATGATGACCAGAGGGGTGCCGAACTCAACAGCGTCGCCATCGCCCACCAGCACGCGCTTGACGGTGCCCGATTTGGGGGCGTGGATGTGGTTCATGGTCTTCATCGCTTCGACGATCAGCAGCGTGTCGCCTTCAGACACTGTCGCGCCGACGGAAATGAACGCGGGCGCGCCGGGTTCCGGCTGCATATAGACCGTGCCCACCATGGGCGAGGTGACAGCGCCCGGATGGCTGGCCGGATCTTCGGCAGCAGCAGGGGCCGCCGCGGGGGCCGCAGCCGGTGCCGCAGCAGGGGCGGGCGCTGCCGCAGGAACAGCCATCTGAACCGGAGCGGCCACGGTCTGTGTCATACGGCTGACGCGCACGTTCAGGCTGTCTTCTTCGCCATATTCGCGTTTGACCTGCAACTCGGTCAGATCGTTTTCGCGCAGCAACTCGGCCAGAGCCTTGATGAATGCCACATCCGCTTCGTGTTTGGTGTCTGTCATGAGTATCCTCGACGGTTCCCCTTTGGCCCGTCTGTTTCTTGCGGGCTCTGATCAAATTACGCAGGGTTATAGGCTAAGCGGCGGTGCATGAAAAGCGCCGACTCGCACCATCTGGCATGCGTTTCACGCGTAATTTAAGGGGTCGAACGCGTCACAGGGGCATCCCCGATAATTTGGCGACCAGTTCAGACAGCTTTCGTGCGCCGAATTTTTCAAGCAAACGGGCACGGTAAGCCTCGATTGTGCGGTAACTCAGGCCCAGCTCTGCTCCGATTTCCTTGGCCGACAGGCCGCGGCAGGACAGGATGGCCACTTCGCGTTCACGGATGGTCAGCTCAACCAGCGGTCGTTCCTCGGATATGTCGGAAAAGCTCCAGATACCGTGGCGGAACGGGTCGTCGGGCGTCAGCGACCGGCCCCGGGCGCGGCACCAGAACAGGTCGCCGCTGCGGCGGCGCATGACGCGCTCATCCGTGTAATACCCGGTGCCGCGCATCACCTGCAGGCTGCGTTCACCGATCCTCTCCCAATCCGCGACCGAAGGGTAAAGGTGCAACAGCGGCATGTTGCGATAGTCGTTTTCTTCTCCGCCAAAGGTGCGGGCAAATTGCAGGTTGCAGCGCCGGATGATCCGGTTTTCCAGCTCAACAAGCCCAATCGGCGCATATTCAAAGGCGGGGTCGCTCATGCGTGTATGGTGCCGGGAAAGCGCGTGGAAATGAAGGGGGGATGCGATGTCTTGCGCCAGATTGACGCCCGAAACCGATGCTGTGGTCTGCGCCAAGTTGTGAAAGTTGTAAATGTCAGCTGAAAAGAAATGATTAACCTGCGGAAACAGATGCTATAATCTGAAAACGAGCGTGAAATTCGACGGGTCTGAATTCAGGGAAAGTAAGCATGCGCGACACGTTGACAGGCAGTCGCATTCGCGAAAGACGGCAGATTGCCGGGCTGCGGCAGGCCGAACTGGCGCGGCAGGCCGGAGTATCGGCGTCTTATCTGAACCTGATCGAACACAATCGCCGCAGGATCGGAGGCAAATTGCTGGTCGATATCGCGGCGGCGCTGGGCGTTGAACCTTCGGTCCTGACACAGGGGATCGAGGCAACTCTGGTTTCCGCCCTGCGCGAGGCGGCCGAGGATGCGGTCGGGCAGAAGGCCGAGATTGACGGGCTCGAGGAGTTCGCCGGGCGCTTTCCCGGCTGGGCCGGTGTTCTGGCGCAAATGCATCGCCGTGTCGTGTCTTTGGAGCGGAACGTCGAAACCCTGTCCGACCGCCTTACGCACGACCCGCAACTGGCCGCGTCGATGCACGAGGTTCTGTCAACCGCCGCAGCCATACGCTCGACCGCCGCGATCCTTGCGGATACCCAAGATATCGAGGCCGAATGGCGCGAGCGTTTCCACAAGAACCTGCATCAGGATGCCGAACGGCTGGCAGGCAGTTCCAAGGCGCTGGTGACCTTCCTCGACGAAAGCGACTCGGCGGTTGATCCACGTGCCGTTCCCCTGGAAGAGGTCGAAGCCTTCTTTGAAGCCCGCGCCTACACGATTTCCGAACTGGAAGACGGGGGTGATGTGGACGCGGTTGACCTGAGCGGGCTCAATACCTCGGCGGCGCGCACCGTCGCGCGCGAAGTTCTCAGGATCTATCGCGCAGACGCGCAGGCGCTGCCGCTGGAGGCCGTCAAAGCGGTTGTTCAGCAGGGTGATCCGAACCCCATCGAACTGGCGCAGCGGTTCTCGGTTGATTTTGCCACCGTCCTCAGGCGCCTGGCCTTTCTGCCAGATGGCATCCTGTCACAACCGGTCGGCATGGTGCTGTGCGATGCGTCTGGAAGTATCCTGTTTCTCAAGCCGATTCAGGGGTTTACCTTGCCCCGACACGGCGATGTCTGCCCGCTTTGGCCGCTGTTCACGGCCCTCAGCCGTCCGCTGGTGCCGGTGCGCAAGCAGGTCGTCCTGACCGGCAGGTCCTCGGCCGTGTTCGATTGCGTCGCTTATGCCTGGCCGCATGCGGTGTCGGGATACGATCAGGACCCGGCCTATCGCTCGGTCATGGTGGTGCGCCCGGTCAGGGACCCGTCAGACGGGGTGCCGGTCACTCAGGTCGGGCCAAATTGCCGTGTCTGCCCAAACCGCGATTGCAAGTCCCGGCGCGAGCCGTCGATTTTGAGCGAAGGTTTTTGACACGTTCATGACAGACCGCTTAATCTGGCGGGAACCGGTCTCGGGATGGAAGACCGGTTATGGGAGGAACTGAACATATGAGCCGAAAGGTTCTGCTGATTGAGGACGAACCGAACATCGCCGAGGCTATCCGGTTCCTGCTGTCGCGCGAGGGATGGCAGGTCGAAACGCATGGCGACGGAACGGATGCGGTTCAGGTGATCCAGGGGGCGCAGCCCGATCTGGTCATTCTGGATGTCATGCTGCCGGGCAAGAACGGTATGGATATCCTTCGGGAACTCAGAAAAATGGAGGAACTGGCAGGCTTGCCGGTTCTGATGCTGACCGCACGGGGTCAGTCGCGCGACCGGGAAATGGCTGAAAACGCAGGCGTCAGCCGCTTCATGACCAAACCGTTTTCCAATGCCGAAGTTCTGACAGCCGTGCGTGACCTTCACGCGCAGGCGACGCGCTTATGATGTCCGGCGAGGGCAACAAGACCAAACCACCGGGCACACGCCCCTCGCTTTTTCTGGAACGACAAAGCTATCGTCGTCACAGGTTGACGGATGCCGCCCGGATTTTGCCCTTTCTGGGTGCGGCGCTGCTGGCGCTTCCGTTGCTGTGGCCGGACCCGTCCGGCGGGGATGCGGCGGTGCCCTTGTCCTCGGCGATGTATTACATATTCCTCTGCTGGGGCGCGCTGATCCTGGCCGGGTTTGTCTTTGGGCTGGCCGCCCGCCGCATGGCCGCGCGCGAGGGATCGGACACGGGCGCTGAGTGATGGCCACCATAAACGTTCTGATTCTGGTTTGCCTTGCCTATGTCGTGTTCCTGTTCGCAGTGGCCTTCGCCGCGGATCGCATGGCTGCGGCCGGGCGCGGCAAATGGTTGCGTTCACCCGTGATCTACACGCTGTCCCTGTCGATCTATTGCACCGCCTGGACATTTTATGGCGCGGTGGGCAACGCCGCGCGGTCGGGGCTGGAATTTGTCACCATCTACCTCGGTCCGACGCTGGTGATGGTCGGCTGGTGGTGGGGGCTGCGCAAGCTGGTGCGCGTCGGGCGCAGCCAGCGGGTCACCTCGATCGCCGACCTGTTGTCGTCCCGGTATGGCAAGTCGAACACGCTGGCGGTCTGCGTGACCATTCTGGCGGTGCTGGGTGGCACGCCCTATATCGCGCTGCAACTGCAATCCATTACCCTGTCATTCTCGATCTTTGCCGAGGCTGACCCGTCAGGCCTCTATCGCGAAGGGTCCAGCGTGTTCTGGGTCGCGGCTGGACTGGCCGTTTTTGCCATCCTGTTCGGCACCCGCAATCTGGACGTGAACGAACGTCATCACGGTGTGGTCACGGCCATCGCGGTCGAGGCCGTTGTCAAACTGTTTGCTCTGATCGCCGTGGGCGTTTTCGTGGTGTGGGGGATCGCGGGCGGCATCGGCCCGATGATGGACCGGATCGATGCCTCGGAAATCGGCCAGTGGAACGTCGATGCCGGGCGCTGGACGACGTTCATCTTTCTGTCGGCCGCCGCCTTCATCTGCCTTCCCCGGATGTTTCAGGTGATGGTGGTGGAAAACGATGACGAAGGCCATCTCAGAACCGCTGCCTGGGCCTTCCCGCTCTACCTGCTGTTCATGAGCCTGTTTGTCGTGCCCATCGCCGTGGTCGGACTGGACCTGCTGCCCCAGGGCGCCAACCCCGACCTGTTCGTGCTGACCGTACCGCTGTCCCAAGGCAATGACTGGCTGGCAATGCTGTCCTTCATCGGCGGGTTTTCCTCGGCAACCTCGATGGTCATCGTCAGTGCGATGGCCCTTTCGACGATGGTGTCGAACCATGTGGTCATGCCCATCTGGCTGAACACGCAGGAAGGCACCGGCTCGGTATCGGGCGATGTGCGCAACATTGTCCTGATGGCACGCCGTGTTTCCATTGCCGCCATCATCGCGCTGGGCTTTTTCTACTACCGGCTGTCCGGGGGCGGTGCCGCGCTGGCCTCGATCGGGTTGATCGCCTTTGCCGGTATCTCGCAGATTCTGCCAGCGCTGGTTGGGGGGCTGTTCTGGCGCAGGGCGACCCGGACCGGGGCGCTGGTCGGGCTGACCGTTGGCTTTGTGCTGTGGATATACACCCTGCTGCTGCCGGGAATGGGCGGCGCGTGGATGCCCGAAACCGTGCTGCAAAACGGCTTGTTCGGCCTTGGCTGGCTGCGCCCTCATGCCCTGTTCGGGATCGAGGGGATCGATCCGATGGTGCATACGGTGATGTGGTCCTTGTCCCTGAACACGCTTGCCTTCTGCGTCGCGTCCCTGCTCAGCTTTCCCAGCCCCTTGGAACGGTTGCAGGGGGCGCAGTTCGTCAATGTCTTCGATCACTCGGTCGCGCCGCGCGGGTGGTCCGGGTCGGTGGCGCAAAGCGAAGACCTGATGATCATGACGCAGCGCATTCTGGGCACCGGCCCCACGCAGGAATTCTTTCAGGCCGAGGCGCAAAAACAGGGTGGCCGTTCGCACCTGCCGGAACCGACGCCGGGTTTTCTGAACCGTCTGGAACGCGAGCTCAGCGGCTCGGTCGGCGCGGCCATGGCCCATGCGATGATCGGCCAGATCGTGGGCGGATCGTCGGTCTCAGTCGAGGATCTGCTGGCCGTGGCAGACGAATCCGCGCAACTGCTGGAATACTCCGGCCAGCTCGAGGAAAAGTCCTCCGAACTCAGCCGAACCGCTCGGCAATTGCGCGAGGCTAACGCCAAGCTCACCCAGATTTCCGAACAGAAGGACAGCTTCCTAAGCCAGGTCAGTCACGAATTGCGCACGCCGATGACCTCGATCCGGGCGTTTTCGGAAATCATGCGCGACACCGATGGCCTCAGCCGCCAGGAGCAGACCCGCTATGCCGCGATCATTCATGACGAAGCCCTGCGCCTGACCCGGCTGCTCGATGATCTGCTGGATCTGAGCGTGCTTGAAAACGGGCAGGTCAGCCTCAATCTCAGCGATGACAGCCTGCGCTCGGTTCTGGACCGCGCCGTGCCCAGCGCTCTGGCCGGGGCGGACCGAAAGATCACTGTCCGCCGGACCCGCACGGCCGAGCGTATTTTCCTGCATACGGATCTGGATCGGTTGGGGCAGGTGTTCATCAACCTGATCTCGAACGCGCAGAAATATTGCGATGCGGACGATCCGGTACTGGTCATTTCCGCCCATGATGTCGGCGGGCGGGTCATCGTCGACTTCATCGACAATGGCAGCGGCATCCCACCGGGTGCGCGTTCGATGGTGTTTGAAAAGTTTGCCCGCGTGGGCGGCGACAAGGCTGGTGGAGCGGGGCTTGGTCTGGCCATCTGCCGCGAAATCATGCAGCGGCTGGGGGGTGAGATCACCTATCTGCCGGGGCAGGGCGGCGCGGCCTTCCGGATCAGCCTGCCACAGGCCTATCAGCAGGCGGCGCAGTGACGCGGCCATAAAGGACTTGGTAACGCCCGAGGGTGTAAACCGGTTGCCAGGTGCTGGAACAATTGGTGATCGGGCGTCATGTCACAAGATGTCAATGCCGCGTTGGCGCGCAAACTGTCCGTTGGGCAAAAGGATCTGGGGGATCGCCCGCGCTCGGTTCTGCGGGCGCTGCGCCTTGGGTTCGCACGGGCTGCGGGCGACCGGCTGAACCTGCCGCTGGCGGTTATCGGGGCAAAGCAATCCAACCAGTCGCAGGAGGTGCCGGGGGACTCGGCGGGGCAGGATTGGCTGCTGCTGGTGTTTGACGGCCCCGAAGGCCGCGCCGCGGCCTGTCTCAACCCGAATGTGGTCTCGGCCATTGTTCAGGCCCAGACCATTGGTCAGGTCCTGTCCGGTGATCCCGGCACACGCACGTTCACGGATACCGACGCCGCCATCGTGGCCCCCTTGATCGAAGCCGCGTTGACCGGTTCCGCCGCTTTGATCGACGCTTCAAGCGATCATATTTGCCTTGCGGGGCTGGAATTTACCTCGCGCGCCAAGGATTTGCGCACCCTGTCACTGGCGATGACGGAAGAGGCGTACCGCATTTTCGAACTGACCGTCGATCTGGCGAACGGAGAGCAGCAGGGCCGCATCTCGGTCTTTCTGCCGGAACATCCTGCCGTCCCGGACGTGGCCGAAGATGCCGGGGAAAAGGCTGATCTGCGCATGGATCAGTGTTCGGGCGTGATGCGGGCGGAACTGACCGCCGCGCTGTGTCGCATGTCGCTGCCGCTGTCCGACCTGTCCGGAATGCGGATCGGGGACATTCTGCCGTTGCGCGGGGCGCGTCTGGACCGGACCGAGGTTCTGACGATTGACCGGACACGCGCCGGTATCGGTCGTCTTGGGCAATGCGGCGGCCTGCGGGCCGTGCGGCTGAATGAAACCGCTGCATTGCCGGCCCTGACCGGTGCTGACGCGCAGGACTTCATCGCCAGCAAAAGTGGAACACCACCGCAGGATTATCCGGTCGAACCAGCTGAGCATGATGCGCACGCCCAGACCGTCCCGGCCGGGGTGTCAGATCTGACAGATAGCGATCTGATCGTGAACGATTCCGAACGGATGGTCGCTGAAATCACGCAGCTGGCGGGGTTGGCACCCCCGGAGTCTACCAGCTAGGTTGAGGGGCACTCAGCCGCCAGTGCCGCGGATCTGGTCCAGCATGGGGCGCAGATTGTCCAGCTGATACCCGGCTTTGCCGGTCGCACTCAGGATGTCGTCCGTGCTCATGTGGTCGCACTGGCCCAACGCCCAAACCACCGAACACCGCGTGCCCGAGGCGCAATAGGCCAGAACAGGACCACTGCCGTTTTCCGCCATGTCGCGCTGCCGCTTCACGTTCTCAGGCGTCATCGTCTGGTGGGTCAGCTCCAGCACCTCATATTCCATACCGGCAGCCCGCACGGCTTCGCCGATCGCGTCGGATTGCATGGCCGGGGGAACTTCGGCATTGGGCCGGTTGCAGATCACCTTGGCAAAGCCAGCCTCGGCGATGGCCGGAACATCCTCGACCGTGATCTGCGGCGAGACAGCATAGCGGGGGGTAATCTGTCGAATCTCCATGCCAATTCCTTAGGCCGCGTTTGCCGCCCTGTCCAGTTGCGCGCCCAGCGGTGGTGCCACGAACATCCCAGCCGCCATTGCAACCAGAAAGACCAGCCCGCCCAGCCCGCCATAGCTCAGCGAGGCCATTGCCGGTCCGGGGCACAGCCCGGCCAGTCCCCAGCCCATCCCGAACAGAACCGAACCCACGATCAGCCTGCGATCAACCTCGGGCTTTGCAGGGGGTGGAAAGGCTCCGCCGGTCAGGGCGTTTTGCCGTCCGGTTGTCATCCGCCACGCCACAAGCATCGGCAGGATGGCACCGGCCATCACAAAGGCCAGCGTCGGATCCCAGTTGCCAAACACATCCAGCCAGCCCTGAACTTTTGTGGTGTCTGTCATGCCTGAAATCAGCAACCCGGCGCCGAACAGCGATCCGGCGATCAATGAAATGAAAAGGCGCATCAGATCACTCCCAACACATGACGCAGCAGCACAAGGGTGACGCCCCCGGCAAGGATATAGAAAACGGTGGCCACGATGCCGCGCAGCGAGAACCGAGAGATCCCGCACACCCCGTGCCCCGAGGTACAGCCATTGGCGATCCGTGTACCGATACCGACCAGCAGCCCGGCCAGAATGACAACGCCCAGATTGCTGGTAAGATGCGTCTGGGCCTCGGGCAGGATCAACGGGCGCAGAAGAAGGGGCATTCCGACAAGCCCCGCAATAAAGGCCAGCTTTTCGGCCATGCTCCCCTTGGCGCTGCCATCGACAAGGCCGCCCAGAATGCCGCTTGCGCCCATGATCCGGCCATTGCCCAGCAGATAAACCGCCCCGGCCAGACCGATCACCAGACCGCCGCACAGCCCCCAGATCCATTCTATATTCATGTGGGATTTCCCTTTGTGATTTGTTGTGCCCGCGTCACAGCTTGTTGACCGGCAGTTTCAGGAAAACATCGCCCTGTTCATCCGCCGGAGGCATCTGACCGGCCCGCATGTTGACCTGCAAAGACGGCAGGATCAGGCGCGGCATGGCCAGCGTGGCGTCCCGCGCGTCGCGCATTTCCACGAAGTCTTCGATGCTGCGCCCCTGTCCGATATGGACGTTCAGCGCCTTCTGCTCACCCACCGTCGTTTCCCACGCGTATTCGTCGCGGCCCGGTGCCTTGTAATCATGCCCGACATAGATTCGGGTATTGTCCGGCAGCGACAGAATCTTCTGGATCGACTGGAACAGCGTGGCCGACGATCCTCCGGGAAAATCGCAGCGCGCCGTGCCGAAATCGGGCATGAACAGCGTGTCACCAACAAATGCCGCATCGCCAATCACATAGGTCATGCAGGCCGGTGTATGGCCGGGGGTGTGCAGCACGTCGCCCCGCATCTGGCCGATGTGAAAACTGTCGCCTTCCTTGAACAGCGCGTCAAACTGGCTGCCATCGCGCTGAAATTCGGTTCCTTCGTTGAAAACCTTGCCAAACGTGTCCTGCACGGTGATGATCTGATCGCCAATCCCGATCTTGCCGCCCAGCTCCTGTTGCAGATAGGGGGCCGCGGACAGGTGATCGGCATGGACATGGCTTTCCAGAATCCACTCGACCTTAAGGTCCTGCGCGCGCACAAAATCGATGATCCTGTCCGCCGAGGTTGTCGACGTCCGTCCCGAGGCATGGTCGAAATCCAGCACGCTGTCGATGATGGCACAGGCTCGCCCCTGAGGTTCATGAACCACGTAGGAAACCGTAAAGGTCTGCTCGTCAAAAAACGCTTTCACTTTCGGTGTCATGATCTTCTCCGTTTCGGTCACGCATATCATATATGTGAATTGGAATGTGATGCAATATCGAACCTGCATTTGATGCCGGTCAAAGCAACCGCTGAAATCCTGGCTTAATCTTTAACCTATCCGCGTCAGATTGCCGAAACTTCGACCATGGCAGGCAATTTCCCGCACAAGGCTACGATATTATCTGCGGGTCGTAATCCCGTTACGTATATTGGGGATACTGGCGCCACTTGGGAGGATGGTTATGACACCGACTGGTCTTTATTCCGAAGCCGAGCAGCTTGAACGTAAGCTTGTGAACGCGGGTCTGGAAACGCGTTTGGCGCTTCAACCGAGTGTGAGTAAGATTGTTGACCGGATGCGGCAGCAGGGGATGGAGGTGCCTTCGCGCCTGCGTCGTCTGGATGCGGCCTTGTGCGAAGATGCGATTGAAGCGCAGTTTGATAACTTGCCGGTGTGAACCGGATGGTCATCCAAGGGAAATCCCGAGGATGACCAGCATCAATCCAAGCACCGACAGAAACAGCGAGGCCAGGTTCCAGGGCAGAACCCCCTGAACCACCGCGCGCAGCTCGTCATCCGACAGACCGGCCTTGCGCGCCCGCATCACGCGAAGAATGCACCAGACCAGACCGGCAAGCCCGGCCACAGACAGGGCCGCACCGCCCCAGGTGATGATTTCGAACATGGTTCCCCGCATATCCTCGTGACCTGATCACGCGCTTAACGGATCGGTTGGGGTCATACAAGTGCGCCGGCCCAATGGGTGCTTGCGACCCGGGCGGCAGCACTGTATCCGGCATTCCACACCAGGGTTTCAGCCTCTGGGACAGGCGTGTTTTGAAGGTGCCCCCGATGATCGGGCCACCGCCGTTCACCGCCAGCTGCAGGCTGACCTCTTCTGGTTGCAGGTCCATAACCGGGAACAAAAAAGATGAGCATGTCTGAAGAAGCAGAAGCAAATTACAAGGTCACCGCGGGCGAGCTGCGCCAGTTTGTGGAGCGTATCGAGCGCCTGGAGATGGAAAAGAAAGACATCGCCGACCAGATCAAAGAGGTCTACGCCGAAAGCAAGTCGCGCGGCTATGACGTAAAGGCCCTGCGCAGCATCATTTCCCTCAGAAAAAGGGACAAGGATGACATTGCCGAGCAAGAGGCCGTCATCGAAATGTACAAAGAAGCGCTGGGCATGAACTAAGCCCGACCGCCACAAAACGATCTATGGCTCTGGAATGGGTTCAATGCCCCGAAAGAGCCACCGGCCGGGGGGGATGCAACGGGCGCGCAGCAGCTCCCCTTGCCAAGCGCATGGTACTACCACGCACAGCGCTCGACGCTTCCGGGCTGTATCGAACCGCCCATAAATCAAACGCGCACCACAAAAGTCTCTGACACGCCAATGGCCAAAGACGCCGGAACACCCAAACCCTTCCGGATGAAAGCGCGCTTTTTCGAAGGAATAAGAAGGATGGTGCTGCTGGAGAGAATTGAACTCTCGACCTCTCCCTTACCAAGGGAGTGCTCTACCTCTGAGCTACAGCAGCGCTGTGGGCGGGTGATTAGACTCAAACGAAACGCGGCGCAAGGGTGTCTGGACGGTTTTTTTCGCCTCCTGTAGAGAAAGATCATGACGGATAAAAATTCACCCAAAAAACAAGGTAAACCCGGCGATGCGCGCGAGGCGCGGCTGAAGGCGGCGCTGAAGGCCAACATGGCGCGTCGCAAGGCGCAGGCCAAGGCGCGTGCGGCAGCAGGGGACAAGCCTGACAAGGACGAGGGATAAGAGCAGATGGATTCGATTCTGGTAACGGGCAATGGCCCGCTGAACGGTCAGATACCGATTGCGGGGGCCAAGAATGCGTGCCTGACGCTGATGCCCGCAACATTGCTGAGCGAAGAACCGCTGACGCTGACCAATGCGCCGCGGCTGAGCGACATCAAGACCATGACCGCGCTGCTGCAATCGCTGGGGGCCGAGGTGTCGTCGTTGCAAGACGGTCAGGTGATTGCAATGTCCAGCCACAGCCTGACCAGCCAGACCGCCGATTATGACATCGTGCGCAAGATGCGTGCGTCCAACCTTGTGCTGGGCCCCTTGCTGGCGCGGTTCGGGCAGGCGGTTGTTTCTCTGCCCGGCGGGTGCGCGATCGGCGCACGGCCGATGGACCTGCATGTCGAAGGGCTCGAGGCGCTGGGTGCCGAGATCGAGCTGAAGGACGGCTATCTGCACGCCAAGGCTCCGGGTGGTCTGAAAGGGGCCGTGCATCAGATGCGCTTTGCCTCGGTCGGGGCCACCGAAAACATCGTCATGGCCGCCACGCTGGCCAAGGGCACCACGGTGCTCAAGAACGCCGCGCGCGAGCCCGAGATCGTCGATCTGGTTGAATGCCTGCGCAAAATGGGGGCCCAGATTTCCGGCGAAGGCACCCCGAGCATCGAAATTCAGGGCGTCGACCGGCTGCACGGGGCCACACATCAGGTTGTCACCGACCGGATCGAGTTGGGCACCTATATGCTGGCCCCGGCGATTTGCGGTGGCGAGGTTGAATTGCTGGGCGGTCGCATGTCGCTGGTCGATTCCTTTGCGGCCA
This sequence comes from Ruegeria sp. SATB027, assembly GCF_059613825.1. NCBI lineage: Bacteria > Pseudomonadati > Pseudomonadota > Alphaproteobacteria > Rhodobacterales > Roseobacteraceae > Ruegeria > Ruegeria sp. SATB027. The sequence goes on from NZ_JBXWTH010000055.1 coordinate 21,635, forward strand.
AGCTGGATGCGGCAGGCGTCAGCGTTTCAGAAACCGAAGGCGGTCTGAAAGTGGCCCGCAAAAACGGGCGCGTGCGCGCGGTGGATGTGGTGACCGAACCTTTCCCCGGCTTCCCGACCGACCTGCAGGCGCAGATGATGGCGCTGATGTGTACGGCCGAGGGCACCTCGGTTCTCGAAGAACGCATTTTCGAAAACCGCTTCATGCACGCCCCCGAACTGGTGCGCATGGGCGCGCAGATCGAGGTGCATGGCGGCACCGCCACGGTGACCGGGGTCGAGCGTCTGAAAGGCGCGCCGGTGATGGCGACCGACCTGCGGGCTTCGGTCTCGCTGATCCTTGCGGGAATGGCGGCGGAAGGGGATACAACGGTCAGCCGGGTCTATCATCTGGACCGCGGATATGAGCATGTGGTGCGCAAGCTGGAAGGCGTGGGCGCAAAGATTGAACGGATCAAGGGCCAATGACAGACGCAAGTTTTGAAGACGGGCGCGAGGCGCCGCTAAATCTTGGGGCCGAGGATGCAGATGACCTTCAGGTGATCTCGACCCTCGCGCAGGATGCCGTGTTTCCGGTGACCGAGATGAAGTGGCAACCGTCGCAGCGCCGCTTTGGTCTGCTGCTGAACCGCTTTCGCTGGGAAGACAAGGATGCCGCCGCCCGCCGCGACCGCCCGTTTGAACGGGTGCAATCGGTGCTGGTCTTCGGTTCGGTTCTCTCGGTGTCCAGTCAGGGCATTGATCGCGGTGACACCGACATGATCATGTCGCTGATGTCGGTCGTTTTCGAACCCGGCGAGGATGGCGCAGGCCATGTCCTGCTGACGCTGGCCGGTGATGGCGCGATCCGCCTGACCGTCGAGGCGCTGGATGCCACCCTCAAGGACGTCACGCGCCCTTATCAGGCCCCCTCCGGTCAGGCCCCGCATCACCCCGAATAGATGCAGAACAAGCGCGGGATTTCTCAGGCGTTTTCAACGACGCCCGAAGGCATTGCACTGCGCCCCGCCACCGTGTTTGATGTTTTCGACCTTAGCCGGGTTCTGATCCGCTCAATCACGCAGCTCTGCGGGGTCGATCATAAGGGTGACCCACAGGCCATCGCGCAATGGACCGATAACAAGGACCCCGCCACGATCCGGGGCTGGTTCAGGCCCGGATCGCAGATCTGGCTGGCCGAACACCGGGGGCATGTGGCCGCTGCCGGGGGGCTTTTTGAAACCGGGACGGTCACTTTGCTCTATGTCGATCCGGATCATACGGGGCAGGGGGTGGGGCGAGCGCTGCTCAACCGGCTGGAACGGCAACTGGCTGTGTGCGGCTGTGCCGAGGCGCATCTGGATGCCACCAAAACGGCGCACGCGTTCTATCTGAAACAGGGGTGGCAACCGGCAGGCCCGCCCGGTGACTGGCACGGCATCCCGCAATACCCGATGCGCAAATCGCTGCACCCCGGTGACTGAGGGTTGAGGCGGCGCGCTCCGGGCGATATGTCCCAATGCGCAACGCCCGGAGTGCCAGATCATGCCCGTTTTCCTAGATACCACATCGCCCGATTTCGAACCCGCCTTCCGGACTCTGCTCTCGGCCAAGCGCGAGGACAGCGCGGATGTGGATGCGGTCGTGGCGCAGATCATCGACGATGTGCGCAACCGGGGCGATGCGGCGGTGATCGAACTGACGGCCAAATTCGACCGGCTGACGCTGACGCCCGAAACGCTGGCCTTCAGCGCACAGGACATCGCGGATGCGGTGGCGCAGGTCTCGGACGAAGATCGCACGGCGCTGGAACTGGCGGCTTCCCGCATCCGGGCCTATCACGAAAGGCAGATGCCCGAGGATCAGGAATGGACCGATGCGACGGGCGCAACACTCGGCTGGCGCTGGTCTGCTGTCTCGGCCGCAGGGCTTTACGTGCCGGGTGGGCTGGCGTCATACCCGTCATCGGTGCTGATGAACGCCATCCCGGCCAAGGTGGCCGGTGTGGAGCGGCTGGCCATCGTGGTGCCCACGCCCGACGGGCAAGTGAACCCGCTGGTGCTGCTGGCGGCACAGCTGTCGGGTGTGGACGAGGTTTATCGCATCGGCGGCGCGCAGGCCGTGGCAGCGCTGGCCTATGGCACCGACACCATCGCTCCGGTCGACAAGATCACCGGGCCGGGCAACGCCTTTGTCGCCGCCGCCAAGCGGCGCGTCTTTGGCAAGGTCGGCATCGACATGATCGCGGGCCCCTCGGAAATTCTGGTCATCGCCGACAAGGACAATGACCCCGACTGGATTGCGCTGGACCTGCTCAGCCAGGCCGAACATGACGAAAGCGCGCAGTCGATCCTGATCACCGACGATGCCGCATTCGGCCAATCCGTCGCGCAGGCGGTCGAAAAACGGCTGGAAACCCTGCAACGCCGCGCCATCGCCGGGGCCAGCTGGCGCGACTACGGCGCGGTGATCACTGTGCGCAACCTGGACGAGGCCGCAGCCCTGTCCAACCGCATTGCCCCGGAACATCTGGAGCTTTGCGTGGCCGACCCGCGCGCGTTGAGCAAAAAAACCATCCACGCCGGAGCCATCTTTCTGGGTCAGTACACACCCGAAGCCATCGGTGACTACGTCGGCGGCCCCAACCACGTGTTGCCCACCGCGCGTTCGGCGCGGTTTTCGTCTGGCCTCAGCGTGATGGATTTCCTCAAACGCACCACGCTCAGCCAGATGACCCCCGAAGCCCTGCGTGCCATCGGCCCTGCTGCCGAACAGCTGGCGCAATCGGAAAGCCTCGAGGCGCATGGCCTCTCGGTCACTGCGCGCCTGAACCGCCTGAATGGCTGAAATGACGCAAAGACCGGGCGCATATGGCGTTTCTGTGCGTTGCCCGTTGAATATCATTGCTATAGGTCTGTGCTGACGCAAGGAATGTGACTGTAAAGATGACCCGCATCTCGCATATCGAACTGGATGATAGAAATCTGCCGCCGCCCACGCCCGAGATCGAGCAGGAGCGCAAGGTCGCTATCTATGATCTGCTGGAAGAAAACAGCTTCTCGCTGCCCAAACGCGACGACCGCGTTGTGCCCGAGGGCCCCTATCGCCTCCAGCTTTCGATCCGCGACAAACGGCTTGTCTTCGACATTGAAACCGAGGCCAACGAAAAAGCGGCCGAGTTTCACCTGTCGCTCGGTCCCTTCCGGCAGGTGGTCAAGGATTACTTCCAGATCTGCGAAAGCTATTTCGATGCGGTGAAATCGCTGCCGCCCAGCCAGATCGAAACCATCGACATGGCCCGCCGGGGTATCCACAACGAAGGCAGCCGCGTGTTGCAGGAACGGCTGGAAGGCAAGGCAGATGTCGACACCGACACTGCCCGTCGCCTTTTCACGCTGATCTGCGTTCTGCATTTTGGGGGCTGACGCGTGAAGCCCCTGCCGCAGTCGGTCTTGTTCTGTTGCGACCACAACGCGGTTCGGTCCCCGATGGCCGAGGGGCTGATGAAGAAATTCTATGGCACCGGCACCTATGTCCAGTCCGCCGGTGTGCATAACGATCTGGAAATCGACGGCTTCAGCATCGCCGTCTGCCACGAGGTCGGCGTAGAGCTGTCCCGCCACCGCTCGCGCTCCTTCGACGAGATGCAGGAATGGGGCGATGACCTCAGCTCGTTCGATCTGGTCGTGGCGCTTTCACCCGCCAGCCAACGGCAGGCGCTGGAACTGACCCGTGTTTTTCACCTCGATGTCGATTATTGGCCAATAATGGACCCTACCGGGATGGGCGAGACCCGCGAACAAAAGCTACATCACTACCGACAGACCCGCGACCAGATCATTCAGCATCTGAAAGACCGCTGGGGCGAACCAACGGAGGGGACATGAACCAGACCGTCAAAACCTATTTCGATGCCTTCAACGCCGGTGACGTCGATGGCATGCTGGCCTGCCTGTCCGATGACGTGGCCCATCACGTGAACGAAGGCCAGATTCGCGTCGGCAAGGACAGGTTCGCGGCCTTCTGCGCCCATATGAACCGCTGCTATCGCGAAAACCTGACCGACATCGTTGTGTTCGAGGCGCAGGGCGGCGCCCGCGCCGCGGCCGAGTTCATCGTCAACGGCACCTATCTGGAAACCGACGAGGGCCTGCCCGACGCCCACGGCCAGACTTATCGCCTGCCTGCCGGGTCGTTCTTTGATCTCAGGGACGGCAAGATCACCCGCGTCACCACCTTCTACAACCTTGCAGACTGGACCAAACAGGTCTCGAATGGCTGACGTCAGTGACGTCCGCCCCCTGACCGGAGCGGCACTCGGGGCCGCTCTGGATGATGTCGCCCGCCTGCGGATCCGGGTGTTTCACGCCTGGCCCTATCTCTATGACGGCGATCTGGAATACGAGCGCAAATACCTGCAATCCTACCGCGACAGCGACAAGGCCATCGTGGTCGGCGCCTTCGACGGCGACCGCCTGATCGGCGCCTCGACCGGTGCGCCGCTGACCGACCACGCCGACGATTTCGCTGCGGCCTTCGCAGACACCGGGCTGGACCTGTCGCAGATCTTCTATTGCGCTGAATCCGTCCTGCTGCCGGACTATCGCGGGCAGGGTGTTGGCCACAAATTCTTCGACACGCGCGAGGGGCACGCCCGCGCTCTGGGCTTTGCCAAATGCGCCTTTTGCAGCGTGCAACGCCCCACCGACCACCCCCTGCGCCCCGACCACTACCGCCCGCTGGATACCTTCTGGCGCGCCCGCGGATACAAGCCCTTACCCGGCGCAATCGCCCAATTCTCGTGGAAGGATATCGGGGAGGAGGGAGAAACGCTGAAGCCGTTGCAGTTCTGGATCAGGGATTTGTAGACGTCGGGGTAGGGGCGGTGGAGCAAGGCTTTTCTGTGTGTTGCAAGAAGTGTGGCCACTAAACAGCCATTCGCTGCGGGTGCAAAGCCGAAAGCGTATCCTCAAGTCGCCAATGATTTCCGGAGCCGATGGGCTGACTTAGCGAACCGCAATGCGGACACTCAAAATATCCAAGGGCTCCCTATAGTCTAAATCCAACAATCTGCGCGGTTTGGAACTGCGAAGGCAACCAGCAGGCCTTCCACCATTGCCTGAGTAGGCTGTTATTGTGAACTTCGCTGCCATGCGCTGCAGTTGATCAGTCCACCCCGTGCTGCTCTGCGTATTGTCTCTGAGCATTAAGGATTATTTCGTCAACTACTCCGCAAAAACAATCCAAGTGAGGCCAATGAAGGTGCAAGACTTGCTGCCTTCGCCCATTGTTCAGCCCTTGAAAAAGGTATCGCCAAGCCCGGTAACTGTCTCCTGTTTCCTTTAAAGCTTGCCGCAACCCCGTATTCGAACCAGATGCGTTGGGTTTGACCGATTTTCTTGCTGAAGAAACGGCGCTCTCAACTTCTTCTTGAGACAGTTGCGCACGGGCATGAACAATGTGCAAAGAAGCTGTGTTCTCCAGAGTGGCAAACTTAGCGCCGAAGTCACCTTCGACTATTTCCTGAAGTTTTTTTGGAAGCCCAGTATATAGTTTCCATAAGTTGTGGTTTTGAGGTGGCTTAAGCCCAAAAACCAAGTACAACGATTTCAGAAATAATTCGGCTGCAAATATCAAGTTGGTCGCCGAGTAAATCAACTGGTCAGTATTGGCCCCCAAGTACGCAGCGGCCAAATCCTTATTTACTGGAACCTCGTCGAAAATTACTTTTACCTGTCGGCGAAACTCCCTGGCGGTCCGAACCGCCATAGCGGCGCTTCCTGGGTCGAATTCTTTGACGTCAAAGTGCATCTGATTTCCTTATTGTGAACTCATGCCGCCGTCGATTATCCTTATCGTTAACCCCTGATTTTCGCCCTGCTCTCCCAGCCTTCAATATCAGTTTTTGTACTTAGCCGAGTCAGGGCCTCCAAAATGGATGTGGATTTGTAGAAGTATGAGATCCCAGAATATGCTGGACCTGATCCATTCGGGTTTGGTACCGAGATTGATCCTGCATTTACACCAATAATCGCAGGGCCTCTAAGCCCGCCTGGTCGTTTTTGGCCTATTGCTAGTTTCACTGGAAGCGTTACTACAGGAGCTCCAGATGACCCGGGGAGCGAGTAGGCTTCGTATGCAATCGCAGACCCCATGACACTTTTGTTGGGATTTTGGACATCTTTGAAGGAGTAGTTTACTCGCGGATCACTCGATACATATCCTTTCCGCATAATCGGCCTGCCCTGCGCCGAGTCGTGCGGCTTTTGGTAGCTGGGAAACGCTAGCTCATCCAAAACATGCAGTTTTTCTTGGAAGTAGTCTTCCTGCGCTAAGTCACTCGAAGCTATACTGTAATCCAACCTAATGTCACGGGAGAGATTCGAGAAAACCTTTATTACGCTGACACAAGCAATATCGTCGTCTTTTGAAGAGGGATACGAGATCATTGCACTTTGAATAACAAAATTCACGTTTCTTTCAGGCACGCCTGTTGCCGATCTTGAAAATCCTCTGACGTTCATTGCGGCCAAAAAATATCGTTCGTCCTCCGGTTTTTTGAAAGTTGGGTCTACATTATGACGATTCGTAACAATGGTTGGAACGCCACTTTCATCTCTCACCGAAAAACAAGTTCCAGAGCAATCTCGAACATTTCCCGTCGATGAGTTCACAAACTTAACGTCCAATTGATAACAAGCATATAGAATTTCGTTTGTAATCATGCCAAAGCCGCTTTCTAATTCTTACTTAAATCAGCCTCATACCGTAGCCTTTTCGCACCTTTACGCAACCAGCGACAAACGATTATGTCTGTGAGCTTTTGCCCGAAGTCTTTTGAATGTTCGCTTTTTGGTAACTGGTGAGTAAAAATAGGCCACACGAACCACACAGATATGTGGCCTGATTGCCTGAATTGAGGAAAATGACCAACGGCAGCAAAGGGCTCTTTTCCCCCTTCACCCATCCCCCAGCACCAGATTGATCTGTACACGCGGCCGCTCTCACGGTTTAGTGCCTCGACACATCGGCTCAGGGGATCCCATCAATGAAAGTCGCAACCGCAGCGTATGATCTCGACTGGCTCGACAGCTGGGCGCAGTACGAGGACAAGCTGGACCGTTGGGTTGCCGAGGCCGCCGGGCAGGGGGCCGGGCTGCTGGTGTTCCCCGAATACGGCGCGATGGAGGTGTCGACGCTCGATGGTGCCGACGTGGCGGGTGATCTTGAACGCTCGATCCGCGCGGTTTCGGACCGGTTCGAGGATGTACAAAATTTGCATTCGCGCCTCGCAAGTGCGTACAAAACGTACATTCTGGGTGCATCGGCCCCGGTTGTGGATGGGTCCGGCCGCCCGGTGAACCGCGCCGCGTTCTACGCCCCGGACGGTGGCCGCGACCATCAGGACAAGCAGATCATGACCCGCTTTGAACGCGAGGACTGGGACATTGCGCCGGGTGGTCCACTCAAGCTGTTCGACACCGCGCTGGGTAAAATCGGTGTTCTGATCTGCTATGACAGCGAGTTTCCCCTGCTGGGCCGCGCACTCAGCGACGCGGATATGATCCTTGTTCCGTCCTGCACCGAAGCGCTGTCAGGGTATTGGCGTGTACGCATCGGGGCAATGTCAAGAGCATTGGAAAATCAATGCGTTACGGTTATGTCGTCACTGGTCGGAGCCAACGACTGGTCCGAGGCAGTGGACATGAACACCGGCATGGGCGGCGTTTTCGGCCCGCCGGACAAGGGGTTTCCGGCCACCGGAGTGCTGGCCGAGGGCGCTCTGAACCAGCCCGGCTGGACCTATGCGGATGTCGACCTGTCCGCCATCGCCGAGGTCCGCGCCGATGGCCATGTGCTGAACCGGACCCATTGGCCAGAGCAGGACGCCCGAGTCGAAACGGTCACATTATCCGCCCTTTAGATGAATCCGCCCTTGAAATAAGGGAAAAATAGGCTCATTTAAGCGCACATCCCCGCAGATTCTGCGGGCGCAACCTAATGATGGAGACAACATGGCCAAGGAAGATACGCTCGAATTTCCCGGTGTCGTGAAGGAACTCCTGCCTAATGCGACGTTTCGGGTCGAGCTGGAAAACGGCCATGAAATCATCGCACATACGGCAGGAAAGATGCGCAAGAACCGCATCCGAGTTCTGGCCGGCGACAAGGTTCAGGTCGAGATGACCCCCTATGATCTGACCAAGGGTCGGATCAACTACCGCTTCAAATAACGCCTGCCGAGATGGCGTTTATCCTGGGATCGGGCAGCCCAAGGCGGCTGGACCTGCTGGCGCAGCTTGGCGTGCAGCCCGACGCCATCCGCCCCCCTGACATCGACGAAACACCGCTGAAGGGTGAGCTTCCTGTTCCGTATTGCAGTCGCATTACCCGTGAAAAAGTAAAGGCAGTTCAATCGGATAGCGGTGACATCACGCTTTGCGCGGACACGACAGTTGCACTGGGGCGGCGTATTCTGGGCAAGCCCGAGGACGAAGGTCAGGCCGCAGAGTTCCTGTACGCTTTGTCCGGTCGTCGTCACCGGGTGATCACTTCGATTGCCGTTAGGCGCGGGGATCGCATCCTGCAGCGCGATGTCGTCTCGCAGGTCAAGGTCAAACGCCTGTCTGACGTTGAAATCAACGCTTATCTGGCGACTGGTGATTGGCGGGGCAAAGCCGGGGCCTACGCGATCCAAGGCCCTGCTGGCGCATTCATCCCATGGATTTCGGGCTCGTTCACTGGCATCGTGGGGCTGCCTTTGTCCGAGACCGCCGCCTTGCTGCAAGGGATCGGCTACCCCCTATATCGCGAGGCATCATGAAAGGTCGCACCATCGTTCTGGACCATATCCAAGGCCGCGAGGCCGCGGCATTGATGGTCGACGGAAAGCTTGATGATCTCCTGATCGCCACCGACGCGCCGGCACCCGGCACCATTTATCGCGCCCGCGCCGATCGACCGGTCAAGGGGCAGGGCGGTATGTTCCTGACCACACCCGACGGCCCGGCTTTTCTGCGACAAGTCAAAGGGTTGGCGCCGGGTGCCACGCTTTTGGTGCAGGTGGGCGGATATGCCGAGCCCGGCAAGGCCATCCCTGTAACCAACCGTATCCTGTTCAAAAGCCGCTTTGCCATTGTCACACCCGACGCACCGGGCCTGAACATCTCGCGCAGCATCAAGGATGAAGACAAGCGGGATCAACTGCTTGAAATCGCGCATGAACAAATGGGCGACAGCCCCTACGGGTTGATCCTCCGCTCCTGCTGCATGGATGCGGATGCCGGTGACATTGCCGACGACATTTCGGCCATGCTTGCGCAAGCTGAACAAGTGATGACGGACGAAGGGTCCGACGTCGAACTGCTGAGCGAAGGTGACAGCCCGCATATCCTGGCATGGCGCGACTGGACCGATCCTGCCGAGGTTGTGACGAAAACCGGCAGTTTTGAAACCCATGGTGTGCTGGATGCGCTGGATGTCGCCCGTGGCATTTCCGAACCTCTCCCCGGAGGCGGATATCTATTTATCGAACCGACCCGCGCATTGGTGGCCGTTGACGTGAACACAGGCGCGGATACGTCGCTGGCGGCAGGAACAAAAGCCAACTTCGCTTGTGCCAAAGCCTTGCCACGTGCATTGCGTGTGCGCGGGCTGGCGGGGCAGATCACACTGGATCTGGCTCCGATGCCCAAGAAAGACCGCCGAGGGTTCGAATCCGCCCTGCGTGCGGCCTTCAAGTCGGACCCGGACGAGACGATACTGGCGGGATGGACACCTCTGGGGCATTTCGAGTTGCAGCGCAAACGCAGCCGGTTACCTGTCGCAGAGATCCTGAAATGAGCTGTCCGATCTGCGGAGAAGAAACGCAAAAGAAGTTCCGCCCGTTCTGTTCGAAACGCTGCGCAGACATTGATTTGGCCAAGTGGCTGAACGGCTCTTACGCGGTCCCGTCTCAGCGCGAAGACGACCCTGAGACCGAGGCCGATGCGGACGAACGCAATACAATGCGACCGCACTGAAAAAATGTAAAAAAGCCTCTGGACACTGCCGGTAGCAAGTCATAGAACGCCTCCACCCAACGACAAACGTCGTTCCCGTGCCCGGGTAGCTCAGGGGTAGAGCAGTGGATTGAAAATCCTCGTGTCGGTGGTTCGATTCCGCCCCCGGGCACCATTTAACTCAATGAAAAGTAAGTCAAATTCCTGAAATCACGGCGTGCCAATTTCGGTCGCACGTGTCCGTGGGTGCCGATTGGGTGCCGACGAGCCATTTGGCATCCAAATGACTCGACAACAGAAGCTATAGCGGCACGTCTGATCTCTTTCAGTTCAGTGGTTTCAGGATGTAGCCGTTAAACGAGATAAGGTTGTATGGACGATCACCCAGCCCTGCTTTGATAGCATGCTCTTTTTCAGAAGTTGCGATCAAGATTTGATGGTTGGTCGACCGCTGCTTGGCCGATTCTTGAAACAGACTAAGCAAATTAACCGGATCAGTGGATTGCTGTCCCGGTTCATCAAGTACCACCAGCCCCGAATGATTTGTTGTGTAGTTTTCATCTAACTCAAGGAGGGAAAGGTAGTATGACCACTTAAGACGAATCCAATCACTTGCGGAAGCTTCGAAACTGATGTCCTTCTCTATATAACGATCAGATTCTTCATCATGTACAATGACCTGTGGTCTAAAGTTGTCTTTAGCCAAGGTAATTTCTGAGGGGGGAAAGGAATGAAAATCAAACGTTTTTAAGTGCCCCTGAACGAGAGATTGAAGGCGTGAGATCTTGTTCTTGTCCTCCACGGAAAAGTCATCTCCAGTTCGCAATTTCTTGAGTCGGGATGAAAGCCGCGCCCATTCTTTTGCGATAGCAACCAGTTCGTCTACAAGGCCATCTGCACGCTCCTGCATGTCTTCCCACTGACCCAAGCGTGCCTGCAATCGAACTGATTTTTCAATTGTCGTCCTGCTAATGCTAGACGCTGGGCGCACAAGCGCACGCTTCAGGCTTCGCAGCTCACTCTGCGCTTCTTTGTAATCTTGTTCGATGGATCGGCCTCGTACGCGAAGCTCCCCAAGCCTATCTTCGGTAGCCGCTAACGCCGACCTGTACATGAGTTGTTGGGACTTAATGAAAGCAATGTTCTCATCAAGGGCCATGGCGCCAGAGGAGCTAGGCGGAAGCAATTCTTGGGTCAAATGTTGATGGCAGGTCGGACAACTGTCGAATGCTACGGCGTCAGTCACCTCCGATCCAAGAGCCATCAGTTTTTTGGTGTCCTGATGTCGCTTAAGATCGATATCAAGTACCTCAATGCGCTTTTTCAATGCCCTGCTTTCTTCAAGAACTGTTCGGAATTCAGTCCTTGCGACTTCGAACACTGCTCCGAGTTCATCATAGTGAAGTTGAGCCTCTGCTAGGGCTTTTTGTGTGCTGGCCTCCGCCTCCTCTGTGGACACCAGCTCGATGCTGTTTAGCTCCTCTATTTCATCCTGAAGTTCCTTTGTGGCTGCATCCAAAGACAACCACTCTCCACCCATGAAGACTTCCAATGCAGTATCTGATTGATGTGAGAATTCTGCGGTAGGTGTTTTGGGCACACCGATAAAGCGGATGAGATTGGCACCACCTCTCTCCAGCAAACGTCGTTTTTCGGTCCAGTCACTTTCAAGAGCACCGATGCGTTTGTTGATTTCAGCCCTCTCCCGACGCACCTTACCAGCATCAAGATTCAGTATAAATTCAAGGACACGTCTGTTGATGTCTTGAATACGAAAGTGAGTTGGCAACGGTCCTTGAACTGTAGACTGATCAGCCCCACTTGTGTGGTCCAATTTGATTGTTAGTGCATGATTGGCCTTTGGTCCATCTGAACGATGGTTTCC
>NZ_JBXWTH010000056.1:0-8247 GCF_059613825.1 Ruegeria sp. SATB027
AGCTTCGCGCCGATCTCCTGGATCGGCTTCTTATTCGCTTCACGCGCAATTTCGATGTCGGATTTATAGCTCATTGGGTTTGGTCTCCCTGCGTGAGATAGTCTGGATTGGTCCGGCCAGAGCGACAAAACGCAGGGCCAGATTCGGTCAAAATTTTCTTTAAGGTAAATAAATATTCCCAAGGGTCAATGCGTGAGTTTAAAGTACCCAAGGGATGTTTCCAAACATCAAGTCAAGATTCGGGGGTTGCGACCAGGATCAGGCGTATCTTTTTCGACCTGCGCTGAGACCCAGCAACCATTCCTCGACGATGCGCTGTTCCGGGAAAGCTTTTTGAAGCGGCCTTTTCAGCAGGTAGTATCCGGATTGCGTTCGCACCGAAGCGTTCTGGACCGGCCTGACCAACGCGCCGCTCTCAAGCAAGGGGTCAACAAGATGGGCCCAGCCCAATGCAATTCCCAAACCATCGACAGCAGCCTGAACTGACAGTGGATAGGTGTTGAAAGCCACAGCTTGTTCCATCGCTGAGGTGGAAACACCGTTACCGCTGAACCATGTACGCCATGTCATCCACTCCGCATGGCTGCTGGTGACTTCAATAAGGTCCAGTTCCGGCAGCGCGTAAAGAACTGCCGCATTGGGGTTGCTTCTGAGGTACTCGGGGCTGCAAACCGGAAACACTGTTTCTCCGAACAGAAGCTTTGCTTCGTATCCCGGCCACTCGCCATCTCCACGCAGTATTGTCAGGTCCATGGAATCCGAAAGGCATTCTGCGTCACTGTCCGAAGACACCAGCGAAATACGGATACGGCCGTTGGATTTGTTGAACTTGTGCAGTTGTGGCATCAACCACAAAGACGCGACAGAGTTCGTCGCGGAAATCGACACCTTGTTGGCCTGATGTTTGGCCAGCATCTCACGGCTGACGTCCCGCATCTGATCCAGAGACTTCTCGACAGTTGCCAACAGAATGGCACCTTGTTGCGTCAGTGACACCGAACGGTGACCTCGCACAAACAATGGCACATCATAATGCTGCTCCAGCAGGCGCACTTTGCGGCTGATCGCGGTTTCCGAGATGTTCAGCACCTTACTGGCCTGCACAAAGCTTTGCGCTTTTGCCGCGGCTTCAAACGCCAACAAATAATCAAGCGGAGGAAGGACTTTCCCTGTGACTGATGTTTTCTTTGGCATTTACAGGACTTTTCCCGATCTGGACGCGGCCACACGCAAAAACATTCATGGGCACCCGTTGCCGTCTGAACGGGCAACCGACTGTTAACATAGTAAAAAGTTGAGTTTGCCTCAAGATTTTATGGTCAACGCCCCTCAAATTTCTTTTCTGCATTATGAGCGATTCTAGGCAAAATGCACAAATTCGCGGGCCGGAAGAGCCCCTTTGACAAAAAACGAACCTCACTCAGGGAGCGAACATGAAACTTACAAACCTCCTTTCCGCAGCAACCTTGGCGGCAGTAGCGGGAACCGGGGCGATTGCCGAAGACAGCAGCGACCCGATTGTCATTCCAATTCACAACTGGTCCAGCCAGATCGTGATGTCCAACGTCGTCGGTCTGATCTTCGAAGAGATGGGCAACAACGTCGAATATGTCACCACCGACAGCCAGGCGGTTTATGAATCGGTCCGCTTGGGCGACGTCGCGCTTGAGATGGAAGTCTGGGAAGGCGCGTTTGGCGCATCCTACCGGGCCGCGCTGGAAAAGGGGGGTTTGCATGACGCGGGCGATCATGATGCCGTCACGCGCGAAGATTGGTGGTACCCGATGTGGACCAAGGAATCCTGCCCGGGCCTGCCTGATTGGAATGCACTGAACGACTGCGCGCACCTGTTTGCCACGGCCGAGACCGGGGATAAGGGTCGGTATCTTGATGGTCCGGTAGACTGGTTGAAACATGGTAAGGAACGCGCCGAAGCGCTTGATCTGAACTTTACCGTGATCAATGCGGGTTCCGCCGCAGCGTTGTGGGCCGAGATTGGTGCCGCCGAGGCTGACAAGACCCCGGTTCTTGTATTCAACTGGACGCCAAACTTTGCCGAAGCCGTCTGGCCCGGTGAGTTTGTAGAGTTCCCTGCATGGGAAGACGGTTGCGACAAGGATCCCGCCAAGGGTCCGAACCCGGACGCGCTGTATGATTGTGGCAACCCGGCAAGTGGATATCTGAAAAAGGCGGCTTGGGATGGCATGAAAGACAAGTGGCCAGCCGCGTATTGCGCCCTGACCCAGATTTCTTTCACCAACCCTCAGATCGCGGAAATGGCAAAGCTGGTCGACACTGATGAGCTTGAGCCGGAAGAAGCGGCAGAGGAATGGCTGGATGCCAACCGTGCTGTTGTTGACCCCTGGATCAGTGCCTGCAGCTGATAACGGCTAGGTATAGTGAATCTGGCGCGGCCTTGATCATTTTGTGATCCAGGGCCGCGCTCAACAAGAAAGAAAAGCAGCCATGTCCGCCATCGCGCCTGTCATATCAGCCAAGAATGTCTGGAAACTGTTTGGACCCTCGCCCGAGAGCTATCTGAAGTCCATGCCGGCAGGCCGCAGTTTCGACGAGATCCGTGAGGATGGGTATATCGCCGGGGTCAAGGATGTCTCGATCGAGGTTGGCCGTGGCGAGATGCTTGTCATCATGGGGTTGTCAGGATCGGGAAAATCCACGCTGGTGCGGTGCTTTTCGCGTCTGCACAACATCACCGGGGGCACGATCGAAGTAGACGGTCAGGACATCATGAAACTCAGCGAGCGCGACCTGATCGAATTGCGCCGCAACAAGATGGGGATGGTGTTTCAGTCTTTCGGGTTACTGCCGCACCGCACAGTTCTGGACAATGTCGCCTTCCCGCTGGAAATGCGTGGGCAGGATCGCCACGACCGGCGCGAACGCGCTTTGGAGGTCATCAAGCTGGTGGGCCTTGAGGGCCGGGAAGAATACTTCCCACGGGAATTGAGCGGTGGCCAGCAACAACGGGTCGGTATCGCCCGGTCGCTGGCCATCGAACCGGATATCTGGTTTCTGGATGAACCCTTCTCGGCGCTTGATCCGCTGATCCGCCGTGAAATGCAGGATGAATTCCTGCGCCTGCAAGAGATGCTGGGCAAAACCATCGTCTTCATCACCCATGATTTCGACGAGGCGCTGCGTCTGGCTGACCGGATTGCTATCATGCGCAACGGTGCGGTCGAACAATGCGATACTCCGGATCAGATCGTGATGAACCCGGCGACCGAATATGTGGCGAAATTCACTGAGGATATCGACAAGGCCCGCGTGGTGCATGCGAAAGGGCTGGCAAAACCGGTGAACGGCCATACCCTTGAAGGCGCGCCGATCAATGGCGGATCAACCATTCATGAACTGGCCCGGGTTCTGGTCAATGACAAGCGTATCCTGCTGCCGGTTGCGGATGAAACAGGCGTTGTCACCGGCGTTCTGGATCGCGATGCCGCGTTGAACGTTCTGCTCGGAGCCGAATGATGGCGACACTGTCCACCGAATTACCGGACACGGCAGACAGTGTGTGGGGGCGCACCAGAGTCCTTACCGCACTTCTGATCACCGCCTTTGCGCTGATCCTTGCCAAGGCGATCGGAATTCTCCCTGAATGGTTGAACCGCATTCCCGAGGCAGCAATCCCGCCGACGGCGCAGGTGCTGGATGCGATCTTCAATTTCATCCAAAATGACCTTGGTCTGATCTACGTGACCCGCTTTATCGCCGAAGGCCCGTTGGAATTCCTGTTGGATATGTCGGCCAACCTGCTCGAAGGCAAGCGCCGCTGGCCTTATCTGGGCCCAATCCCGTGGACAGCAATCGCTGCTGTCGCTGCTGTTGTGGGCTTTGCCGTGGGGGGGTGGCGGCTGGCGGCTCTGGGTGCGGGTACGTTCATCTGGACCGCTGCAATTGGCCAGTGGAACATCGCCATGCAGACCATGTCTGTCATTGTAGTGGCGGCACCGCTGGCGTTTGTGCTGGGCCTGGTGCTGGGCATCGCCGCCTGGAAGTATGGCCGGTTCGAGCGGGTGCTGAAACCCATCCTGTCCGTTCTGCAAACCCTGCCTTTCTTTACTTATCTCTTGCCAGCGGTGATCTTTTTCAAAGTCGGACCAACCGCGGGGGCCGTGGCAACAATCACCTTTGCCATCCCGCCGATGATCCTGATGACCACACTGGGTCTGAAGAAAGTCAGCCCCGAAGTGATCGAAGCCGGCCAGATGTCTGGATGTACACGCTGGCAAATGCTGCGGCATGTATACGTCCCAGCCGCACGCACCGAAGTGCTGGTAGGTGTCAATCAGGTGATCATGCTGTGTCTGGCAATGGTGGTTCTCACCGCCTTTATCGGTATGCCTGGCCTTGGTGCCAAGTTGCTTGCAATGATGGGCAGCTTCAAACTTGGCCGTTCGTTTGAAATCGGCGTGACCATCGTTCTTCTGGCGGTCATGCTTGACCGGATGTCGAAGGCCTGGGTCGTCAAACAGCCCATTCATTTCGAACGCGGAACGCCATGGTGGAAACGGCACCGGATTCCGCTAATCGCAGTGGGTCTGTTCGTCGGGTTCACCCTGTTGTCGCAAGTGTTTCCGATCCTGGCTGAAGTTGGTCGCAAGCAGCATCTGAGCCAGGGAAAGGAAATCGACGATGTGATCAAGTCGGTTTTGGCCTTCGATGTGATCAAAGGGACAACCGAATGGCTGCGCTGGTTCCTGAACGTCAAGGTTCTGATCCCGTTTCGTGATACTTTGCTTGCCATTCCGACACCTGCGTTCATCCTGCTGGTTGTCTCCTTTGCCTATTGGGTCGGAGGCCGCAAACCCGGTATCTATGCTGCGGTGTTTTTTACAATCGTCGCGTTTTCCGGCTGGTGGGATCGCTCGGTCATCACGCTCTATACAGTGATTTCAGCGGTTGTGTTGGCAACTCTGATCGGTATCCCCTTGGGCGTTGTCGCAGCTCGGTCCAAACGCTGGTCCAAGAGTATCCTGCTGGCCTGCGACACTGCGCAAACCTTCCCTAGCTTCATCTATCTGATCCCGGCGATCATGCTGTTCGGCGTCAATGACGTGGCGGTCGTGTTTTCCATCCTGATCTTCGCCGCCGTGCCGCTGATCCGCTATACCATCATCGGTCTGGGAAGCGTGCCGCCGGAAATGACCGAAGCCGCGGATATGTCTGGTTCGACGCGCAGACAAAAACTGATGTCAGTACAGTTTCCACTGGCGCTGCCGACCATGGCCGTCGGGTTCAATCAGGCCATCATGTTCGCGTTCTTCATGGTCATTATCGCCGCGTTCATCGGCACGCAGGATCTGGGGCAGGAATTGCAGCGAACCCTGGCAGGCACCGAATTGGGCAAGAATTTTGTACTGGGTCTGAACGTGTCTCTGATGGCGTTGACCTTTGATATGGCAATCAGCAGTTGGGCCGAAAAGCGCAAGCGCGCTTTGGGGCTGGATTAACCGGAGTTGTTCAGATGAACGTCAAACCCTTGTTTGAGGTACCGTTCGAACGCAGCGGGGTGCTGGCTCCTGGTCTGCCCATCCTGCCGCATGGCACAGAACGCCATCCGGTTCCCGCAATGGGATCGCGCGCCGTTCCGGTGTCCAAAGGGGACACGATCACATTGCTGGATCGCGATGGAATGCAGCCCGCTGAGATGGTATTTTTTGCCCCCGACCGAAGCTCGGACGCGGCGATGCTCGGCGCGCGGGGACACGGGAGTCCTGACGGGGTGATCGCAACGCTGGCAAACGGTTCCGCTTCGGGCCGGAAGGTTCTGCGCGCGCTCGAGGCTGCGGGGTTTGACATCGGGCAGGGCGACGCAATCCGCGCTTTTGCCGAAGGCTCGCGCCCCGGCGACATGGTGCATTTCGTGGCGGAAAGCGATGGTCTTCTGATCGTAGCCGCACCCGGCGAGGCGATGCGCCCGGAAAACAACAATCCTCCAACGGATATCATCCTCTATATTCAGCGTTCCGCGCCGGGTCTGGAAAAGCCGGGTGTTGGCGCGCCTGAGCCGTTGGCCGACCCTCTCAGGGACATCAACATTCAACCGGGAAACGCCATATCTTATGAGGTCAAAGCTGGAGAATTCATCCAGATCTTGGATATTCGCGGCCGCGAATGTTCGGATTTTCAGGCCTTCAGCCGGCGGGCGCTGGATCAGGGGATCGAGCGCGAAATCGATCCGACGACGACCCGCAGCCTGATGGGTAGCCTGTACCCGCAACCGGGGATATTTTCGAAATACTGGTCCGTCGATCAGGAGCCCTTGATCGAAATCGTGCAGGACACTTGCGGTCGTCATGACACGTTTGGCCTTGCTTGTACGGCGCGGTACTACGAAGACCTTGGCTATCCCGGCCACGTAAACTGTTCGGACAATATTAACAAAGATCTGGACCAGTATGGCATCAAGCCGCGCGGCGGCTGGCCTGCGATCAACTTCTTTTTCAACACGATGCTGGATGACGCCAATGCCATTGGCATGGACGATCCCTGGTCGCGACCGGGTGACTTCGTGTTGCTGCGCGCGCTGACCGATCTGGTCTGCATCAGCACGGCATGTCCCTGCGACATTGATCCGGCAAACGGGTGGAACCCGACCGATATTCAGGTGCGAACATACAAGGCGACCGAGGATTTTCAACGATCCTACGGCTATAGAAAATCTGCGGAGGCGGATGTGGAAGAAACCAAGAAAACTGCTTTTCACGACTGCTTTGCGCGGCATACCCGTGATTTCGTCGAGTATAACGGCTATTGGCTGCCGAACACGATGACCAATCATGGTGCGATTTCTGAATACTGGGCCTGTCGGGACAAGGTTGCCGTCATGGACCTGAGTCCTTTGCGTAAATACGAGGTTGTCGGACCCGATGCAGAAGAGCTGATGCAGCTATGCGTGACCCGCAACATGAAAAAGCTAAGCGTCGGTCAGGTCGTCTATACCGCAATGTGTTATGAGCACGGCGGGATGATTGACGATGGTACCGTCTATCGTCTTGGTGAGACGAACTTCCGCTGGATTGGCGGGAATGACACCAGTGGATTGTGGCTTCAGGAACAAGCGCAAAAACGCAACTTGAATGTCTGGGTTCGCAATTCGACGGATCAGCTGCACAACATCGCGGTTCAAGGGCGGCACAGTCGCGACATTCTCTCCAGAATTTTCTGGACACCCCCACAGCAACCAACGATTGACGAACTTCCATGGTTTAGACTGACCGTTGCACGGGTCGGAGATGTGCGCGGAACATCTGTCGTGATCTCCCGAACAGGGTATTCCGGTGAGCTGGGATATGAAATCTTCTGCCATCCCAAAGATGCAGTGGAAATCTTCGACCGAGTCTGGGAAGCAGGTCAGGATTATGGGATCACGCCGCTGGGCCTTGGGGCACTTGATATGCTGCGGATCGAAGGGGGCCTGATTTTCGCCGGGTCAGAATTCGACGACCAGACGGACCCGTTTGAAGCCGGCATCGGTTTTACCGTGCCGCTGAAATCAAAAACCGACGATTTCATCGGGCGGGCAGCAATCGAAGAACGCAAGGCGCACCCCCACCGAAGGCTGGTTGGTTTTGAAATCGAAGGCGGCGTCGTCCCGTCACCCGGCGACTGCGTCCGCGTCGGAAAGGCGCAGGTTGGAGCGATTACCAGCGCAATGAAATCACCCTTTTTAGGGAAAGTCATCGCTTTGGGTCGGATTTCAGTTACCCACGCGACAATTGGGGCAGACATCGAAATTGGGCAATTGGACGGCCAACAAAAACGGCTGAAAGCCAGGATCGTTCCATTCCCTCATTTTGATCCGACAAAGGAACGTGTGAAAGGGATATACTCAGAAACCACGGTTTCGGACGCAGCAGAGTAGTTGACCAAGAGAGCCGGGCTTGTGATTTGGCCGGGCACCGTAAAGGGTTCTGTTGCAAACTTTTGACTATTGACGCGCTCGAATGCAGACCGTGAATGGTCGCCGGTGTATTCACTCGAGAACCTGTCCATGATTTATTTCAAAGGTGCGCAGTATCCGAAACGGTGTTGTCACGTTAACGTCCGGTCGACGAGGGAATGCTGATGGTCGGGATTCAAGCGGCTCGAGTGGCAGCATTCAAGGCTTCGAATGCCTCGAGGCGGTGATAACGGATTGTTTGTGCGGAGCGACGACGTGCCGGGACGCGGAAGCAATTTCTAACGGCTGGTGGGTGGTTACGAACCGCTGCAAACCTC
>NZ_JBXWTH010000057.1:0-6129 GCF_059613825.1 Ruegeria sp. SATB027
CTTTCACGCGGACCTTCACATTGTAGTCAATCACGCGTTTGACAGGTACCAGTACCTTCATTGTAGCGCTTTCTCCTCAAAAAACGGCAAGCCGCGAAGGCGACTCCACCAATGCTCTCGTCGGACTTGATAACGTCTGCTGCACCCGCAAAACAGAGCAAAATCGTCACGTCGTCGCGTCGGGACGTCGCGTTTTGCAGTTTTTTACCTTGAGGCACGCAAGATTGTTGCCCGCATTGCGCTTATTTTCAGGGAAATATTCAGCGGTTTGCGCCGGGAACCCACAGCACGTCGTCCTTGCCATCGTTATTTGCGCATCGGGCCGCGACGAAAAACCAGTCACTTAGCCGGTTGAGGTATTTGACGGCCACATCGTTAACCGGTTCCATATTCGTCAACTCGACCGCCAACCGCTCGGCGCGACGCGATACGGTGCGGCACACGTGCAAATGCGCGGCCAGCCGCGAACCGCCCGGCAGGATGAAGCTGCGCAGCGGTTCCAGTGTTTCGTTCATGATGTCAATTTCGGCTTCCAGCCGGTCGATCTGAGCGGATACGATTCGCAGCGGTGGATAGTCCGCTTCGGCATCCTTCTCCATTTCAGGGCGGCAGAAATCCGCGCCAAGATCAAACAGGTCGTTCTGAATCCGCGACAAGGCGGCATCGACTTCGCCTTCGGCCTCGGTACGGGCCACGCCAACAAAAGAATTCAGCTCGTCCACTGTTCCGTAGGCGGCAACGCGGCCCGAATACTTTGCCACACGCTCGCCATTGCCCAGAGCAGTTTTGCCATCGTCGCCGGTGCGCGTGTAGATTTTGTTCAGTACAACCATTACTGCACCCCTTGCCCGCGTAGAAAGACGTATAGCACGATCAAAATAACGGCGATGAACTGAAAGAGGATACGCAGACGCATCATCTTGTTGCTTTTCTTTGCTGCTTCCATGCCGCTTTTGCCGAAATTCGCGATGCCCAGGGCTAACACAACGACAACCGCCGCCATGGCCAGAAGCAGAATGACCATTAAAGGGTCCATTTAAAGTCACCGTCCGGTTTTTTCGATTATCACCCATCTAGCGTCAAGGCGCCGAAAAGCGAACGGGAAATAACGTCTCAGATATCCGAAAGGATGCGGTCCGTGGCTTTTGTGGGCAGAATTCGGCGCAGAACCCCTGCGACATATGTCGGGGTGGTCACATAGTAGCGTGGTTTGGGGCGTCGCGCCTCGACCGCATGGGCCAGCTTGTCGGTGACGGCAGAGGCTGGCAGTTCGAACCGGTCGGGCGCACTGTTTTCGTATAGTCGCTTCAGCAGCGAACCTTCGTATTTTTCCCGCAGGGCCGAGTTTTCCCAGTCGATGTATTTCTCGAACACGGGGATTGCCTTTTCCCTGAGCTTTGAGGTGATCGGGCCGGGCTCGATCAAAACGACCTGAATGTCTGTATCCCGCAGCTCCAGCCGCAAGGTGTCGGTCAGTCCTTCGATGGCGTATTTGGTGGCGACATATGCGCCGCGCCAGGGGAAGGCGACAAGACCAAGTACCGAGGAACATTGCACGATCCGGCCGTGGCCCTGCTCGCGCATGACGGGAATAACCTGTCTGGTCAGCTCGTGCCATCCAAAGACATTGGTTTCAAAGATATGACGCAGAGCGTCTGTCGGGACGTCTTCAACCGCACCGGGCAGCCCGTGCGCACCGTTGTTGAACAGCGCGTCCAAAGTTCCACCCGTTGCCTCAAGTACATATGACAATCCCGAGGAAATGCTGTCGCGGTCGGTATAGTCGATTCTTGGGCTTTCAAACCCCTGCGCGCGCAGGCGGTCACAGTCGCGCTGCTGTCGGCAGGATGCAAACACACGCCAGCCTCGTGCACGCATTCCGTGTGCTGCGTCCAGACCAATGCCCGACGAGCATCCCGTAATAAGAATCGATTTCTGCATGTGCCTTCCGAAGCTGAACCCCACCAAAAGCTAGGGTGGGGTTTGCGGCAGGGCAATGACGTCCGGGCGTCAGTTTGATGTTTTCCGGACAAGTGATGCTGAAATCCACCCGACCTGTTGCGCGGGCAACACGCGCAGGCGTAACCAGCCGGTGCCGGAATCGCTCAGGACCTCGACCTGTTGGCCAAGCGCGGCTTTACCGATGATGGGATAGATTGTACCGGGCCCATCGCGCAGATTAACCCGGGTGCCCGAGATTTCGCGGATGTCCTTCGGGGCCTCGGCAGGCGTGGGCAGTTCGACTGTGGGCAGCTCGGCGTCGGTGACCACCTGCTCCAGCGCGCTTACGCCCTGTTCCAATGATGCCAGGGTCAGGGTCACGCTTTCGTCTTGAAACAGCGAGGGATTGGCTTTCAGGCCAGCCGCGACCTGCGAGAGGAGGGCCTTTGTTTCGGTCTCACCCAACTGGGTTACCGCCTCGGCAACAGGTGGAACCACCAGTGCGGGTTTGACGGCGGCACGGGTGACCAAATCTTCGACAGGTGCAAGTTCAACGACCGGGGCAATCGGTTCGGCCACGACAGCCACGCGTTCCGGTTTGGCAGGGCGCACGCCGCGCGGTTCAAAATCAGGGCCACCGCTCATCACGTAAAAGGTCCAGCCGAGCGCGGCAAAGGTAACAAGTATCAGGCGCGTCATGGCGCTTCCCCCAAGGCAATCGTAACATCAACAAAAGGCAGCAAATCAATTGGTGAGATCTTAGCATATTTTGGGTGACGAGTCGAAAAATGGGGGAAAACAACACGGTGTCTCCCCCTGTTGCAAAAAGCACGACTTTTCCCCAGCAATTTATGTGCTGTTCGCTTTACCAAGGCGCACTTGCGTCGTATCACATCATATATGAACGATACGATCGATGACCCCAACATGCAGGCCCCCACAGGTGGGGGCGAGGTGGCGGAACCGCTGCGCCGCGCGATTGGTGAGCGGTATCTGACCTATGCGCTGTCCACCATCATGCACCGGGCGCTGCCCGATGCGCGGGACGGGTTGAAGCCGGTTCACCGCCGAATCCTCTACGCGATGAGAGAGTTGCGACTCAGCGCGACCGGAGGTTTCCGGAAGTCTGCCAAGATTTCCGGCGACGTGATGGGCAACTACCACCCGCACGGCGACGCCGCGATTTACGACGCGATGGCGCGTCTGGCACAGGATTTCAACGTCCGCTATCCGCTGGTCGACGGGCAGGGGAATTTCGGCAATATCGACGGCGATAACCCGGCGGCCTCGCGCTATACCGAAGCGCGGATGACCATCGTGGCAGAGGCGCTGCTGGAAGGGTTGAACGAAGACGCCGTTGATTTCCGCGACAATTACGACGGCACCCTGACCGAACCGGTCGTGCTGCCCGCACAGTTCCCGAA
The DNA here is from genome assembly GCF_059613825.1 of Ruegeria sp. SATB027. Lineage (NCBI taxonomy): Bacteria > Pseudomonadati > Pseudomonadota > Alphaproteobacteria > Rhodobacterales > Roseobacteraceae > Ruegeria > Ruegeria sp. SATB027. Next base: position 3,366 of record NZ_JBXWTH010000057.1, read on the forward strand.
CCTGCTGGCCAATGGCGCAAGTGGTATCGCGGTGGGGATGGCGACGAATATCCCGCCGCACAACATCTCGGAACTCTGCGACGCTTGTCTGCATCTGATCAAGACGCCGGACGCGCGCGACGACACCCTGTTGAACTACGTGCCCGGCCCTGACTTCCCAACCGGAGGCGTGATTGTCGAGCCGCCCGAGAACATCGCGCAAGCCTATCGCACCGGTCGTGGTTCGTTCCGGCTGCGCTGCAAATACGAGGTTGAGGATCTGGGGCGCGGCCAATGGCAGATCATCGTCACCGAGATTCCCTATCAGGTTCAGAAGTCCAAGCTGATCGAGAAGATCGCCGAGCTAATCCAGACCAAGAAAATCCCGATCCTTGCCGATGTACGCGACGAATCCGCCGATGACATCCGCCTGATCCTCGAGCCGCGCTCCAAGAACGTGGACCCTGAAGTGCTGATGGGCATGCTTTATCGCAACTCGGACCTAGAGGTGCGGTTCAGCCTGAACATGAACGTGCTGATTGACGGGGTGACGCCCAAAGTCTGCTCGATGAAGGAAGTGCTGCGCGCTTTCCTTGATCACCGGCAAGAGGTGCTGATCCGCCGCTCGCGCCACCGCATGGCCAAGATCGACCACCGGCTGGAAGTGTTGGAGGGCTTTATCGTTGCCTTCCTGAACCTCGACCGTGTGATCGACATCATCCGCTATGACGACGACCCCAAAGCCGCGCTTATGCGCGAGGATTGGGGGATCGACCATATCCGCGCCACCAGCGAGGCCGACTATGTCTCACCCAAACCGGGCGAGGGCGAGTTGTCCGAGGTTCAGGTTGACGCGATTCTCAACATGCGCCTGCGCAGCTTGCGTCGTCTGGAAGAGATGGAGCTGGTCCGCGAACGTGATGAGTTGATGCTGGAACGCTCCAACCTCGAAGACCTGCTGGCCGACGAAGGCCTGCAATGGGCCAGGATTGCCGAGCAGTTGAAAGAGACGAAAAAGACCTTTGGCAAAGATTACGAAGGCGGCGCACGCCGCACGCGGTTCGCCGAAGCGGGCGAGGTCGAAGAAGTGCCGCTTGAGGCGATGATCGACCGCGAACCAATCACGGTCGTTTGCTCTCAGATGGGCTGGATTCGCGCCATGACCGGTCATATCGACCTGACCCGTGAATTGAAGTTCAAGGATGGCGACGGGCCGCGCTTTATCTTCCATGCGGAAACGACCGACCGGTTGCTGGTCTTCGCTTCGAACGGGCGGTTCTATACTGTCAGCGCGGCCAACCTGCCTGGCGGGCGGGGCATGGGCGAACCCCTGCGCCTGATGGTCGACCTGCCGAACGAGGCTCGGATCATCGATATCTTGATCCACAAGCCGGGGCGCAAGCTGCTGGTGGCTTCGGATGCGGGCAACGGGTTTATGGTGCCCGAAGATGACGTGCTGGCGCAGACGCGAAACGGCAAGCAGGTGCTGAACGTCAAGGACAACGAAACAGCAGTGATCTGTATACCGGTCGAGGGCGACCACGTTGCAATCGTGTCCCAGAACGGCAAGTTCCTTGTCTTTCCGATCGAGGAATTGCCCGAAATGACCCGCGGCAAGGGCGTGCGCCTGCAAAAATACAATATGGCACGCGGGCGACAGGGAACGCTGGAGCTGGATGGCGGTCTGTCTGACATCACAACCTTCAACTGGGAGGAAGGCCTGAAATGGTCCATGGGGGGCGACAAGACCCGGCATGAGGCAGATATGTCCCAATGGCTGTCCAAGCGCGCCAGCGTAGGGAAAAAAGCGCCCTATGGTTTCCCGCGGGACTATAAGTTTTCGTGATCCGGCCTCGGTTGCGGTAGAAATCCACCGATACGGCTTGGCACAACCCGTATCGGTGCGCTAGACCAAAGAAAAACAGGCCTATCGAGAAGAGACATGTTGCGCATTCTGACCCTGATCACCGGATTGGCCCTGATGGGCGCTTGCACCCAGACACAGGTTTATGAACCGCCCGAGTCACTGGGGGAATTCAAGCTGCGGGTCAACTACGCCTTCGCTGACAAGGCCGTGCAAGGGCCAGTGTCGCGCGACGCAACGCCCGACGAATGGACGAAGGCCATCCAGAATGCAGTCGATATTCGTCTGGGCCGTTATGAAGGCACGCAGGAATACGACATCGGGATCAGCCTGGAAGGCTACATGCTGGCGCCTCCGGGAATCCCGATCATCTACAATCCCAAAAGCACCGCGATTGTGTTGGTCAACGTCTATGACGTGAAGAAAGAAAAGTTTCTGGCCAAGGGAAAGCAGTTCCAGGTGCTGGAAGACACGACCGGAGGCAGTGCGCTGAAAGGGTCGGGGCACGAGCGCACCAAAGAGGAACAAATGGCCGGTCTGTCATTGAAAGTTGCCGACCGGGTCGAAGAGTGGCTGGCTGAAGAACATGAAGACAAAGGTTGGTTCGAAAAACGGCCAGACCTGATCCAGCCCCTCGATTCCACCGAGGTTACGCAAAATCCGGCGGGATAAGCGCATTTCCCTCAGGATGTGCTTGATTTTCCCCTTTGAACCAAATATCTCGCGCGCGCAGATAGTAACCCGGGACCAAGGGTCCCCCAAATCGCAAAAGGGCGCCTGAGGAATGGCAAAGGAAAAGTTTGAGCGTAATAAGCCGCACGTCAACATCGGCACGATTGGGCATGTTGACCACGGCAAGACGACGCTGACCGCAGCGATCACCAAGTATTTCGGTGACTTCAAGGCGTATGACCAGATTGA
>NZ_JBXWTH010000058.1:0-48289 GCF_059613825.1 Ruegeria sp. SATB027
AATAAGACCTCAACACCAAACCCGCAACCAAAACCAAAAAACTCAACCAAGCCAATACCGCTATTGAACGGCTAATGGTTCAGCAGGTTCTTGAGGTATTCGCCGTAGTCGTTTTTGCCGAATCTTTGGGCGCGGGCTTCGAGGTCCTGGTCGCTGATCCAGCCCAGCGTATGGGCGATTTCGTCAGGTGATCCGGTTTGCAGGCCTTGCCTGTCCTGAAGCGTACGCACAAAGTTTCCGGCGTCCAGCAGGCTTGCGTGGGTTCCGGTATCCAGCCAGGCATAACCGCGCCCCATGCGGTTGACGCTGAGCAACCCGGCCTCAAGGTACATTTCAAGCAAGGTGACAATCTCAAGCTCGCCGCGTGCAGACGGTTTTACGGCGCGGGCCCGTTCAGGGGCAGAGCCGTCCAGAAAATACAGCCCGGTCACGGCGTAGTTCGATGGCGGCACTTGGGGTTTCTCGACAATCTGGGTGACGGCGCCAGCCTCGTCATAGGCCACGACCCCATAGCGTTCGGGATCAGCGACCCGATAGCCGAAGACAGTGCCTCCGGTCTCTTTGGCGTCTGCCGATTGCAGGATCTCGGGCAGGCCGTGCCCAAAGAAAATGTTGTCGCCCAGCACCATGGCCGAGGGGGCACCATCCAGAAAATCTTCTGCCAGAATATAGGCTTGCGCCAACCCGTCAGGAGAAGGTTGAACAATCCAGGTCAGGGACAGGCCCCATTGGCTTCCGTCACCCAACAGGCGCTGAAACTGCTCCTGATCCTGCGGCGTCGTGATCATCGCGATGTCGCGGATCCCGGCCAGCATCAGCACCGAAAGGGGGTAATAGATCATCGGCTTGTCATAGATGGGCAAAAGCTGTTTCGAGACGCCCATCGTGATCGGATAAAGACGGGTGCCCGACCCGCCTGCCAGAATGATACCTTTGCGTTTCTTGCCGTTCCGGGTCGTCATGTGCCGAGCTCTCCAAGGTCTTCAAGTATGCTGTGCAGGCCCGCCTTCCAATCCGGACGGGGCACGCCCAGTTCCGTTGTCAGTGTCGTGCAGTCTAGGCGGCTGTTCAGGGGGCGTTTCGCGGGGGTCGGGTATGCGCTGGACGGGATGTCTTCGACATTGCAGTCAATACCGGCCTGATCGAAGATCTCGCGCGCAAAATCGGCCCAGCTGACATCAGGGCCACCGCTGCAATGGTAAATTCCGGTCTTTTCATCCGGGTTTGTCAAAAGGGCACGGGCCGCGCCGATACAGGCCTCGGCCAGTGCCGATGCCGGGGTTGGACCGCCAATCTGGTCTGCGACGATCGTCAGGTGGTCACGCTCTTTGCCGAGGCGCAGCATGGTTTTGACGAAGTTATGCCCATGTGACGACACCACCCACGAGGTTCGTATGATTGCATGGGGTCCGCCCGCCGCAATCACACCGGCCTCACCCGCCAGCTTGGTGCGCCCATAGGCGCCCAGCGGGCCGGTCGCGTGGTCGGGCGGAAACGGGGCCGTGCCCGCCCCGTCAAACACATAATCTGTCGAGACCTGAACAAACGGCAATCCGCGCCCGGCCGCGGCTTTGGCCAGCGCCGTGGGCGTGGCTCCGTTGATCAGCAGGGCAAGGTCTTCCTCCGCTTCGGCCTTGTCGACGGTGGTATATGCGGCGGCGTTGATCACCGCATCCGCATCGGTGTTGCGAACCAGGGCCGCGCACCCTTCGGGATCGGTAAAATCCGCCTTGTCGCGCCCAAGCGCTTCAACCGAGATATCCCCGCCACACCGGATCAGTTCCCGGCCCAGCTGACCGGTCGCCCCGAAGACCAGAAGTTTCACGCGCTGACCCCCAGCCGTTCGCCAACACCGGACCGGTTCTGTAAAGATCGCCACCAGTCTTCATTGTTCAGGTACCATTCAACCGTTCTGCGCAGACCTTCCTCTACCGTCACGGACGGGCGCCACTTCATTTCGCTGCGCATCCGCGAGGGATCGATGGCGTAACGCGCATCATGCCCGGGGCGGTCTGTGACAAAGGTGATCTGGTCCGCATAGACCCCCTGCGGTTTCGGGCGCAGGTCGTCCAGGATCGCGCACAGCGTCTGCACCAGTTCCAAGTTGCTGCGCTCGTTCTCGCCACCGATGTTATAGGACCGGCCGACAGTCCCCTTTTGCACCACCAGCAAAAGCGCGTCGGCGTGATCCTCGACATACAGCCAGTCGCGGACATTCGAGCCATCGCCATAGATCGGCAGCGCCTTGCCCGCGATTGCGTTCAGGATCACAACAGGGATCAGCTTTTCAGGGAAATGATAGGGTCCGTAATTGTTCGAACAGTTGGTCAGCACCACCGGCAGGCCATAGGTCTCGTGCCAGGCCCGGACCAGATGATCGCTGGAGGCTTTCGACGCGGAATAGGGTGACCGCGGATCATAGGGGGTATCCTCGGTGAACTGTCCAGTGGGTCCCAGGCTGCCAAAGACTTCATCGGTCGAGATATGGTGGAACCTGAAAGTGTCCGGTTTTCCTTGTCCGGCCCAATAGCTGCGCGCCGCCTCCAGCATGTTGTATGTGCCCAGGACATTGGTTTCGATGAAAGCCCCCGGCCCGTCGATGGACCGGTCAACATGGGATTCCGCCGCCAGGTGCATCACCGCATCAGGCGCATGTTGGGCAAACACCGCCTTCAGGGCCGCAGGGTCGCGGATATCTGCGTGAACAAAGGCATAGTTCGGGTTCTCTGCAACCTCGGCAACATTGTCGAGGCAGGCCGCATAGGTCAGCGCATCAAGGTTCACGACCTGATGTCCGTCCGCAATGGCACGCCGCACGACCGCGGACCCGATGAAACCCGCACCACCTGTCACCAACAGTTTCATATTCTATCCTTCGTAAACAAACGGGCTGTCAAATTCGGCCAGCGCAGGCGCAATCCTGTCCTTGTCGCTCAGCACCGGGTTCCCCTGCAAGGGCCAATCAATACCACAGCTGTCCCAGCGCACACCCCCATCGGCATCCGCATTGTAAAAGCTGGTACATTTGTAGCAGATTTCGGTGTCGGGCTCTAACGTCACAAAACCATGGGCAAATCCCGCCGGCACCCAAAGCTGCCGCCCGTTCTCAAAGCTGAGCTCGATGCCGAAAGATTGCCCATAGGTCGGTGATCCCTTGCGGATATCGACGGCGACATCATAAAGCGCGCCCCGGCCCGCGCGCACCAATTTGCCCTGCGCATGCGGAGGCGCCTGAAAATGCAGGCCGCGCAATGTCCCCACCGCGGACGACAGCGAATGGTTGTCCTGCACAAATTCCGGCAACACAACCCCAGCCTCCTCCAGCCGCGCCTTGTTCCAGCTCTCAGAAAAAAACCCGCGCAAATCCCCATGCCGCTGCGGGCGAATAACCAACACACCCGACAACCCCGTCTGCTCAATCTCCATAACACCTAACCTCAACAACCTGTTGCCTGTGTTGGGCGAGTATTGTCAGGCTGGGTTTCAATGCAAGGGTATTGCGCAATTTGCTGCTTAGATGACCGCAGCCGGAGATGGCGGCTCGCTGCCTTCCTGCTCCCTCACCCCACTACGTCACCTGCTGGTCCAGCATCTCAAGCACGGCGTCGCGTTCCGACAGAACCAGCAGCAGGGCTAGATCGCCCGGTTCCACCTGTTTCAGGATCATCGCGGCGGCCTCGGACGGGGATGCGGCCCTTTGGATCTGGGTCTTGTCATACCCTTGTTTCAGGGCCGACTTTTCAATCAGGTCCGGTATCTCTCCCAAAGCGCGACCCCGTAGGTACCCTTCCAGTTCAGCAGCAACGACCACGTTGGGTTGGAAATTCAAGGCGGTTGCGGTGACATCGCGAATGTCCTGGTCCGAGCGGTCTCCGGCATGGCTGAGCATGATGAACCGCCGTTTTGCCGGCAGGGCCGACAGCGCATCGCACACGGCAGAAATCGAATGCGGATTATGCGCGAAATCCACGAAAACCTGAGCGCCGTTGTGCTGGAATTCGTTGCAGCGACCCGGATTGTCCTTGGCATCCGGTTTGAACCCGGCCAACCCATGCCGAACCGCTTCAAGCGGCAGTTTCAAAGCCAGCGCAAGGCACATAGCCGCCAGAGCGTTCAGGATGTTGTATTTCGCGACCCCGCCCATGGTCAGGGGCACGTCGGACACGGCAATGACCGTATGCTCGGACCGGCCGTCAAAGAAGACGATGTTGCCCTGCGAGACATAGGCGCAGCTTGTTCCCGCGTCGCGCGCCCGACGGATCAGATCATTCCCTGCATCCAGTGAAAACCACCAGATATTTGCTGCCGTGTTTTCGGCCTCGGCACGGACAAAAGGTTCATCGGCATTCAGGGCCAGAACGCCGCCCTTGGTCAGTGTCCGGTGCACGGCGAATTTCGCCTGAGCCAGCTCGGGCACCGTGTTGACGCCGTATTGCCCCAGATGATCGTTCGCCACGTTGGTGACAGTGGCGGCCATGGCGGCACGCGTCGGCAGGCCGCGGCGCAGGATACCCCCACGGGCCACTTCAAGGCATCCGATTTCAAGCCGCTTGTCGCGCAGCAACATCCGCCCTCCGCCGGGGCCAGAATAGTCGCCGCGATCCAGAATATCGTCGCCCACCCGCACAAACTCGGTCGAGGTCAGCCCTGCGACCTTGCCCGAGGCGCGGGCGATCGCCTCCAGCAACCGGGTCGTGGTGGTCTTGCCGTTGGTGCCGGTGATGAAGGCGACGGGGATGTTGTGAAAGGCGGGCCAGTCCACGTCATCCGGGGCGGGCAACGCGTTGACAGGCCATGTTTGGCTGCCGGTTCCATGCCCGATGGAAATCTCATCATCGTCGCACAGGATATCCACACCATGCGCGTCGGCTGCCGCGATCAGGGCGATCAGCGCAGGATTGGCCTCCTTCGCCATGACGCCTTTGACGTCCCGGATCATCTGATCAAAATCGCACGGCTTGGCCTCCAGCAACTCTGCCGCACAGAAATGCCAGGCGGTCTGAGCCGCAAAGATCGCGGAATAAAGCTGATCCATCGGTGCCGAGATTGCCAGATTGACACCGCCGGTAAAGGTACGGTGGGTCAGCACCTGATCCTGCCAGCCAAGCGCATCCAGAACGCGCCGGGCGTGTTTTTCCCACAGTGCAATGACCTGCGCGGGGTCGATAACAGTGAAAAACACATCCATCACCGCACCGGGGTGATCCCATAACAGGCCGGGGCCGGTCAGTCGCCGTGCGTCATCCACCTGAATATGATCAGCGGTCGCGCTTTCGATGGTCAGCGCGGTTTCAAGCTCTTCGATCCGGTCCATTCCGGTACCTCCGCTCAATCCGCGTCTTCGCTGATTTCACGCGCCAGTCTTACGCCGCGTTCGTCCCGGATCAGGTTCTGATCGCTGTCGAACATGTCCTCGAACGTGGTGTCGGCGGGGCTGGTTTTGGGTGTCGCCTCGGTTTCAGAGGTTTCGCCATCGGAATTGAAGTAGATGATCTGTTTCCAGCAGCGTGTGGTGTCATCTCCGAAGATCACCAGCAGATCGCCCGGTGCCGCCATCTCCAGCGCTGTGGTCACGGCCTCAACCTCATCCGGAATGATCGAGATTGCCTCATCCGGTGTCCCGCAATCGATCAGGGCCTGCCGCATCATTTGCGGCACCTCGTCATGCCCGCGACCCCGGCGGCGGTCATCGGCCTTGCAGATGAAGTGGTCAAAATGCCCGGCCAGCGCTGCGGCCCCATCAACAATGTCTTCATCGCGCCGATCACCGGGCATCGCAACAACACACAGCCTGCGGCCCTTGACCTCCAACTGATCGGCCAAAGCGGCCATCGCCTTCAGCGCGGCCGGGTTGTGGCCGTAATCAAGGATCACCTTGAAGGGATGTTCATCATAGACATTCATCCGCCCCGGTGCCTGGAAATAACTGGTGTCGAAAGTGCGCAGACCATGCCGGATATTGTCCAGATCGACCCCAAAGCTATAGGCCATTGCCGCTGCGACCATGGCGTTTTGCACGTTGAAGATCGCCTTGCCCTCAAGCGTGGCGGGGATCAGATGCGACCACAGAACCGGGATGTGAAGCCCTTTGTCATAGATGGTCAGCATGTCGCCATTCATGCCTTTTTCCAGCACGATGGCCTTGCCCCCTGTCTTGATATGTTCCTTGACCAGACTGTGACCGGGGTTGGTCGTGACATAGAAGATCTGATCCGCCCCGGCGTAATCGGCCATCTTCAGACAATTGATGTCGTCAGCATTCAGCACGGCCGTGTCGGTTGCGCTTTCCACCACCACCCGTTTGACGACGGCCAGCTCCTCGACCGTATTGATCCCGCCCAGACCCAGATGATCTGCCGAGACATTCAGACAGGCCGCCACGTTCGAGCGTTGATAGCCCAGACCCGAGCGAACCAGCCCGCCCCGCGCGGTTTCCATCACTGCAAAATCGACCATCGGATCACGCAGGACGATCTGTGCCGATTTCGGGCCGGTCATGTCCCCCTTGACGCTCAGCTTGCCATCCACATAGACGCCGTCGGTCGAGGTCATGCCAACGATCTTGCCACTGGTTTTCATGATATGACCCAGCATCCGCGACGTTGTCGTCTTGCCGTTGGTGCCGGTGATGGCCGCAATCGGGATGCGGGTCTGTTCATTGGCAGGGAACAGCATGTCGATGACCTTGCCCGCCACATCGCGCGGCTGACCTTCGGACGGGGCCACATGCATCCGGAAACCGGGGGCCGCATTTACTTCGACAATCGCGCCACCGATATCCTTGTAGGATTTGGTAATATCGTCGATCAGGAAATCGACACCGCCCACATCCAGCCCGACCGCCATGATGGCGCGTTCGGCCATGTCGCGGTTGTCGGGATGCACCACGTCGGTCAGATCGATGGCGGTGCCACCGGTTGACAGGTTCGCGGTCGAGCGCAGATAGAAAACCTCACCCTCGGGCAGGACAGTGTCTTCCGTCACGCCCGCATTCTCCATCAGGCGGTTAGCCTGATTGTCCAACTCGAGCCTGGTCAGCACTTTTTCGTGCCCGATGCCCCGGCGTGGGTCCTGGTTCACGATGTCGACCAGTTCGGCAATCGTATGGGTTCCGTCGCCTATTACATGGCCGGGGACGCGTTTGGCCACCGCAACCAGCTTGTCGTTCACGACCAGCATCCGGTGATCAAAGCCGGTGATGAAGCTCTCGACCAGAATGGCGCGGCTGCGCGAATGCTCCTTGGCCTCGGCAAAGCCCGCCTCGACCTCGGCATCGGAATTCAGATTGATCGAAACGCCGCGCCCATGGTTGGCGTCCAACGGTTTGACCACCACCGGAAACCCGATCCGGGCTGCCGCGCGTACGGCCTCGCGGGCCGAATAGACCATGCGCTGCTGCGGAACCGGCAGGCCAAGATCGTTCAGCAGATTATGGGTGTCTTCCTTGTCACAGGATATCTCGACCGAGATATGCTTGGTCTCGGACGTAATTGTCGCCTGAATGCGTTTCTGAAACTTGCCGTGTCCAAATTGCACAAGCGAGCCGGAATTCAGCCTGATCCAAGGAATGTCGCGTTCCTGCGCCGCCTTGACCAGCGATCCGGTCGATGGGCCAAATTCCTTGCGTTGCGCCCGCAGAACAAAGCTGCGCAGTTCTTCATCCCAGTTGAAGTCCGAGTCGAATTCGTAATCCACCTGATCTTTCAGGGATTGCGGCAGTAGATGCATCAGCAACCGCATCGCCAGATTGCCCGCATCCAGACCGACGTCGCGCTGGCGGTATTCATAGACCATATTGTACTGGCCCGGCTCACCTGTGCCGCGCGTACGGCCAAAGGTAACGTCGGATCCGGCCACGTTCTGCACTTCGATGGCGCAATGTTCCAGCACATGTCCCAGCCAGGTGCCTTCATCCTCGCGCAGGCGGCGGATGAAGCCGCCGGGTTCGCGATAGGAACAGCCGTGTTCCGCCAGACCGGGAAGCGCCTTGATCAAGGCGTCAATAAACTCGGAACCAATTTTTGCCGAGGGCCACTCTTCCAGAACACCCAGATCGATGACGTGGCGAATGACCGGAAAACTTGCCCAGACATTCGGGCCGACAAAGACATTGGTCGAGATTATTTTCATGAGGCTCCCCGTTGGTTAGCTTTTTGTTTTCCCCCCGCTGGCGGCCTCTTGACCGGACATGTCCGGCAATGTGCAGAACGCCAAATGCTCATCCGGCGGAAAAGCCTGGCGAGCCGTCAGATCATAACGGCACCCTTCGCCCAGAACGTCAAGCCGAAGTCCAAGCAGGCTCAGTGCTTCGCCGCGGCGCGCGTCCCACATCGATGAATGGGTCAGATGACTGGCGTCCACGACGGTAACCGATCCGCTGCCCACGACTTCAAGGACATTATCGGGTCCGATGAAGGCTGCCGTGTCTTCGTCGATACCCAGTCCGATCAAAAAAGGGTTGAAAGATGAAGCGGTTAGCAAACGTCCCAGCCGATTGCGCTGTGTGAAGTGCTGGTCGATGATGACGGCGTTGGTCAAACCCATGCCCGGAGCCAGCGTGATATTGCCCTCAGCCGGAGCCGAGTTGCTGCTGCCCCCGGCCACCATGTGTTCGGACATGATCGACGCCCCGGCTGAAGTGCCGGCAACCGGCACACCGGCCGCATTCCGGCGCCGAATTTTCTGCGCCACAAGTGTGCCACCCAGAATCGCCGACAGCCGCAGCTGGTTGCCGCCGGTCATGAATATCCCTGTAGCGCGGTCCAGCATCTCGGCATAATCGGGATTGTCGCAATCAGCACGCCGCGAGATGGGCAGAAATTCGACCTTGCCTGCACCCAGCTCGGAAAAGATGCGATTGTAATCCGGTCCGGTCTCTTCCAGCATCGAGGCCGTCGGGATCACGACAATATCGGCATCAGGACCACCAGACAGCTCAACGAACTTGCGGTGAATCTGCATTTCCTTGACGCGGTCTTCGCCGCCACCGATCGGGATGATGAACCCGCGCGGGGTCTCTGCATCAACGGGTGCAGGGCACATATCTTACTTACCTTCCGGTATAAAAGCGGCCAGCCATCGGGGCCACTCGGTCGCTTAGCCTGTTCATACATGCCGTGTCGGGCCATCTGACCTTATCGGACATGCCGTTCCCCCCCAGCGACATCACATGCCGCACGGCAGGGATTTCGTCAAGAACCACCGGTTTTGTGCCTGCTTCAGCCTGCCAGTGCCAAACCCTGCACGACAAAAGCGATCCCCCCGAAACATCAAAGCTCCGGGGGGATCAGATTGCTCGTCAGTTTGCGCGCTGGTTCAGATGTCGAATTTGACGCCCTGCGCCAGCGGGAGCTCTGCCGAGTAGTTCACTGTGTTGGTCTGGCGGCGCATATAGGCTTTCCACGCGTCCGAGCCGCTTTCGCGTCCGCCGCCGGTTTCCTTTTCGCCACCGAATGCGCCACCGATCTCGGCGCCCGAGGGACCGATGTTCACGTTGGCAATACCGCAATCCGACCCCGCCGCAGTCAGAAACTGCTCGGCCTCGCGCATGTTCAGCGTGAACACACAGGATGACAGCCCTTGCGGCACATCGTTTTGAAGCTGGATCGCTTCGTCAAAGTCGTCGTAGCCCATGACATAAAGGATCGGCGCGAAAGTTTCGGTTTTCACGACCGCGCTTTGGCCGGGCATTTCGACGATTGCGGGCTGCATATAGACACCCGCAGGAAGCCCTTCGGTCACACGTTCGCCGCCAAACACGGTACCGCCTTCGGCCCTTGCGGCGTCCAGTGCGGATGTCATGGCGGCACCCGATGCCTCATCCACCAGTGGCCCGATCAACGTGCCCTCAGACAGCGGATTGCCGATGGGCAAACCCTCATAAGCCTTTTTCAGGCGGCCCACCAGTTCCTCGCGGATCGAGTTGTGCACGATCAGACGGCGCAGCGTGGTGCAACGCTGACCGGCGGTCCCAACGGCCGAGAAGACAATGGCGCGCACGGCCATTTCCAGATCCGCTGAAGGGCCGACGATCATCGCGTTGTTTCCGCCCAGTTCCAGAATGCATTTGCCAAAGCGTGCCGCAACAATGGGCGCAACCGCACGGCCCATTCGTGTGGACCCCGTGGCCGAGATGATCGGAACATCTTCGCTGGCCACCAGCGCCTCGCCCAACTCTGCGCCACCGATCAGGACCTGAAGCAACCCTTCGGGGGCATCGCCAAACCGCACCAGCGCGCGTTCAAAGATCTTCTGGCAGGCCATCGCCGTCAGCGGGGTCTTCTCGGACGGTTTCCAGATCACCGGATCGCCACAGACCAGTGCCAAAGCGGCATTCCACGACCAGACCGCAACCGGGAAATTGAAGGCCGAGATCACCCCGACCGGGCCCGCCGGATGCCAGGTTTCCATCATCCGGTGACCTGGGCGTTCCGACGCGATGGTCAGACCATAAAGCTGACGCGACAGACCAACGGCAAAGTCGCAGATGTCGATCATTTCCTGCACTTCGCCCAGACCTTCGGAGGTGATCTTGCCGGCCTCCCAGCTGACAAGCGCGCCCAGATCGTCCTTGGCCGCGCGCAGCTCTTCGCCCAGCAGGCGGATCAACTCGCCCCGACGCGGGGCCGGCACAACGCGCCACGCCTTGAACGCGTTTTTGGCGCGGGCAATGATCGCGTCCATTTCGGTGGCCGGCGTTTCATGCACATCGGCCAGCAGGCTACCGTCAATCGGCGACGTCACCTTCAGAGTGCCGCCCTTCAATGCGGCATCTGTCAGATCCAGATTTGCAAGCGTGGTTTGGGCTGTCATTACGATGTCTTTCATATCTCAGGCCGCCTTGTTCTGCCGGGTCACGTCACCAGCACGATACAGCTGGCCAAATTCTGTATTCAGGAAGTCGTTCAGTTTAACCTGTTCCTGCCGGACGAACCCTTTCGAAGGCAGCGTGCCAGTGCGCATCAGGTCAACAACGCCCAGAATACCCGCAGCTGTGGTGACCTGAATGGCACTCCAGACCTGTCCGTTGATGGTGCGGGCAAAGCTCTTGTTGATCAGAGATTTCTCGCGCAGAACGCCGTTGATCATACCCTTGGTCGTGCAATAGACCAGCACAACGTCCTGATCGGTGCGGGGCAGGGCGGTCTCGAAGATCTCTTTCAGCAGATCGCGGCGGCGTTCCAGCCCGAGATCGTGCAGCAGCAGTTTCAGGATTTCACAATGGCCGGGATACCGGATCGTGCGATAAGACACGGCCCGCGCCTTGCCTTCCAGCGTTTCCGGCAGCGTGCCCAACCCACCCGAGGTGTTGAAGCATTCGTATTCCACGCCATCATGACCCAGAATCTCGTAATCTTCCAGCGGCGCGGTCTTGACCAGTTTGCCGTTCACAATGGCGTCGCAGGGATTGCAGTACTCGTTGATCAACCCATCGGTCGACCAGGTCAGATTGTACTTCAGCGCATTGGTCGGATAAAGCGGCAGCGCGCCCACCCGCATATGCAGGCTGTCCAGCTCATCAAACTCCGCTGCAAGCGCGGCTCCGGAGATACCCACAAAACCAGGTGCCAGACCACATTGCGGCATGAAAGCCGTCTCACTGCCTTCGGCCAACTGGCGTACGGCCTCGGTGGCCGCGACGTCTTCGGTTAGGTCAAAATAATGCGCGCCCGCCTCTTTGGCGGCCTTGGCAATGTTTGGGGTAAGAAAGAATGGTGCCGCTGAAACCACGGCGTTAAACCCGGTCAGCTCCTTTGCCAGACTTTCCGCATCCCGGGCATCAATCTGCTTTGTTCCAATCCCAAGCCTTGTGATTTCACCCAGTGCTTTCAGGTCATGGTCGGCCACAGTCACTGTATAGTTTGGCGAGGCCCTCAGCAGCGTCGCGATCATCTGACCGATCTTGCCAGCCCCGATTACGCAAATATTCCAGGACATCAACGTCTCCGTAAATTTCTGTTCCTGATATTATGGTGCAAGGCTGGCCAGACATTTCATAGGCCGCAATTTGACGAAGTGATCGACTTATCCGACATTATGCCGGAATAATTGTCATTATGGCGTGACCGCCATCAGGGGTTGAAATCGGCCGGCACCCCGAAAGGAGGAGAGCTAACGCCAGTGCCCGTCAAGGAATGCAGAAATGCGACCAGGGCGGCGATTTCCGCATTCGAAAGCGTCATTGGCGTAATGTCGATCCTGCTGCGCTGGCGTTCCATTTCGAACCGGTCGTCCCACACCACGAAATCCACCTCTTGCAACCAGGGGACCTTGGGCAACGCAGCCATGTCGGGTTTCCATTTGGCAAGGCTGGTCTGTGGGTCAAGATGGTGACGGATCATGCTTTCGAGATCCGCAAAAGCGCCGTTATGTCCATAAGGCGCAGTCAGGGCGACATTGCGCAGCATCGGCGTGCGAAAGCGATAGGCGTCTTCCAGACGATTGCTTTCCGCCATCCGGCCAACGTCCCGCGCGTATGGGTCCCATTGCCGAGTCCGGCCCGGCCCGAAAGGGGGCAATCCCAGCGCGTGAAACTCTTGATCCGACATCAACGGACCCGCATGGCAGGTCGCGCACCGCGCATTGCCATAAAACAGGTTCATCCCGTCTTTCTGGATGTCTGACAGCGCATCCTTGTCCCCGGCCAAGTACTGGTCGTATGGGCTGTCGGTGCTGCGCCATTCAATGGCCATGAAGGCCGCCAGCGCGTTGGCGATCTGGGTGATCGTGATGTCTTCGGTGGTCTCGATGTCGTCAAAAGCCGCGACTATGGCAGGGCCATAGCGCGGATCGGTCCGCACGCGTTTGGCAAGGATCGGCCAGCCCTTGTCAATCCTGTCGTGAACCGCGCCGGTCACCTGATTTTCAGCGACATTACCGGCCATCTCGAATTGCGCGGTCAGCGGGAATAAAGCCTGCGCCGCCAGAAGCGAGTTCAATCCGCCGGGCAGCCATTCCTGTGCAGGCGAATTGAACCCGTTGCCATAGAGGTCCGAGATGCTCAGGCGGCCATCGTGGAAAACGGTATGGATGTCCTTGGCCCCGAGGTTCCACAACCCCGGCGCGTTTCGGGGAATGCGTTTGCGGATCCTGTCCGCGCCGGTACCCGGCGTGCGGTCCGGGCCAAGACCCTGTCCGCCTTCACCGATCCCCAGGGACAATCCGTCAGAGGTGCCGAAATCGGGGTGGTGGCAATGAGCGCATGAAATGTTCTGATTGCCTGACAGGATCGGATCGTAAAACAGTTGATGACCGATAGCGGCCTGTTCCATATCAAATGGGATAAAGTCATCATCCGTCAGCGGGCGCGGCAGGTCCTGCGCCACCGCGGCCCCCGCCCAAACGAGGACAATCGCCCAATGCGCCAGTTTCTCTTTACCCTTTGTTTTCTTGCGACCCCGGCTCTGGCTGAGCTGGAACAGGCCCGTGATATGATGGAGGCCGGAGAGTTTGAAGCCGCGCGCGCGGAACTGCTGCCCGCCGCCCGGTCGGGCAATGCCGAGGCCGAGGAACTGATCGGTGTGATGTACGGGCTGGGTCTTGGGGTCGAGCAGGACCATGAAAGGGCGTTTGAATGGTATCTGCGTGCCTCGATGAAGGGGCATCCGGGGGCGCAGTCGGGGGTCGGCTGGTACTATGAACTGGGTCTGGGAATGCCCGCGCCCGATCTGGTGCGGGCCTATATGTGGTACACGCTCAGCGCCATTGGCGGCGATCCCGATGCGGCGATCAGCCTTGAGGAAGTGATCAAGAAAATGTCGCCGGAGCAGATCGAGAAGGCGCATGTTCTGGTCAACGACTACAAAGGGTGGATGTACCCGTTTCGATAAGGGCCGGGCCACAAGGCCCGACCCTTCCATTTAGTTCAGGTCCGCATTGCGCGAGGCGTTCACGTCCTCCTCAGCCGCCGCGACCGCTTTGGTCAGCGCGGCAAAGATTTCATCACCACGGGCAACATTGGTCTGGAACCAGTCATAGACAGGCGAAGCCGCAGCTTTGAACGCCGCCTTCTGTTCGGGCGTCGGGACATACAGGTCGCCGCCACCTGCGACGAAGTCCTCATACGCCTGGATCGACTTGCGCTTGGGCGAGGCAAAGGTGGCCTGTTGCAGGGCGTAGAACCCATCGACAACGACCCGGCGCATATCTTCCGGCATCGCCTGGAACTTGGCGTTGTTCATCCACCACAGCGCACCCATATAGGCGTGCCCGTCCAACGTGACATACTGCAGGCCGGCATCCGGGAACTTCATGCCCATGATGTCGGTGATGCCGTTCTTTGACCCCTCGACAACGCCGGTCTGGAAGCTGGTGAAGAGTTCCGGCCACGGGATCGGTGTAGGTGACGCGCCCAGTGCCTTGACCAGTTCCTGCGGCAGGTCTGCAACGACGGTGCGGATTTTCAGACCTTCCATGTCGGCAGGCTCGGCGACGCGGTGTTTTGTGTTGGCGAAGTTGCGCCAGCCACCGGTGTTGCCGATGGTCATCAGGCGGATCGCGTCTCCGGAATCCTCAAGTGCCATGTCGCGCATGGTGCGGGTGAAATCGCCCGACAGAACATGCTCGGCGATCCGGTCGTCGGCCATCAGATAGGGCAGGTCCAGAACCTGCACATAGGGGAAGATGCCCGACGCCCCGCCCGAGGTAGAGATATAGATATCGATGGTGCCATCCGCCACGCCCTGCAGGCATTCAGCACCGTTCGAACACAGCTGGGTGCCGATGAACAGCTCAACCTCGATGGCGCCGTTCGACGCCGCCTCGACATAGTTCTTGAAAACGATCAGACCGTCGTAATCCTCGTCATTTTCGTTCGAATTGGCAGTGGCGCGCAGCGTATAGTCCGCAGCCGTCGCCGCGACCACAGACGCAGCCACAAGCGATGTGGCAATCGCCGCTGTTTTTATGAAGTTTCCGAGCATGCGTTTCCTCCCTGTGATACTCAGTCAATTTGCAAATCCCGTTATCCTCGGGATCGTCATGGATAGTGCGGGGATGTAGGTGATCAGAAAAATCACGATGATTTCGACCGCCAGAAACGGCAGGATCGCCTTGGCGATCGTCTCGACCCGCTCCCGCGACACGGCGGCGGCCACGAACAGCACCAGCCCCATGGGGGGCGTGGCAAGGCCGACGGTCAGATTGACGCTCATGATGATGGCGAAATGGATCGGGTCTACACCGAGACTGGTGAAAATCGGGCCAAGGATGGGCCCAAGGATGATGATCGCAGGGCCTGCGTCCAGAAACATGCCAACGATGAACAACAACAGGTTGATCAGGAACAACAGGATCAGTGGATTTTCCGACAGGCTGAGGATCAACGAGGCCAATTGTTCCGGGGCATGGCTCAGACTGACCACGGTCTTGAACGCCATTGCTGCGCCAACCAGCAGCAGCACCACGGCCGACGTCATACCTGCATTGCTCAGAACATCGGGAATTTCCCTCAGGGTCAGTGTGCGCAGAACGAAAAACCCGATGATAAAGGCGTAGCCCACAGCGACTGCGGCGGCTTCGGTCGGGGTAAAGATGCCCCCCAGAATTCCGCCCAGAATGATCACCGGCGTCATCAGCGGGAAGAACGCCTTGAGGCTGGCTTTGCGCCGCTCATCCCATGTGTATTTCCGGCTGGCGACGGGAAAGTCGTACTTGTCAGCCATGAACTTGATCATCACCATCAAGCCGACACCGACCATGATCCCGGGCACGATTCCTGCAAGAAACAAGGCGGCCACGCTTTCGCCCATGACATAGGCATAGATAATCATAATGCCTGAGGGTGGGATGATCGGCCCGATCACCGAACTCGCGGCTGTGATGGCGGCGGCGAATTTTCGGGTATAGCCCTGTTTTTCCATCGCCGGGATCAGCATCGACCCCAGGGCGGATGTGTCAGCCACCGCAGACCCCGAAAGGCCCGCGAACAGGATCGAGCTCAGCACATTTACATGCGCCAGCCCGCCGCGCAGATGGCCCATCAGGGCCTGGCTGAATTCGACAAGGCGGATGGTAATGCCGCCACGGTTCATCATTTCACCGGCCAGCATGAAGAACGGGATGGCCATCAGCGGAAAGCTGTCCATGCCGTTGTAGACATTGCGATAAAGCAGGGTGATGTCGTTCGTCTGTCCGTTCAGCCACAGCAGGATGCCGGGCGCCGCCAGAAGCGCGAAAAAGACCGGCAAGCCAATCAGCAGGAAAATCAGGAAAGTGGGCAGGAACCAGATCAGCATCTATTCTGCCCCCACCGCTGCGTCGGGAATGTCCGGCAAAAGATGCGCGCCGCCAAGCAGGGTGACCACGGAACGCAGGATAAGCTCGATATTGACCGAGATCAGCAGAATGATGCCCACCAGCAGCGAAGCCATCATCCAGCTGCGCGGAATGCGATACCACTCGTCAAACCCAAGCGTTGTCGGCAGGTACAGGGCGGCGGTTGCAAACCTGCCGCCAAAGCCCGTGACCTCGGACCAGCCGATTTTGACCGCAACCAAAAGCACGGCCAGCGAGATCAACAGGAGGAACAGATTGAGCGACAGGCCGAGCATACGCGGCAAAAACCGTTGCAGCATGTCGATAGCTACAAAACCGCCGCGCCGAAAGGCCGTCGGTGCCATCAACCCAGTCATCCACAACATGCAGAACCGCGCGGCCTCATCCGGCCAGGGCAGGGCGTTGCCCAGAACGTATCGGAAGAACACCTGAATCAGGATTGCGATGACCATGAATGCAATCGCAACAACGCCAACCGCGCGGCCCAGACGCAGCACGGTTTCGTTCACAAATGCTATCGGCGCAAGCACCGATGCCAGTCCGCCCATGCGGATCCTCCCTTGTTCAGCCGCAGGTGTGTCCCGCAGTCGTCAGATCGCGCTTAGTGCTGCGCGAATTGGCCCATTTTCCCGGCGTAGAACGTCAGCGCGTCGCCGTCGCTCATGCTGGCCTTCAGGACTTTGCCCACCACGATCACGTGATCGCCCGCGTCGTGATAGGCATGTTGTTCGCATTCAAATCGTGCCAGGCAATCCGACAGCAGCGGGGTGCCGTTTGCACAGCGCTCATGCCGGATGTCGCGCAGGGCATGGGCATCTTTCGAGCAGCCAAAACACAGCTCGGCCTGCGCAGACGATAACACATGCACCGTGAAATGCCGTGCCGCGCGAAAATAGGGGAACCGGCGCGAGTTGCGGTCACCGGCCCACATGATCAGTGGCGGGTCCAGCGACAGCGACGAAAAGCTGTTGGCCGTGATGCAGATCGGGCCGTCACCGCTGTCGCATGTCACAACGGTAACGCCGGTTGCAAACCGCCCAAAAGCATCCCGCAGGGTCCGGGTGTCGTCCTTGTGTGGCACAAAGGTGTGGGTCATATTCCTTGAGATTGCGTTCATCATGCTACCTCATGCCCCAGCGCCGCCTCGTACAGGCGGAACCAGGTTTCGCGATCAATTGTGACTTTCAGCGCGTCCGAGATGCGTTTGATACGGTTCAGGTTGTTGGTGCCCAGAACCGGCAGAATGCCCGCCGGATGAGCCAGCAGGAAGGCCACGGCCACAGCAGCCCGGTCTACACCGAACTCTTCTGCGATTTCATCAGCGAAAACCCCAACGGGCGGGTTTCCGGCCATCAACAGCCCACCCCCCAGGGGCGACCACGCCATAAGGTGGTGCCCGTGCTGTTGGTGAAACGCCAGATCTCCGTTGGTGAAAGGGGCGATCTCGCCCAGTGAGATCTCGATCTGGTTGGTGACCAGCCGGGTTTTCATCGCCGATTGCAGCAGGGTCCAGTCCCACGGACGGAAGTTCGAAACACCAACCGCGCCCACCTTGCCGCTGGCGACAGCCTCATCCAGTGCTGCCCCGGTTTCGTGGTGGTCCATGAACGGATCAGGGCGGTGGATCAGCAACAGATCGATGTGGTCGATGGCCATCTCCGACAGGGACGTGTCGATGGACTTCAGGATATGCGCGCGCGAGGTGTCATAGTATTTGACCTTCGCATCTGAATGCCGCCCCACGGGCGCGACGATGTCACATTTGGTGACGATCTCCATCTTCTGGCGCAGGCCGGGATTGGCGCGCAAGGCGTTGCCCAGAACGGCTTCCGCCGCGTATCCGCCATATATGTCGGCCTGATCGAAGGTGGTGATGCCCTGATCAAGACAGGCTTGAATCTTGGCCTCGACATGCCCTGCCGAGGTGTCGCTATCGTCACCCAGCCGCCACATGCCATAGACAAGGCGGCTCATTTCCAGCGTCGGGGATAGTTTCACACGTTGCATCAGCGGCGCACTCCATTGCCCAGCGGCGTGGCCGGGGGTGTCTTGGGCACACGCCCGTACGCTTCGGGCAGCGAGCACGTTTTCAGATGCGGCATCACACGAGCACCGAAATGCTTGGCCTCATCCATGTGCGGATAACCCGAGAAGATGAAGGCGCGAATGCCCATCTTCCGGTAGTCTTCGATCTTTGACATGACCTGATCGGTTGATCCCACCAGTGCCGCACCACAGCCCGAACGGGCGCGGCCGACACCTGTCCACAGACCAGGTTCCACATAGCCATACTCATCCGCCAGATCACGGTTCCTGGTCTGATGCGCCACCCCCAGCGAGGTCGCATCCAACGCCCGCTCGCGGATCGCGCGGCCATAGTCGTCATCCAGTTTCGAGACGATGTAATCTGCGTATTCCTGCGCCTCGGCTTCGGTATCGCGAACGATCATGTGAACCCGCAGGCCATAGTCGAGCGTACGGTCATAGTTTTCGGCCACTGCATGAACAGCTTTCATCCGCTCGGTCAGTTGATCCTTTGTTTCCGGCCACATCAGGTACACATCGCAATGCTCGCCGCACAGCTCCAGCGCCGCGGGCGAATAACCGCCGAAATACAGCAGCGGCCCGCCAGTCTGATAGGGCCGCGCCGGGTCCGTTGTCAGACCTGTAAAGTTGTAGACCTCGCCCGCGTGATTGATCTCCTCCTGCGTCCAGGCCTGTTTCAGGATCTCGACCACTTCGCGCGAGCGTTGATAGCGAAAGGCGCTGTCGGCCTTTTCGCCGGGAAAATCGGATGAAATGATGTTGACGGTCAGCCGCCCCTTCAGCATGTGATCCAGCGTCGCGATCGTGCGGGCCAGCATGATTGGCTGCATCTCGCCGCAGCGCACGGCGGCCAACAGGTTGATCTTCTGCGTGATCGGCGCACAACCGGCGACAAAACTCAGCGTGTCCTGCCCAACCTGATATGATGACGGGCACAGGATGTTGCGGAACCCCTGTGCCTCGGCCTCTTTCACGATGGCCGAGCAATGCTCCCAGCTGGAGCGCAGATCACCATCGGGCACACCCAGAAACTGATAATCGTCGGAACAAAGTGCTGCGAACCACGAAACCTCGGCCGCATCCAGATCAGGGGATGTGATGGGGACGATGGTCATTTGATTCACGCTCCGTGCATCTTTTACTTTCCTCTTGCGTAGCAACCACATTGATGTAGATCAATAGTGTATCAATTTTTCCTGCGACCGAATGAAGCGCCTGAAATGCCCCCCAACACCCGAAACCCCAATGCCCTGCCTATCTATGTTCAGATTGCCGAGCTGCTGATCCGCGATATCGCTGCGGGTCGTTTGATCGATGGTGAGCGTCTGCCCCCGGAACGCGACATGGCGGCCAAGCTGAACGTGTCGGTCGGCACGCTGCGAAAATCGCTCGCCGAGCTTGAGAAAAAAGGCATGTTGGAGCGTATTCAGGGGTCAGGAAATTACATCCGCGAGACCGGAACCCAGAACAGTGTCTACGCGATGTTCCGGCTGGAACTGCCCCAAGGGGGCGGGTTGCCGCGTGCGGATATCCTGTCGGTCGATCATCTGAAGAAACCTTCCGATCTGCCGGATTTTGGCACCTCGGACACCGGATCGCGCGTACGTCGGATGCGCTATCTGAATGACACAATCATCGCGGTCGAGGAGATCTGGCTGGACGAATCAGCCGGCACGATCAAGCGAAGCCTGCTGTCGGACTCGCTCTACCGCTACTATCAGCACCAGCTGGGCTTCTGGATATCACGGGCTGAAGATCGCGTGTCGATTGGCCAGTTGCCCGATTGGACGCCCGCGGCGTTCACCAAAGCCGCCGGTGAAACGGTGGGCTATATCGAACGGTTCAGCTGGTCGGACAAATCCGAACCTGTCGAATTTTCAAAGACCTGGTTCGACCCGGACCGGGCCACCTATGTCCAACGTCTGAAGTAAAAGGAAACGTGCATGACCCGGACCATCAATTACGGGCTGATCGGATGTGGCATGATGGGGCAGGAACACCTGCACAATATCGCCTTGCTGGTCGGCACGCGTGTCGCGGCGATATTCGAGCCCGATCCCGGGATGGCAAAAGCCGCGCAGGCGATTGCGCCGGGTGCGGTTATGGTACAATCGGTGCAAGAGGTGTTGGATATCGAAGACCTGGACTGCCTTGTCATCGCCAGCCCAAACCATCTGCATGTCGATCAGGTCTGTGAAATCGCGCAAACGCGCCCCTTGCCGCTATTGGTGGAAAAGCCCCTGTTCACCAACCCCCAGGACGCCGCAAGGCTAGAGAAGGTTCAGCGCGATTATCCACACCCGATCTGGGTTGCGATGGAATACCGTTATATGCCGCCCATCGCGACCCTGATCGACAAGATCGGTGACACAGGCGGGGTCAGGATGCTGTCGATCCGGGAACATCGCTTTCCGTTTCTGCCGAAAGTCGGCGACTGGAACCGGTTCAACCGCAACACCGGCGGCACCTTTGTCGAGAAATGTTGCCACTTCTTCGATCTGATGCGGCTTATCCTGCGATCCGACCCGGTACGGATCACCGCAAGCGGCGGGCAGGCGGTGAACCATCTGGACGAAACCTACGGGGGCGAAACGCCCGACATACTGGATCACGGCTATGTTCTGGTTGATTTCGCCAATGGCGCGCGCGCGATGCTCGAGCTGTGCATGTTCGCCGAAGGCGCCCGCTATCAGGAAGAGATTTCGGCCATCGGGCCCAACGCCAAGGTCGAGGCTCTGGTGCCGGGGCCGGGACGGTTCTGGCCCGATCATCTGGGAACGCCGCCTGTGCCGCAGGTCATCGTCAGCCCGCGGGACCCCAAGGGGCCAATATCGCAGGATATCCCTGTCGATCCCCGCTTGCTGGCTGCCGGTGATCACAACGGCTCGACCTATTATCAGCACAAGGGGTTTCTGGATCTGGTGCGCGGGCAAAAGGCCGAACCGGATGTGACAGTGCAAGACGGTCTGTGGGCGGTGCGAATGGGACTGGCGGCACAGCAGGCCCTGCAAACCGGTGAAACGGTTCACCTAAAGCACCCTTAGACTGACCCCGGGCAAGTTCAGTGTAGACAGGTCTGCGGCGACAAATGTGTCGCTTGCGGGCCAATCTGTCGTAAATCAGCTAGTGAAGCGGGGCGCAGTAGGGGACAAAACTGTATGACCTGTCAGTGTATTCCCACCCGCCTTGATCGCCGTGCGACCGGCTGTGATCTGGTCACAACGCGCCGGTAACCGCCCTGCGGGGCCGTTCTGCCTGCCTGCTTTCAGACGACAACGGAATACCTCATGACAACCGCTCTGCGCCTCGCCATCGATATTGGCGGCACTTTTACCGACACGGTCCTCGTCTCGGGTGATGAGACGATACTAGCCTCTACCAAAACCCTGACCACCCACCAGAACCCGGCAGAAGGCGCACTGGAAGGCGCGCGGCGCGTCATGGCGCAGGCTGGCCGGTCGCTGAAGGATGTCACCGGATTTATTCACGGAACAACTCTGGCAACCAACGCGCTGATCGAGCGCCGCGGGGCGGTCGTGACCACGGTCTGCACCGAAGGGTTCCGCGATATTCTCGATATCGGGTACGAGCGTCGGTATTCCCAATACGACATCAACCTTGAAAAGCCGGACATGCTGGTGCCGCGCGAACGCTCGTTGACCATAGGCGAACGCATGTCGGCAGAAGGCAAGGTGCTGATTGAACTGGATGAAGGGAAAGTAGACCGGTTGCTGGCCGAGATTGACGCCAGCGGGGCCGAGGCGGTGGCCATCTGCCTGATGCACTCTTACTCCAACCCGACCCACGAACGGCGCTTGCGCGATCTTCTGGCGCGACACCGCCCCGGTTTGACCGTCTCGATCTCGTCCGATGTCAGCCCCGAAGCGCGTGAATTTGACCGGCTCTGCACCACTGTGGCCAACGCCTATATTCAGCCGCTGATGGAAAACTATCTGACCCGGTTCGTAGATCGGTTCACGGCCGAGGGCGTAACCTGTCCGATCCTGATGATGACGGCAGGCGGCGGTATGTGCACGATCGGCACCGCCACGCGTTTCCCCATTCGTCTGGTGGAATCCGGCCCCGCCGGAGGGGCCATTCTGGCCGCCCGTATCGCCGCGCGTGCCGGGTTGGACCAAGTCCTGTCCTTTGACGTCGGTGGCACAACTGCCAAGCTCTGCCTGATCGACAAGGCGCGCCCCCAGACATCGCGCTCATTCGAAATCGCCCGCGCAGCGCGGTTCATCAAGGGGTCGGGAATGCCGGTGCGCATTCCGGTGATCGAGATGATTGAAATCGGTGCTGGCGGCGGTTCGATCGCGGGTATTGACCGTCTCGGGCGTCTGACGGTCGGGCCAAAATCGGCAGGCTCGGAGCCCGGGCCGGTCGCTTTCATGCGCGGTGGCGTCGATCCGACCGTGACCGACAGCGACATCACTCTGGGCTATATCGTGCCCGACACCTTTGCCGAGGGGCATATCCAGCTTGACCCCGATGGGGCAAAGGCCGCCCTGAGACGTGTGATCGGGGACAAACTGGGGCTGGATGCAACAGGTGCGGCAGATGGGGTCAGCCGCATCGTTGTCGAAAGCATGGCCAGCGCCGGGCGGATGCATGCGGTCGAAAGCGGCAAGGACCTTGGCCTGCGCACCATGATTGCCTTTGGTGGCAACGGGCCGCTGCATGCCACCCGCGTCGCCCGGTCCGCCGGGGTGTCGCGTATCGTGATCCCGCCCAATCCCGGTGTCGGTTCGGCGGTTGGGTTCCTGTTTGCCCCGGTATCCTTCGAAATCGTCCGCTCGCGCTATTCTCTGCTCGACAGCATGGACATGGACGGGGTGAACGCCCTGTTCGATACGATGATTGCTGAAGCAAAAGAGGTCGTCGCCCAAGGGGCAGGGGATGCACCCACCGAAACCCTGCGCACCGCCTTTATGCGCTATAGCGGGCAAGGGCATGAGGTCGAGATTACCTTGCCGGACCGCGCCCTCACACGCCGGGATATCGCCCCGCTGACAGCCGCATTCGAAAAGGAATACCGCAAACAATTCTCACGCCCCGTGCCGGGGATGAAGATCGAGATCCTCAACTGGGCCGTTCGCGTTGCCACCCCGGACAAAGCGGTGCCCACAGTGTCGGAAACGCCGGGCAAAACCGCATTTCAGGTCACGCAGACGCGCCCCATCACCTGTGATCTGGATGGCACGGTAAAACAGGCCGCCTTTCTCGCCCGCGCCGATATGCGCCCCGGTGACCATGTGGCAGGCCCCGCGCTGATCCATGAACCACAAACAACCACACTCGTTTCCGCCGATTTCTCGGCCCAGATGGACGCAATCGGCAACCTTGTCCTGATACAGGACCAGAAAGGAGGCGCATGATGACCGCTGATCTGTCCCCCGCCCGCCTGCAAGTGATGTGGAACCGTCTGCTGGCTGTGGTCGAAGAACAGGGCCAGACCCTGATCCGCGCAGCTTTTTCGCCCATCGTGCGTGAATGCGGTGACATTTCCGCCGGGATATTCGACGTGAATGGCCGGATGCTGGCGCAGGCCGTGACCGGAACACCTGGCCATATCAACACCATGGCCGAGGCCGTGCTGCACCTGCGCGCCCGTTTCGCGGTGCAGGACATGCGCCCCGGCGACATCTACATGACAAACGACCCGTGGCTGGCCTCGGGGCATCTGAACGACTTCCTGTTGATGATGCCCGCGTTCAAGGACGGCAAGGTGGTGGGCTTTACCTCCTGCACCTCGCATCTGGTGGATCTGGGCGGTCTGGGTATGGGACCTGAAGGCTCGGACATCTATGACGAAGGCCTGCTGATCCCGCCTTGCAAACTGGTCGAGGCCGGAACGCCCAATGCGCTGCTGATGGATATCATCCGCGCCAACTCGCGCGAGCCTGTGGCCAATGAGGGCGACATCTACGCCCTGATCGCCTGTTGCGAGGCCGGGGTGAACCGCCTTGTTGCGATGATGGAGGAGTTCGGGATCGATGATCTGGACAGGCTTGGCACCTATATCATCGACACCTCGCGCAAAGGCGCGTTGCAGGCCATCGCCGAGGTGCCCGAAGGCGTTTACAAAAACGTGCTGCACATGGACGGCTATGAGGCCGAGCTGGAGCTGCACGCGACGCTCACCGTCACCAAAGACGGGATGCATGTTGATTTCACGGGCACGTCCGGGTGTTCGAAAAAGTGCATCAACGTGCCTTTGAACTATGCCACCGCCTATACGGTCTTTGCCCTGCGTTGCATCGTCGGGCCGGATATCCCGAACAACGCAGGCTCGTTGGAACCTTTCACGGTGGAAGGCCCCAAGGGTTGCATCCTGAACGCCCAGCATCCGGTGCCAGTGGCCATGCGGCATACGCTGGGGCAGGTCACACCGGATCTGGTTCTGGGCTGCCTGCATCAGGCGCTGCCCGAACAGGTGCCTGCCGAAGGGGCCTCGTGCATGTTCGACCTGCCAATGCGCCACGCTCCCGAAGTGGCGTCGAATGGCGGGCGCGAATTTGCCATCGAACCCGTTCACAATGGCGGCACCGGGGCGCGACCCCACGCGGATGGCCTGTCCGCGACAGCCTACCCTTCGGGGGTGTTCGGCTCGCAGGTCGAGATAACCGAAAGTGTCGCACCCGTGATCATGTGGCGACGCGAATTGTTGCCCGACTCGGGCGGCGCGGGCCAGTTCAGGGGCGGATTGGGTCAGCGGATCGAGATGACGTCTGCCAACGATGCCCCCTTCCTCGTCTTCCTGTCGGTCGAACGTCTGAAATTCCCAGCTCTGGGCCGCATGGGCGGCCTGCCCGGCGCACCGGGGCGTATCCGGTTCCGCGATGGCGGCGCAGACATTCCGGGCAAGGGCGAGCTGCGCGTGGAAAGCGGCGATTACCTGATCTTCGACACCCCCGGCGGCGGCGGCTTTGGCGACCCGGCCGCGCGCGACCCCGAGGCGCTGGCGCTGGACCTCAGGCGCGGGCTGGTCACAGAAGAAGGGGCCAAAGCCTATGGGGGTGCCTCATGATCAGCGCAGTTGATCACATTCGTGCCATGGCGGCCTATGCGCTGGCCGATCTGGGCGCGCCGGACACTGTATCTCTGGCCCAGAATGAAAGCGCTTTCCCGGTCAGCCCTGCCGCAATTGCGGCGGGGCAGGCGGCATTGCACCGGATGCCGCTTTATCCCGATCCCGACTGGTCGGACCTGCGCGCCGCCATCGCTCAGGTGCATGCAGTGCCAGCCGACAACATCCTGTGCGGTGCCGGATCGATGGAGTTGATCGGCTGCCTGATCCGCGCCTATTCAGGGCCGGGCGACCATGTATTGGGCACGGATTACGGCTATGCCTATGTGGCCTCAGCCACGGCGCAGGTGCGGGCAGACTATGTGAAAGCGCGCGAGGTTGATCTGACCGTCTCGGTCGATGACATTCTGGCCGCTGTCACGCCTGAAACCCGGATCGTCTTTGTCTGCAACCCCGGCAACCCGACCGGCACCCTGATCCCGAATGCCGAGATCATCCGCCTGCGCAACACCCTGCCCGGGAACGTGCTGCTGGTGGTCGATCAGGCCTATGCCGAATTCGCCGATCGCGATCACGACCCGGCTGAAATCTTTGCCCTCGTTGCACGTGGGGATACCGTGGTCATACGCACCTTCTCAAAGGCTTACGGTCTGGCGGGCGCGCGCGTGGGATGGGGTCTTTTCCCGTCAGAGGTCGCGATTGAGCTGCGAAAGCTGCTCAACCCCAACAACGTATCGACCCTCTCTCAGGCCATGGCAACGGCAGCGATGCAGGATCAGCCCCACATGCGCGACACGGTTGCCAGAACCGCCGCCATCCGGGATGGCTTTGCCGATGGGTGCCGGGCGCTGGGATTATCTGTTCCGCGCAGCCACACCAATTTTGTCCTGATCCGCTTTGCCGATGCCGCGACGGCGCAAAAAGCGGATGCCGCGTTGCGCAAAGCGGGTTTGCTCATGCGCGGAATGGGCGGCTATGGCCTCGCGGATTGCCTGCGCGCCACGATCTGCGACACGGCAGTGATGGAGCGCTGCCTGACTGTTCTGAAAGAGGTGACGTCATGACCTTTGAAACCCGGACACGGGCCAAAATCGGGGTGCTTGTGCCCTTTACCAACACCAATCTCGAAGCTGACATGATGCTGATGCGCTGCCCGGACACGACGGTGCATTTTCAGCGAATGGGTGGCTATGACGTGGATGAGATCCCCGGATCGGATCAGATGGCGGGTCTGGGGGCCTCGGATATCAGCCATGACCTCAAGATGATCTCGGGCGTTCGGCCCGATGTGGTGCTCTATGGCTGTACTTCGGCCACGCTGACCCATGGCCCGTCCTTTGACCACCAGCTGGCACAGGACATCAGGGCCGCGTCGGGGGCCGTGTGTATTACCGCCGCTGGGGCGCTTGTTGCTGCGATCCATGCGCTCGACCTGTCCCGGGTCGGTTTTTCTTCGCCCTATCTGGGCGAGATCAACACGCAGGCCATGGATTTTCTGACGCAGAACCGGATCACAACGGTGAAATGTGCCGATATCGGCCGCGAGCTGGGCAATTACGGGCAGGGCGAACTGACCCCGGACGAGGTTTTCGACCTTGCCATGCAGGCCGACCACCCAAAGGCCGAGGCCGTTATACTCAGCTGCACCGACATGCGCGCGGTCGAGGCCATCGACCGGATCGAAGCGGCCCTTGATAAACCTGTTGTGACGTCCAATCAGGCCATGATGTTTGCCCTGATGCGGGCGCTTGACCTGCCAAGGCACGGGACTGTTCCGGGGCGGTTGTTTGATCTGCTATAGCCGTGGGTCAGGCAAAAGCATGGAAACCGCCCCGGTCGGCTGCCCGCATCAAAGGCGGGTGCGCACCGGCATATGGGGCGGGTATTCCAGCCCACCCAACGCGCCGTGTCGCAGACGTGACTGTATTTACGTCGCAAAAGAACAAGATACCGCGCCCTCTACGCCATAGTCGGAATAAGGGCCGCTCGGGATTGAAGCACATGTTGAACCAGCCGCACAGTCACGGGAAATTTGGCCTGCCCCGCGGGGAAACCATCTTAGGCTTGTCTGAAACATCATACGTTCACAAAATACAAAGGTGCCGCTTTTCATGAGCCAAATTTCGGAAAATCTGCTGAACCAGATCCGCGACCGTTTTGCCCAGATCGATCACTGCCCCGAACAGGGCGAGCGGATATTTTTCGAAAACGCCGGCGGGGCTTTGACACTGAAATCCGTGCTGGACAGCTCGGCACGTCACGCCGCAATCCCTGACAATCAGGGGCGCGACAATCCGGGGTCTCATGCGCTGGTTGCCACGATCAACGCGGCCAAGGCCGATATGCGGGATTTCATGAATGCACCCGGTGGTCAGTTCTTTGTCGGTGAAAGCGGCACCGAACTTCTGTTCCGGCTGATCATGAACGCCTGTCTGGGAACCGGTCCGGGGATTGTGCTGGGGTCGACACTGGAACACCCCGCCACACGCTCGGCCTGTGATCGCTGGGCCCGTATTGCCGGGCAGACCCATGTGCTGGTGCCCCACAATGACGACACCGGCACCGTGACAGCCGACGCCTATGCTGCGGCCGTCACCCCCGACACCAAAGTGGCGACAATCCTGCACACCTCACCGGTGACGGGCATGGGCGTCGATGTGGCCGCTGTTTCGCAGGCGATCCGCGCCGTGGCGCCAGACTGTTTCATCATTGTCGATGGCATCCAGCACGCCGCCCATGGCCGGATCGATCTCAGCGCGTATGACGTCGACGGCTACGTGATCTCGCCCTACAAGGTGTTTTCACGCCATGGCTACGGCGTTGCGTGGATTTCCGACCGGCTGACGCGGCTTGAACACAATGCCCTTTTGGACGGTCCGACAGATAACTGGGAAATGGGCACGCGCGATACCGGGGCCTATGCGACCATGTCCGACGTTGTGTCTTACTTCGAATGGCTTGGCAGTCAGGTCAGCGACGCCACCGACCGGCGTGCCAGATTTCTGGCAGCGGGCGAAGCCATCCACGCGCAGGAAAAGGCACTGACCGACGCGATGATCCACGGCACCGGCAACCTGAGCGGTCTGGCCGAGATGGAGAAGGTCACCATTCTGGGCGGTGCCGACAACCCCGCACGCGAAGGGCTGGTGTCGCTGCGCGTGCAGGGCGTGGCCTCGGCGGATGTCGTCAAACGGCTGAACGATGAGGGTATTCGCACCCATTTGCGCAAGGCCGACCACTACTCTGGCAACATATTGACGCCGCTGGGTTATGACGCCTGCGTCCGGGTCTCGATGTGCCACTACAACTCGATCGGAGAAGTCGCCAGATTTCTGGCTGTCATGAAAGAAATCGCCGCCTGAGCTGCGGTGGACCAAGGGACAAGCACTCATGAAAACCCATGCACAAGCTGTCGTGATCGGAGGGGGCCTTGCCGGCTGTTCGATCCTGTACCATCTGGCCAAGCTTGGCTGGACCGACGTTGTCCTACTGGAACGGAACGAGTTGACTTCCGGCTCGACCTGGCACGCAGCGGCGAATATCCACGGGCTGCACGACAACAACAACATCACCCGCATCCAGCACTATACGATGAATCTGTATAAACAGCTGGAACAGGAAACCGGCCAAAGCTGCGGCGTATTCCAGCCCGGCTCGCTCTATCTGGCCCAGACCGAAGAGCGTGAGCACCAGCTGCGCCTGCAAGAGGCGAAAGCCCGGTTTTATGGTCTGAACTTCTACGAAGTCAGCCGTGAAGAAGCCAAGGAACTGCACCCGCTGGCGCAGTTCGATGACATCCGCTGCATCATGTATGAACCCGATGGCGGCAATGTCGACCCGTCGGGCGTGCCGCACGCCTATGCCGCCGGGGCCCGCGCCATGGGGGCCGCCATCGAACGGTTCTGCCCGGTGACGGGAACCGAACAACAACCCGACGGCAGCTGGATCGTGCGCACGCCCAAAGGCGACATTCACACCCAGTGGGTTGTCAACGCCGCCGGTCTCTGGGGGCGCGAGGTGGCGGCGCTGGCGGGTCTGACCCTGCCGCTGCAACCGACCGAGCATCAGTATTTCGTGACCGAAAGCATCGACGAGGTCGCCAGCCTGGGGCGCCGTCTGCCCTCGATCGCCGACCGCGACGGCGAGTATTACTTCCGGCAGGAGGGCAACGGCCTTCTGATCGGAGCTTATGAGAAAGACATGAAATTCTGGGCCGAAGACGGCACGCCGCTGGATTTTGCCCATGATCTGTTCCCCGACGATCTGGACCGGATCATGGAAAACGTGATCCGCGCCACCGAACGCGTGCCGGTCGCGGCCACTGCCGGGGTGAAACGCGTGATCAACGGGCCGATGATCTGGTCGCCCGACGCCAACATGCTGTGGGGGCCGGTGCCCGAGCTGAAGAACTATTTCCTCTGCGGCGGCCTGATCCCCGGTTTCTCGCAATCCGGGGGCTTGGGCTTGCTGGCGGCGCAATGGATGATCGAGGGCGAGCCGCAATATGACATGTTCGCCTGGGATCTGGCCCGGTTTGGCGACTGGGCCGACAAGGCATTCACTAAGGCCCGTGTTCAGGATGCCTACACCCACCGCTTCAAGATCCATTTCCCCAACGAGGAACGCAGCGCAGGCCGTCCGGCCCGTGTGCGCCCCGCCTATGAGATGCAGAAGCAGATGGGCTGCGTCTTTGGCCTTAATTGCGGCTGGGAACATCCGCTCTGGTTCGCCGATGAGCCCGAGGTGGAAGAGACCACCGGCTTTACCCGCCAGAACTGGTGGAAGCCCGTGGGCCGAGAGGTTCAGATGTTGCGCGACAGCGTGGGCGTGATCGATATCTCGAATTTCGCCAATTACGTGATCAAGGGGCCCGGTGCCCATGACTGGCTGGACCGACTGGTGGCCAATCGCGTGCCGACCGAAATTGGGCGCAGCTGCCTGACGCCGCTGATCTCGGTACGCGGTGGCGTGGCGGGTGATTTCACCATCACCAAGCTGGCGGAAGACGAATACATGATGATCGGCTCCGGCATGGCTGAACGCTATCATCAGCGCTTCTTTCAAATGGTGGAAATGCCTCAGGGCACAACTCTTGAAGTCGCAACGGACCGCATTGCCGGGTTCAACATCGCCGGCCCGAAATCTCGCGAGGCGCTGGCGCGCCTGACCAATGCCGATCTGTCGAACGAGGCGTTCCGCTTCATGCGGTCGCGAAAGATCACCGTCGCAGGTGTTGATTGCGTGGCCATCCGGGTCAGCTTTACCGGCGATCTGGGTTGGGAACTGCACTGCGCCGAAACCGATCAGGTCGCGCTTTACTCTGCATTGCTCCAAGCCGCTAAAGATTGCGGTGGCGGCCCCGTGGGTGGACGGGCGCTTGGGTCGCTTCGCATCGAAAAGGGTTATGGATCCTGGGGGCGGGAATACTCTCAGGAATACTGGCCGCAAGAGGTCGGGCTGACGGGTCTGATCAAGCTGGACAAGGATTTCCTGCACAAAGATGCCTATCTGTCCATCAAGGACAAAGCTCCGCGCGAGGTCCTGTCCATCTTTGAACTGGACGTGACCGAGGATGCCGACGCCACCGGCAGTGAGCCGATCTTTACACCTGATGGTGTGCCTGTCGGCCGTGTCACATCGGGGGCGTACGGGTATTCAGTCGGGAAATCGCTGGCGCTGGGGTTCCGCAACCCAAACACCGCGCTGCCGGGCGATGAGGTGGTCATTCAGGTCATCGGCAAACCGCACAAGGCGCGCGTACTGGCCGAGGCACCGTTTGACCCTACAGGCGCCAGACTGCGGTGCTGACGCTCATAACCCGTCTACAGGCAGGCAAGGCCAATAAGACGCTCCAAAAGATGTCTCGTCTCGGCCCTTCAGGCGACTTCATCTTTTTCCAAATACTCCCGCCGGAGGCGCCCGAACTCACCCACCAGCGCATTGCGGGCGCCACTCTTGCGCCACCGGGTCACAAATGCGCAGGCAGTCCACCGCGCGTGCAGCGATCTGGGACACGATATCCATCAGGGTGTCGGGCTTCAGATAAAACGCAGGAACCGGGGGCAGGATGATGGCCCCCATTTCTGCCGCCGCCGTCATGTTGCGCAAATGGGCCAGCGTCAGCGGTGCTTCGCGTGTCAGTAAAACCAACGGCCTGCGTTCCTTGAGCTGAACACTGGCGGCGCGCGTCAGCAGGTTATCGTCCAGCCCATGCGCAATCGCGGCAAGCGTTCGCATGGAACAGGGCGCAACGATCATGCCGGATACCGGAACCGACCCGGACGCAATGCTGGCACCGATATCGGCGTTCGGGTGATGCCGCGTCACCAGTTGCCGCAGGTTTGGCAAAGCGTCCGGGCCGCATTCCTGCGCAAGGGTCCGCATCCCGGCTGCGCTGACCACAAGATCGGTCTCGATATCCGATGACGCCAGACACCGGGCCACGGCAAGGCCCAACG
Organism: Ruegeria sp. SATB027; assembly: GCF_059613825.1. Classification (NCBI taxonomy): domain Bacteria; kingdom Pseudomonadati; phylum Pseudomonadota; class Alphaproteobacteria; order Rhodobacterales; family Roseobacteraceae; genus Ruegeria; species Ruegeria sp. SATB027. Next base: position 31,813 of record NZ_JBXWTH010000058.1, read on the forward strand.
CCGCGCCCGACGCACCGGATACCCCCAAAACAACACGGGCGTTTGTCATGCTTTCAGCTCCGGTATCAATCGGTTTACAAGGTCTTCCGCAAAGGCGTGATCTCCATCCGCAGTGTGCATCACCGTCCCCCATTCCCGCTGCGTTTCACTGCCCAGTTTCGTCGTGGCGTCGATGCCGACTTTTCCGGCCAGACCGGGTTCGGGCGATGCAAAATCCAGATAATCCATAGGTGTCCTGTCCAGCACCATCACATCCCGGCCCGGGTCCATGCGTGTGGCAAGCGCCCAGGCAATATCCTCCCAGTTGCGGGGGTCGATATCGGCATCGACCGCGATGATCATTTTCGTATAGCTGAATTGCGGCAGCATTCCCCACAGGGCCATCATCACGCGCCGGGCCTGCCCCGGATATCGTTTGTCGATGGCAACGATTGCCATACGATAGGAACAGGCGGCGGGCGGCAGCCAAAGATCGTGTATTTCGGGGATCTGAGCGCGAATGGTCGGCAAGGCAAGGCGATTGAACACTTCGCCAATGATGGCGGGTTCGTCAGGCGGGCGTCCGGTAAAGGTCGACAGATACAGCGGTGCCTCGCGATGGGTCACGGCCGTGACATGCATCACCGGAAACGGCTCGGCGGGATTGTAGTACCCGGTATGATCCCCGAACGGCCCTTCGGGTGCTGTCTCGCTTGGCGACACCCAGCCTTCCAGAACGATCTCGGCATCTGCCGGTACAAGCAGAGGGACGGATTTGGCCGGAACCAAACGTGGCCGGTTCTGGTTCAGGGCCCCGGCAAATGTCAGCTCAGACACCATTTCGGGCAGGGGCAGAGCCGCCGACAACAAGGTCGCGGGGTTTGCACCCAGAACAATTGCGACCGGCGTCTTTTCGCCGTGCTGCGCCCAACTGCGGTGATGGGCAGCCCCGCCGCGATGTGGCAACCAGCGCATAATCAGACGCTTTCGGTCCAGCACCTGAACGCGATAGACACCGGCATTGTAGGTCTGTGCCGCGTCGGGTTCGCTGCCACGGGGCCGGGTGATGACCACGGGCCAGGTGATCAGAGGCCCCGCGTCCCGGGGCCAATGTGTCTGGATCGGCAGCGCAGAAAGATCAACATCGGTTCCGCTGTGGCAAACCTGCTGAACAACGGCGGTTTTGACTTGCTTCGGTCGTGTGGATAATGCGGCCTTCAGCATCGGCCACCGGGACAGCGCATCCCGCACCCCGCCCGGCGGCGTCGGGGCCCGAAGCGCGGCCAGAAACGTGCCCAGATCATCCAGCCCATCGGAAGAAACGCCCAGCCCGGCGGCGACGCGTTCCGAAGTGCCGAACAGGTTGACGACGACGGGGGTATCGAACCGATCAGTGGACACGTCTGTCGGGTGGTCAAATTGCAGAACCGGCCCACCCGCCTCAAGCACGGCGCGGTGAACAGCGGTCATCTGGTGGCGTACGGAAACCGGATCAGGGATGCGCCTGAACTGTCCGGTGTCCTCGCACCATTTCAGAAAATGCCGAAGGCTGGGATATTGCGGCAGGGTGCGAATGGGGTTGCTCCGACGGTGGTGTCCACCCTCTAGCAACGAAAGCGAGGGGTCGAATTGACAACCGTCAAGTCACCCCTATCGCGATCGTCCTAGGAAGGCATCCAAGGTCACAATGTTGAGACAGCAGGAGGTCTCGTTGCCCGTTCCTGAGAACACGATACCGCGCTGCCCGGCGGCTTTGGCGGCGATGCTTCGGATAGCGCCGCTTGCCCCCTTGTCACTGTCGCTGACGGTCTTCACGCGCCAGTTGGCAAAGAAAAACCCGGAAATGTTTCAACGGCTTGGCCCATACGGAAGATCAGTTTTCGTTCTTGATCCGACGGATTTGCCTGTTGTCCTGCTGCTTGATCCGAATGGCGGTGCCCCAAAGGTGACACTGACCCGGCGCGGCGGGACAGGGGTTGCGCGTATTTCCGGCCCTCTGGCGGCCCTTCTTGGGCTGGTTCACGGTGCGTTTGACGGCGATGCGCTGTTCTTCTCACGTGATCTGGTGATCGAGGGCGATACGGCTGCGGCGCTGGCCCTGCGCAATGCAATCGACGACGCGGAACTGGACCTCGCGCACGAGGCCGCAGCCCTCTCCGGCCCGCTTGCGCGCCCGCTCAAGCAGCTCATCGCGTTGGTGGAACGTCGAACCGGCCTGTACCTGACCCGACCGGAAGACGCTGTACTATGGTAATGGAAATCGTCTGCCCGGCAGGAACGCCCGCCGCCTTGCGCGCAGCCGTCAAGGCCGGGGCGCATACGGTCTATTGCGGCTTCAATGATGAAACCAATGCGCGCAACTTTCCCGGTCTGAACTTTGACCGGGCCGAAATGCGCGCGGGCGTTGCCTTTGCCCATGACCACGGGGCCAGGGTACTGGTTGCGATCAACACGTTTCCCCGCGCGGGCAGCGAAGCAATCTGGCACCGCGCCGTGGCCGATGCGGAAATTTGCGGCGCGGATGCCGTGATCCTCGCCGATATCGGGCTGCTGGATTATGCCGCGTGCAACCATCCGCGGCTGCGCAGGCACCTGTCCGTGCAGGCCGCGGCCGCCAATGCCGATGTGATCAACTTCTATGCCGAAACCTTCGGCGTCAAACGCGTGGTCCTGCCGCGCGTGCTGTCGGTTCCCGAAATCGCCGTCATCAACGCCGAAACAGAAGTCGAGACCGAGGTTTTTGTGTTCGGCGGGCTCTGTGTGATGGCCGAAGGTCGCTGTTCGCTGTCCTCTTATGCCACCGGGCTGTCTCCGAACATGAATGGCGTCTGTTCGCCCGCCAGCCATGTTGAATACCAGAACGACAAGGGCGCGTTGAACACCCGTCTTGGTGGCTACCTGATCCACCGGGTCGAACGAAACCAGCCTGCACCCTATCCGACATTGTGCAAAGGGTGCTTTTCCGCAGGTGAAAAGACGGGCCACCTGTTCGAAGACCCCGTCAGCCTGAACGCGGAACGGCTGATCCCGCAATTGCAGAAGGCCGGTGTTACCGCGCTGAAGATCGAAGGGCGCCAGCGTTCGAAATCCTACGTCGCGCAGGTGGTTCGGAATTTCCGCGCCGCTGTCGACGCGCTTGAGGCCGGACGCCCTCTGCCCGAGGGGATGCTGGCCCGTTTGTCCGAAGGCCAGGCCATGACAACCGGCGCCTACAAAAAAACCTGGAGATAGCGCGATGGAACTGACCGTTGGCCCCAACCAGTTTTTCTGGCCTGCCGAAAACTGGACATCCTTTTATGAGGATCTGGCCCAAACCCCCGTCGACCGCATCGTGCTGGGTGAGCTGGTTTGCTCCAAGCGTCTGCCGTTCTATCAGGATCGGATCCCCGATGCGATTGCCCGTCTGGTTGGGGCTGGCAAACAGGTTGCGCTGACCAGTCTTGCACTGGTGACGCTCAGGCGTGAACGCAAGCTGACCGCCGATCTGGCGGATCTGGGGGTCACGGTCGAGATCAACGATCTGACCGCGCTGGCGCATCTGCCCGAAAACACCGATTTCGATGTCGGACCGCTGATCAATGTCTATAACGAAGGCACATTGGCATGGCTGGCGTCACGTGGCGCGCGTCGCATATGCCTGCCGCCGGAACTGCCAATCGCCTCGGTCAGGGTTCTGGCACAGGCCGCCACCAGTTTGGGTGTCGCGGTCGAGGTTTGGGGCCACGGTCGCCTGCCGCTGGCCATCTCCGGCCGGTGTTACCACGCGCGCCTGCATGGGCGCAGCAAAGACAACTGCCAGTTTGCCTGCGAAAACGATCCAGACGGGCTGGATGTGCTGACCGGGGATGGACAGCCGTTCATGGCCATGAACGGCGTGCAGACCCTGTCAGACAGCTATGCCTGCACGGATCATCAGATCGAGTTGCTGCAAAGCGCGGGCGTCTCGGCCCTGCGCCTGTCACCGCAATCTCAGGGGTTCCCAAGGCTTTGCGCGCTCTACCGTCAGCGGCTGGATGGTCAACTTGACCGGGGCGATCTGGAACATGCCCTGCGCGCGGGCGATCCCGGTATTAGGCTAAGCGATGGGTTCCTGACCGGCGCATCCGGTGCTGAATGGTCGGGTTCGGCACGCGTGTCCACCGAAGCGGCACGCTGATCATTCTGGAAAAGTCCGGCATCCGTGGGCGAATGTTTGAGGCGACCAGAGGAAGCGATCCGAAACATCCACGGATCGTCCTGCGCAGTCAGGTGGTCACTGGCAGACGTTGCCGCACCAGTTCGGCCCACAGGTTTGCCCCCAATGGCAGCAGCGCATCGTTGAAATCATAATCGTCCGCGTGCAGGGGGCGGCCATTCGACCCCTCGGTTCCATTGCCGATCAGCAGAAAACACCCCGGAACCGCAGCCGCAAATTCCGCGAAATCCTCGGAAAACGACATGGCGGTCCGGTCGCCGTCAACCTCCAGACCCAGCGTTTTTGCTGCTGAAACCACATGGGTTGCGGCGTCGGTATCGTTGATTGCCTCGATGAATTCGGTCCGGAATTCCACCGTCACCGCGACACCGTGGCTTTCCGCCACGCCCGCCGCGATCTGCCGCATATGGTGTTCAATCCGCGCGCGGTCATCGGGGGACATCGCCCGTGCGTCCCCTTTCAACACTGTTCGACCCGGCAGGACGTTGCGCTGCCCATCGGTGATGAACTCGGTCACGGAAACGACCGCGCCAGACAATGGGGCAAGCTTTCGCGAAACGATGGTTTGCAAGGCCAGAACAAGCTCTGCTGCGGGCGTGATTGTCTCGCACCCGACATGGGGCATCGAGGCATGGCCGCCCTGACCGGTGATGGTGATCTCGAACAGGCTTTCGCTGCAACAAATGACACCGGCGCGGGTTGAAACCCGTCCAACGGGTTCGCCCGGCAGATTGTGCGCGCCATAGACTTCGTCAATCGGAAAATCCCGCAGGACGCCTTCGTCAATCATCGCCCGCGCGCCCAGCCCGTGCTCCTCGTTGGGCTGGAACAGGAAGACAACGGTGCCGTCAAAGCCCTGATCCCTGGCCAAAAGCTCGGCCGCGCCCAGCAGCATCGTCGTATGGCCGTCATGGCCGCAGGCATGCATCACGCCCGGGTTCCGAGACTTGTAGGCAAAGCTGTTGGCTTCGGTAATGGGCAGCGCGTCGAAATCCGCGCGCAGACCGATGGACCGGTTGCCATGGCCCGCGCGCAGAACACCAACAACGCCGACACCTTCATGCACCTCGATGCCAAGGCTTCTCAAGTGATCGGCGATCCGGGCCTTGGTCCAGTCCTCCTGAAAGCCAAGCTCGGGGTTACGGTGAAACTCATGCCGCAGGGCGCGCAGGTTTTCGGAAAAACTCGTCATGGCAACACTCCTTCATCCTGCTTTCTTGCGCCCTTGCTACAGGATTTTGCAATCTCGCTCAAAGATCGGTTCCGATTGATGCAAGTTGTCCCCGGATGAGCGCCCTGAACAGTTTCGATCCTGTGAACCCACACACCTCAAGACGGGCAAGTCTGTAAACCATTCTGCGCCTACATCCCGTTGCGGGGGATGACATAAGACTGTTCGTCCTCAAAGATCAGATCGTCACCCGACCACGCCTTTAGGCGCGCGGTCAGGTGAAATTCGGTCGCTGTCGCCCTTTGTTCGGAACAGGTCCAGATCTTGGCTGACCAACCCTCGCGGTCGAATCCGGCGGTTTGCTCCATTGTGGCCACTGCCGACAACGGATCACCCGGCTGGATGGTGTAGCGTCGTTCCGACATATCGCTCAGCACCGTGCCGATATCGTCAAGGCGAATATCGCCCACCGGCCCAAAGACACCCCCGTCAAGGAAATACCTGTGTGTCACCGCGCCATTGGTCAGATCGGTGTGGACCGAACGCTCCATCGACCCAGAGCGAACGTTCGTCTTCCGCGGGGCGACGTCGGAACCCTGAGGTTCGGGCAGCGGGCGTGGGGCTGGCGCGTCATCTCGCTGGTTTCGCACGGGCAGGATCAGCCGCGACGTGCCGGGTCGGATCGTCAGCGTCACAGGTTCCGGCGCTGGCCACAGGACCGGCCAATAGGCAGACGCGATTTGCAGAACGATGCGATGACCCGCCAATACCCGATAACCGGTTCCATAAAGCGGGACAGTCACGTGCATGTCTTCGCCGGGTGTAATCGGCGTCGGTTCAGTGTCGCTGATCCGGTGCGTCAGGTTGCAGAACCCGCGTGCAATCAATGTCTGCGCGCCGTCCGGGGCCTCATCCACCAGCAGGGCCGCAACAATGCCCTGCGCCCGATCGGCAGAAACTGTCAGGTCAACCGAGGGCTGGCCCAGAATATCTATGGGCTTTTCCAAGGGCTTTGCTTTGAATTGCAGCGCCCCTGCGGCCTCGATCCGGCAATCTGCTGCCATATCTCCGGGTATTGCAAAGGAACACATGTCGCCCGCTGCGGCCCCGAAATTCTGTGGCGAACAGACCGACATCTCCCCGCCCGACCCGGCGGAGGCGTCCAGGGTTCCGTCATTCAGCCACAAGGGCTGGTCCTTGACATTTGGCGACGGCCAGCTCGGCTCTTCGATCCACCGCCCCTCGCGGTGCACATGTGTCCCGGACGGGGCGGCACTGTCTTGCAGGAAAAACCGCAAGGGCGGCTCGTTCATCAGGCCGGTGTCGATCCCTTTCAGCCAATGGTCCCAGAACCGGATTACCTCGCCGACGAAATCGACCCGGGGCCCCGGCACCCCTTCTTGCGGATACAGATGCGCCCAGGGGCCCATCAGGATCTTGACCGGCCCGCTCAGGTGTTCCGCGATGCGGAACGGCGTGTCGCGATACAGGTCCATCCATCCGCCAAAGAAATACACCGGCACATCGACATCCGCATAGTTTTCGCAGATCGAGCCGCGCCGCCACATGTCGTCATGGGTCTGATGTTCCAGCCACTTGGCGGGCCAGAATTCGACCCCCTCCAACCGTGCGCGCCACATGTCGATCCAGCGATCCGCGCCCACAATCTCGGGGTCGGGCGGCATGGCATTGTACAGCTGCATGATCGAGCCCCACCAGAAATTGTCATTGGCCAGACAGCCGCCGTAAAAGTGAATATCCTCGCGCCAGCGGTCATCCGTTCCCATCACCGGCGCAATCGCCTTCAGCGCTGGTGGGCGGGTCGCGGCCACCTGAAAGGCGTTATACGCCCCCCAGCTTTTGCCGAACATTCCGACATTTCCGTCGCACCAGTCCTGATCTGCAATCCACTGGATGATGTCGTGCCCGTCCTGAATCTCCTGATGCGAATACTCGTCTTCGGGGATCCCGTCGCTGTCACCATAACCGCGGATATCCACCCGGATCGACGCATAGCCTGCTGCGGCGAAATGCGGATGCATGCTTTCATCCCGCATCCGGGTGCGATCCCGACGGCGATAGGGGATGTATTCCAGAACACAGGGAACAGGCGTTGTTCGCGCCGAGCCGGGCAGCCAAAGCCGTGCCGCAAGTTTTGCGCCGTCCGGCATGGGAATCCAAACGGTTTCGATGACCTCTGTGTTGCTCATGTCCGGTCCTTTGACTGACTGTCAGGTGAAAGGCTGCTTGTGGTGTGCTTCGATGATTTCACCACCGAAGCCCCAAGCGCAGCGCATCATAAATGGCAGCATGCGTGTTACGTGATGAAACGGCATCGCCGATCCGGTACAGATCAAACCCGGCCTCTGGGACAGATTGCGGAAACACGGGGCCGGACCCGCCAACCAGCGCTTCATAATCCACGGCGCCCAGGTTGCGCGACAGCGGTTTCAGGTCGAAGTACAGATCATCCAGCGGCAAAACACCCTGATTGACAACCACCTGATCATACAGGCGCTTTTCTGTCAGGTCCGAGTAATCCGTTCCAATGGCGGCCTCCAGCTGATTGCCTGACCGCATCAAAGATTTCAGCTTCCGCGCGACTGTGAACACGGCTCCGGTCTTTTGCAGGGCCCGCATGTAGGGCACCAGGTTCATTCCCATGATTTCGGGGGCAAAACTGCGGTCGCGGGTCATGATTTCTACCCGCCCGCCCGCTTGTGCGATAGCCTCAGCCGCCATCAGGGCCGGGTGATCCCCCGCATCGTCATAGATAAGGACATTGTCGCCGGGGCGCACATCACCGGTCAGGATATCCCAGGCAGTAACCGCCAGATCGTTACCCGTTTCCAGAACCGTCACCTCGGGCAACCCGCCGGTTGCGATTACCACCATGTCCGGCGCAAGCGCGGTTACAGCATCGGCGTCCGCAAAGGTGTTGAACCAAAATGTCACGTCGCGCGCCGCGCATTGGGCCATGCGCCAGTCGATGATCCCGATCATCTCGGACCGGCGTCGGGATTGCGCGGTCAGCCGGACCTGACCGCCGGGTTCGGGGGCGGCCTCAAGAACCGTGACGTCATGCCCGCGCTCGGCCGCAACCCGCGCGGCCTCAAGCCCGCCGGGGCCTGCGCCCACAATCACCGCGCGGCGGCGCGTTTCTGCGGCGGGGATCACATGCGGCATCGACAACTCGCGCCCGGTGGCCGGGTTGTGGATGCACAGCGCCTCACCCGCCTGATAAATGCGGTCAAGGCAGTAGGTGGCACCGACGCAAGGCCGGATATCCTCTTCCCGTCCTGCCCGGATTTTGGCAACGATCATCGGATCGGCCATATGCGCGCGGGTCATGCCGACCATGTCCAGCAGGCCCGAGGCCACCGCATGCCGCGCCGTTGCCACATCGGGAATGCGCGCGGCGTGAAAGGTCGGCATCCCTACCTCGGCCCGCACCCGCCCGGCAAAATCCAGATGGGGTGCGCTTTTCATTCCCTGAACCGGGATCACATCCGTCATGGCCGGGTCGGTATGAATACGCCCGCGAATGATGTTCAGGAAATCGACCTGACCACTGTCGCGCAGCCTTCGGGCAATCTCCAACCCTTCCGCTTCGGTGATGCCGCCCTTTTCCACCTCATCGGCGGTATAACGGACCCCTATGATGAAATCGCGCCCGACGCGGTCGCGGATTGCATCCAGAACCATGAAGCCAAAGCGCAACCGGTTGTCCAAATTGCCCCCAAAAGGCGCATCCATCCGATTGGTCATCGGCGACCAGAACTGATCGATCAGATGGCCATAGGCCTGCAATTCAATTCCATCCAGCCCGGCGGCCTGCATCCGTTCGGCAGCATCGGCGTAATCGGTCACAATCCGCGCGATGTCGAAATCTTCCATCTTCTTGGCAAAGGCCCGGTGCGCCGGTTCCCGGTCGTGCGACGGCGACAGGGATGGCAGCCAGTCACCCTTGTTCCAGCCCGTGCGCCGCCCCAGATGGGTCAGCTGGATCATCACCGCACAGCCATGGGCATGGCAGACATCCGTCAGCTCCGCCATCCAGCGGACCACCTCGTCCTTGTAAGCCAGGATATTGTTGAACGCAGGCGGGCTGTCGCGGCTGACAACGGCCGACCCCGCCGTCATGGTCATCGCAACCCCCGCTTTGGCGCGCTCCTCGTGATAGGCACGATAGCGTTCCGTCGGCATCCCATCTTCGGGATAGGCGGGTTCGTGACTGGTCGTCATGATCCGGTTTTTCAGCGTCAGGTGCTTTAGCTGATAAGGTTGCAGCAAGGCATCGCGGCTCATGATAGCGCCTCGTGATCGGTTTGGGTGCGCAAGGCGGCAACAGGGTCGGATGACATGCGGCTCTCCGGTTGTCTGGGGGCAAAAGGTGAGGGTCTTTGCCGATTGAAATCAAACTGGAATTGCCAAGTCAAATTTGTTTTCAATCAGACGTTTTGGACCCATTTTCCTCATGCCAATCGCCCTAGTGGACACGACAAGCGCGGCCGCGCGCACCCGGTGGCGCATGCCGACGGTGAACAAATCCTCTTGCGGGGTGCCACGCGCAAACAGGCGGCGAGGCCGGGTTCAAGGCGTCTCGGAATGGACGCTCAGCAGGGTTTCCAGAAACAGCTTGGCCGCACGTGTCGGATCCGGATGTTTCCGTGTCACCGCCGCAAAGCGCGTTCTGTATTTGATTTCCTGCGGCATCACCTGCCTCATTAGCCCCTGTTCGACAAATTCCTGCGCCAGATGGTCCGGAAGAAAGCCCAGATAGCTGCCTGACAGAATAAGAATTGCAAGGGCCTGTTCGTTCTGCACTTTGGCAGCGCGCCGAAACCCCAGTTGCTGGCCATAGATCAGGTTGGGCGAGTTCACGTTCAGACCCGCATAGTTGTACGCCTGAATGTCCCGCAAACTCAGCGTGTCAGCGGACTGGCTGAACAACGGATTGTCCTGCCCGCAATACAGAAACATGTTTTCCCCATAAAGTGGCGCATAATGCAGGCTTGCCGAGGGGCGGTGCAGGGCGATGATCCCGACATCCAGCTGCCCGCTGATAACCATGGTCTCAATGACGTTGGGCGGTTCGATTGACAACTCGATCTGGATGGCAGGGGCGGCTTCGTTGAACCTGTGAATGGCGCGGGCAAGGCGCGCTTCGGGGTTTGTGGTGCATTGGTCGAACAGCGCCACGCGGATACTTCCTGCCAGTTGCTGCTTGATCTCGTTGACTTCGGTTCTGAACTGAGAAACCGAAATCAGCAGGTCTTCTGTCGCGGCCAGCACTTTTTCGCCGTCTTCAGTCAGGGAAAAACCCGCCGGGCCACGGTTGCACAGCTTCAAGTCCAGCCGCAGCTCCAGATCCGATATGTGTTTCGAGATTGTTGATTTCCCGATGTTGAGCTCATTTTCCGCCGCTGAAAACCCTCCGCTTTCCGCAACGGTTTTGAAAACCCGAAGAAGGCGGATGTCCGTGTCCCCGATGCGGGTGGCCAGTGGGTTTTGTCTCATATTAAAAGTTCGACATTTGTGAAACCTTTCACGCAAATATTAACAACGACGAAACCATGTTGGCAAGATAGCCTCTTGTGGCCGAGGCAGAATCGGACTGGCCACCTTCTCCCCAGGCCATCGCGCACCTCGAAACACGACAAATGGGAGGACATCCATGTCATTTATCAAAAAGCTTGGCACCATCAGCGCCGCCGTTTCCGTTGCTGCACTGATGGTTGCGGGCACGGCTGATGCGAAGAACTTCAAGATCGCGGTGGGCGATAGCGCAGGAAGCGCACAGGAAGCTCTGGGCATCGCCTTCGTCAAGGCGCTGGAAGAGAAGTCGGGCGGTGCACATACCGCAACGCTGTTTCTGAACGGTCAGCTGGGGTCCGAACAGGACACCGTGAACGAGGCGGCGATCGGAACGCTGGATATGTCGCTGCTGGCGATCAACAACATCACGCCCTTCTCGCCTTCGGTCGGTGTTTTCACGCTGCCTTACGTGATCCTCAGCCTGGAAGATGCCGAAAAGCTGACCCAGGGCCCAATCGGTCAGGAACTGGTCGAAAACACCATCCGTGATGCCGGCGTGCGCATCATCGGCTGGACCTATACCGGTTTCCGCCGCCTGACCAACTCGAAAAAGCCGGTCAAATCGGTTGCTGACCTTCAGGATCTGGTCATCCGCGTTCCTAAGAACGAGATCATGATCGAAACCTACAAGGCATGGGGCATCAACCCGACGCCGATGGCCTGGTCGGAAACCTTCACCGGTCTGCAAACCAAGGTGGTCGACGGGCAGGACAACCCTTACCTGACCATCAACGCGATGAAGTTCTACGAGGTTCAGGACCACGTCACCAACCTGCGCTACATCTTCTCGATTGAACCGCTGATCGTTTCAGAAGCGGTCTTCCAGGACCTGTCCGCAGAAGATCAGGCAATCCTCCTTGAAGCAGGACAGGAAGCCACCCTGGCATCCGCACAGTTCCTGCGGGATTCCGAGGCCGCCATCAAGGAAGAGCTGACCGCCAAAGGCATGGAGATCATCGATCCCGAAAACGACGAAGCCGAGTTCATCGAACTGGCGACCGGTGCCGTATGGCCCCAGTTCTACGACTCCATCGGTGGCGTCGATAAATTGAACACGGTGCTTGAAGCCATCGGCCGCGAGCCGGTGCAGCAATAATCGCCGCAGAGCGATACCGGGAAGAGCGCCACGGCGCTCTTCTCATCTCAGGGAGGAGTGAAACCACATGTTCTGGAAATTTCTGGACAACATAGAAAGTGTCATCTGCCGGATACTCTTATCCGGCTTTGTCTGCCTTTTATTCGTGCAGATCATCGCGCGCGAAGTCTTCGGCTTTTCGGTCAGCTGGATCGAAGAACTCTCGGTCTACATGTTCGTATGGTTCGTCTATTTCGGTGCAAGTTACGCCGCCCTGAAAGGGGCGCATAACCGCGTGACGTTCCAGTTCAAATTCCTGCCTGACGGGTCGATCAAATATGTCGAAGCCTTTGCCGATCTCTTCTGGCTCTTCTTCAATGTCTACTTCCTCTATCTGGCGACAGACTTTGTTTTCAACAAGATGAACAAGTTCTGGAAATCCCAGACACTGGGCATCGAGATGAAGTATATCTACATGGTGCTGCCCATCGCATTTGCGCTGATGACCTTCCGCATCATTCAGGTGAATTACCGCCGCCTTGTCAAAGGCGAGGACATTCACGATCCCGACCAGATCGATCTGGACGAGATCAAGGCCGCTGCCGAAGCGGCCAAAGACCACTGAGACCGGGAGGGGTAACCATGGAATCCGAAATCGTCACGGTCCTGTTTGGATCATTTCTGTTCTTGCTGCTCATTGGCGCGCCGATCACGGTGGCGCTGGGTGTCGCGTCGCTGATCTCGTTTCTCTATCTGGGCGACAACCCGATCAAATTCGTGCAGATCGCCTTTACATCCGTGGGCTCGTTCCCGCTGATGGCGCTGCCAGCCTTTATCCTTGCCGGGGCCCTGATGGAGGCTGCCGGTATCTCAAAACGCCTGATCAACGTTGCCGAAAGTCTGGCCGGCCCTTTTACCGGTGGTATTTCGGCCGCAACGGTCATGGCCTGTCTGTTCTTTGGTGCCATTTCGGGCTCGGGCCCGGCAACAACCGCGGCTGTTGGGATGCTGATGATCCCCGCAATGATCGACCGCGGCTATGAGCGCGGCTATGCCTCGGCGATCACTGCGTCCTCTGGCGGCCTCGGGATTATCATTCCTCCCTCCATCCCGATGGTGATCTTCGGCATTGCCGCGCTCGGTATGGCCCCGCCGCCTGAAGCGGTCGAGAAATTCGGCACCTTCCAGTCGGTTTCGATCTCGAAACTGTTCATTGCCGGGTTCGTACCCGCCTTCCTGATCGCCACAAGCCTGCTGATCCTGAACTATTTCATGTCGAAAAAGCGCGGCTACAAAGGCGTCGCCGAGGGCTGGTCGATCCGCAATGTCGGGTGCGAGATGTATCGCGGGTTCTGGTCGCTGATGGCTCCGCTGGTGATCCTGGGCGGTATCTATACCGGCTTTTTCACCCCGACCGAGGCTGCGATCGTCGCGATCTTCTACACCCTGTTCGTGGGTGTTGTCATCTATCGCGAACTGACCTGGCAGTCGCTGTTCCAGTCGCTTGAAGCCACCACATGGCTGACCGGCCGCGTTCTGTTGATCCTGTTCACAGCAACGGTGTTTGGTCGTCTACTGGTGGAAAACCAGATCCCGGCAATCATCGCAGAAGGGATGCTCAGCTTTACCGACAACCTCTATGTGATCTGGGCGCTGATCATCTTCTTCCTGCTGTTCGTCGGCATGTTCATGGAAACACTGGCCACCATCCTGATCCTTGTTCCGGTGATGCTGCCGGTGGCCTATTCGGTGGGTATTGACCCGATCCATTTTGGCGTGGTGATGGTCTGTACGCTGGGCATCGGGTTCCAGACCCCGCCGCTGGGTGAGAACCTGTTCATCGCATCCGGTATCTCGAACATCTCGATCGAACAGATCTCGCTGCGCGCGCTGCCTTTTGCGGCGGCCAACACGGTGGCGATCTTCGTTATCGCCTTCTTCCCTGAACTGTCGCTGTGGCTCCCACGGCTGTTTGGCTACTGATCTGAAAGGATGACGACATGAAACAGATGGTCACCAACATCCTGTTTGCCACCGACCTGTCCGAAAACTCGGGTCACGCCATGCGCCATGCCGCCAGCATCGCGCAGGCCACCGGGGCGGAGATTCACGTGCTGCATGTGAATGAACCCCTGTCGGAGGATGCCAAGATCACGATGGAAATATTCATCATGAACGAAGAGACCCGCAAGACCGCGATTGAGCGTCGTCACGAGATGGTGCGCAAGGTTCTGGCCGAACGGCAAGCCAAGTTCTGGGCGCAGTTCGACGGCGACGACGGGAAAATTCGCGATCAGGTTACCTCGGTCGAGGTGACAGATGGCCATCCGGCCGAAGTGATCCTGCGCCGCTCGGTCGAACTGGGCTGTGATCTGATCGTGCTGGGCGCGCATGATCACGGCTTTTCGCACACCTTTCTGGGCACGGTCGCAAAACGCGTTTTGCGGCGCTCGAGGATCCCGACACTGATCGTTCCGAACCCGGACGAAATGTAACAACCCCACTGACAAGGAAGTACAAAATGAACAAAACCCTGACCGCGCAGGACCTGGCGGATACGTTTGACGCGTTTAACCGCCACGACATCGACGGGGTGATGACCCACTTCGCCGACGACTGCGTGTTCTACACCGTGGCCGGTGACGAAAAATACGGCAACAAGGTTGAAGGTGCCGAAGCCATCGCCGCTGCGTTTTCGGGCGTCTGGGCAGGCATGAAAGACGCCCATTGGGATCATCACAGCCATTTTGTCCACGGTGATCGTGCGGTGTCCGAGTGGACCTTCTCGGGAACCGATGCAAACGGTATGCGGATCGAAGCTGAAGGTGCGGATCTGTTCACGGTTCGTGACGGTAAAATCGTTGTAAAACAGGCGCTTCGCAAAACGCGCCCAATGTTCAAAGCCTGATCCGCCGCCCTGCGCGCAGCCTCGGAGAAAAACAAGAATGGTGGATAACAGCATCCCGCGTCACTGGCCCAAGGCCAGCTATGACCCCAAATATGACCCGATCATTGATGCGGGTCCGGGTCACAATCGCGACCACGCGCCCACATATTGGATTGGAACGGCCGGAACACCTCCGGCCGATGATGGACCTGTGTCCAGCGATATGGATGCAGATGTGGTGGTGATCGGATCGGGGTATACCGGCCTGTCCACCGCCATCCATCTTGCCAAGGAACATGGCATTCAAGCCGTTGTTTTAGAAGCAAATACCGTCTCCTGGGGCTGCTCCACCCGCAACGGCGGGCAGGCCCAGATCTCATCCGGGCGGCTCAAGCGGTCGCAATGGATCGAACGGTGGGGAACGGACGTGGCCAAGCGCATGCATGCCGAGGTCACAGAAGCGTTTCAGCTGTTCAACGATCTGATTGCGTCCGACGATATCGATTGCGACCCCCAACCGGGTGGCCACTACTACATCGCGCATCGCGACAAGGTCATGCCGTCCCTCAAGAAAGAGAGCAAGCTGCTCAACGACGTGTTCGGCTATGGTTCGCGCATCCTCTCCCGGGAAGAACTTCACGAAAAGCACGTGCGCGATATGGAGGCCGCAGGTGCCATGTGGGAACCTGACGGGACCTGCATCCATGCGGGTAAACTGGCGTTCGGCTACGTCAACATGGCGCGCCGTCTGGGGGTGAAAATTCACACCGGCAGTCCGGTCATGGGATGGCAGACGAAAAACGGCGTGCATCACCTGCGCACACCGGGCGGCATCGTCCGCGCCAAAACGGTGGCCCTGGCAACCGCGGGCTATACCCCGCCGGGTCTGAACACGCGCACAAAGCACCGCCTGATGCCTATCTTGTCGAACTCGATGGTGACACGGCGGCTGACCCAGGCCGAGCTGGATGAGTGTGGCATTCAGACCAAATCACCCCTGACGGACACCCGCACCCTGCGCCACTACTATCGTTTGTTGCCCGACAACCGGATGCAGATCGGCAGCCGCAGCGCGGTAACAGGACGAGACGCCGAGAACGAAAAACACCTGGAGCTTCTGAAGAAGGGCCTCGCCCGAAAGTTCCCGGCGCTGACGGATATCAACCTCGATTACTCATGGTGGGGCTGGGTCGATGTCAGCCACGACATGATGCCGCGTATCTTTCAACCGGACCCGCAACAGCGCGTGTTCTACGCGATGGGATACGGTGGCAACGGCGTTATGTACTCGGCTCAGGCCGGGCGTCGTATGGCACAGCTGATCGCGGGCAAGAAAGACAAGGCCTTTGCCCTGCCGATCTTCACGTCCCCGCTGCCCAGCCATGGCATCCTGACACCCTTCCGCCGCCTCGGCCAGCGCATAGCCTATGTCGGCTATTACCTCAGAGACGAAATACTCTAATTTACCAACGCTTTGGCGTTCTGAAGATAAGGAAACACCCCTATGAAGATGACGACGGAAGAGGCCTTTGTTAAGGTTTTGCAGATGCATGGTATTGAACATGCGTTTGG